>NZ_CP147020.1:3080000-3420000 GCF_037126435.1 Bernardetia sp. ABR2-2B | reverse complement strand
GAGAAGTAGTAATATTTGCTTGATACCCTTTTCCAACTTCTAAAAAAGCACTTGAATTATTAGTTGGAACTTTATAATTGGAAATAAAATTCCCGTAAAACTGACTTGTTTTTCTTCCTGCATTTGTCTCATCATATTGAAAAAAAGTTGGGTATGGACGTACATAAGCAGGTTCGGAAGCTGTATTATAAGTTGTGTTCAGAACCAAATTCATAAAAGGTGCAAACTGACTAATTGTGGCATCTGAAAAAGGAGAAGACAACAAACGATAACTTTTCCCATCAAAACCAATATTATTAGAGTTAGGAATAGTAGAAGGAGTTGGTAAATACCTTTCCATGATTACATTGCCTTCGATTGTATTTGTTTCAGATTCATTTATTACCATAGCTGTTTTTTCTGAAGTGGAACGTAAGGCGAAGTCTGTGTTTGAATTTACTTTAATTTGTCCAGTTGTTTCTAAATGCACCAATTCTGAAACACTCATTTTCCCTGCAATTGTAAGCTTGTTTCCATTATTTATTTTGATTTGATTTATTTCTATTTGGCTGTATGAAGTTGCATCAGAAGTGAATGTCAAACTTTTATCAATGACTACATTTTCATCATAATTACGATAAGTTAATATCTTTAAAATATCATCTGGGTTTGCTTCGTCAGTGGCTGTTTGTAGAGAATTATATAAAGATAAAGTAGTTAGGTTTTGAATATCAGTAGCAGAAATCACATCAATATAAGCTGCTGTCAAACTAGGAGTAACTCTAGAGTTATCAGAACGAACCAAAGATGTAATAGGACTAGCAGAGAAAGGCAAATCAATTCTACTTCCTGTACTTACAGAAGATTTTACTTGGAAATCTATAGATATGACAGTTTCATTTTCAAAATCACTTGCAGTGGTGGTTATCCACAAAAGCGTAATTTTATTAGAAGAAGTACGGTATCTAAAACCGTCCAAGGTAGAAGTAACATTAACGAAAGACAGCTTATTTTCATCAAAGTCAATAGCCATTTGTCCTCCTTTTACATCATCTGCTATCAAAACATAAGTTATTGTAGCTGTTTGATTTGGAATGCTTTCTGTATTTGAGCCTATCAAACTTTGCGCCTTCACTTCAAAAATAAATGAGCAGAAGCAAATAAGAAAAAAGATAATTAAATATTTCATAGTTTTAAATTTAGAGTTAAGAAGGTTTTTACAAAAAGTAGGCAGCAGAAAATGCCACCTACTTTAATTTTTATTGAATTTACTGACTAACTTTTATTCTATCACTATTTTTTTGACAGTAGAAAAAGAAGGAGAACTGATAATCAAATTGTACATTCCCTTTGCAGCATTTGGAAGAATAACTTGATTCTTTCCTACCTCAATTTCTGTTTCAAAAATAGTACGTCCTGTGGCATCAATAATAGATACGAAACCTATTTCTGGACTATTGATAAAGAATGTTCCTTTATTTGGATTGGGGAAAATAACAATCTCATCAGTTATTTCTTCTCCTTCTTCTGAATCTGTTTTTAATAAAATTGGATAAGGAATTTTATTTTCATTGACATATTCAAAAGAAGTAATATTGGCTTTTGGATTATTTGTAATAAATGACAGTAATACTGTATTTTCATTTACAAACTTATCTCTACCACTACCATCCATACCAAGAACTGTAAGTTTGTTTTCTCCACTTCTGTGTTTCAAATCAAAAACTTGTGAAGTAAGCTCTTTACCTTCTACCTCAAAACGAGCAGAAAATATTTCTACATCAGCTGTATTGGTAGTAATAAAAGAAACTCTGAACTCTCCGTTTCGTAGCTGTTCTACTTTACGCTCTACATGAAGAGGCAACATTTGTATTCTATCTGTCGGTCTAGCATATTCAAAGTCTAAATCACCCAGCGCAATTGCAGTTACTTCAATTGTTGTATTTTCTGTAATTGTTCTTGCAGGAATTCCTTCTGTATAACGAGGCGAAAAGGGATTAGTAGTCGCATCAATGGTAGTAAATACCCAATCTGGAGTATCATTTCCCCAAGGGAACTCATCTCCAAAGAACGCATTGATGATCCTGTCTAAATCGTCTAAAAAATTTTCATTATCACGATTTACATCTCCAGCGATTTGAATATACGAAGGATATTCTCCCTCATCTGCAATTACTAAGTCGTTTGCAATGGCGATATCAAGGATTTCTACAAATTCAGCATGAGAAATCGTGAAATTATCCTTTTCTACTAGAGCAGAAAATTCTGTATCAACCGAGTAAGGGATAACTACTTCGCCATCTGTATTTGTAGTGTAGATCTGTCCATCTACAATCACTCTTGTATTATTTACAGGCTTACTATCAGCCGTTTTTACTCTTACAGTTACATCTGCTAAAGTAGCCAAACAGATAGTTCCGTCTATTGATTCTATATCAAGTCTATTTCTGTCCTGATCAATGGCAGCTACTCTAGTAATCTCTGCTGTAATACAGTCTTCGGCTGTACTGCTTCTTGTTACTTGGACTTTCAATAATTCATCTCCAGAAGTCAGACCAAAAGAAGAACCATTATTACTAGAAACAACTGCTCTAAGCTCAAACACATCAGGAGCTATTTCATTGATTCTGTGACTAATAGCAAATGAAGAAGGTAAAACCTCAATTGTAGTAACCCCAGTATAAGTAACATTAAACGTAAGATAAGAAGCAAGTGGTGTATTATCTCCTTCTAATGTATAACTCTGTTCTACTTCGTTTTGATTAGAGATTACGTTGTTTGCTTTCAAAAATAAGTCACTTGTTGGTGGAGTAATAGTAGGCAATGTTGTAAAAAAGAAATCCTCAGAGTATTCAGAACTTCCATTCAGACAGGTTGTAGAAACAGATACTTTATACATTGTATTTGGTTCTAAATTCTGACTTTCAAATGAAGGAGACACAGTTGATACCAAGACAGAATAGTCTTCATTAGCTTTAGCTAATTTGTAAAGATATTTCATATCATTAGGCTTTGAATTCCAACTTACCAAGGCACTATTTTCTGTTATATTTGATGCTTCAAAATCAACAGGAGTATCACAGATAGATATATTTTCTGTTCCATTTCCACTTAAACTTGTCGTAAAGACTAAACCATTACCATAATTGATTGTCAGAATACCTAAATGACTACCAACTCTTGTAGGCGAAAACTTGACCATCAAACGATAGCTACCTCCATTTGAGAGAGGAATATCAGAAACAGGATTTACGAAACTAAAACCAACACCATCAATAGTAGCATTTTGTATAGTAATACTATTGCTATTCGGATTTGAAATTGTGATAAATTTATCTATTTCACTCCCTAAATTAAGGTTACCAAATTCTATTGTATAACTATCAGAAAATATTTCTCTATTATTCTCATCAAAGAACTGTAGGTTAGTTTGCTGTTCTGCTTCTTGAATATAACGACGACGAAAGAACCTTTCTGGATCGTTAGGTGCAGCATCTTCATTTTCGATTTCAATTTCCCATATTTTTTCACTAGATGTGGTGTTTGGAGGGAAATCAAAAGCAACTTCTGTAAAGCCACCTGCCCTCAAATCAGTTCCACTTGAAGGATTTACAACACTAGCAACAGTAGTTCCATTTAAAGTTGTCGTAGAAATCCAATCCATAAGCTGTTGCCCGATATTATTTATATAAATTCCTGTAAAGCTTTCTCCACTTGCAGCAATACGACGAGACTCATTTGGCGCATTTCTTACATCCAAACGTGCAGCAGTAAGAATAGGCGTACTCCCTTCTTGTGTATAAATAAACGTTTTAAAGCGATTAGGGTCAGAAGGAGCAGCTTCACGATTTTCAAAGGTAATTTTCCACTCACGGCTACTTGTAGTTGTATTTTCTGGAATCCAAACATTTAGATTTCGTGTTCCATCTCCTACAAGATTTCCACCACTAGGATTTACAACAGTTGATACACCAGCATTATTTAGATAGGTAGATACTGTCCATTCCATTGTTTGGTCTCCAGGATTATCTATGAATGCTTCCCAGTTTATACCGTTTGCAGGAATTGTGCTGCTTTCTGAACGCATATCTCTGATTTGCATTTCGGCAGGGTCGTTTTGAACTGCTCCTGCCTGTACAATTGGAATTGTTCTTACTATTCTTTGTGGCAAATTATAACTTGAAGGAATTCCATTCAATCTAAATTCTGTAATAGTAATAGTTCCTCTTCTCTCTACACTAGATGTATTTTCAGATACATTGATTCTTGTAGATGAATTTCTAGCATAAAATCCAGTACCAATACTAGGTGCAGAAGGTGTGAAAGTAATCCAAGGTTCAGAGGCTTGATATGTCACAATCATATTCGCTTCAATAGTTCTGTTTTGAAAACTAGAGTAAGCAGGGTAATTCATAGTGGACTCACTAATAGTAATATATGGGTTTTCTATAACTACATCTTCTGAATGAGGGTTATAAGTTTGATTTTCTTGAGAAGCCACTACATGAATGTCGTTTTGGTTGTTCCCTCCCTCTAATACAAGTTTGTAACCTCCAGCATCTGAACGTGTCACATGATGAACTAAGGTACTGTTATCTAATGTAAGGGTACGAGTCTGACCAGCAAAAAAACTCACATTTCTTCCTTCATTATTCCAAACAACCAATCTTTCTCCAGAAGGTGATATAGCTACCAATTGTAGCCATTTAGAGATAAAAGCACTAGTAATATTTTTAACTCTTATGATAAACTGTTTGGATTGCCCTATCGTCCAGATATTATAAGGAGTATTATGATTTGAAGTAATTTGATAATCCATAAACTTCATCGGCTCTTGGATACGAAGAGTAATATCTGATTCATTCAAAAGACTGTAATAAGTATTCCAATTCCAATGTAGTCCTGGGTCAGTATGCCCATTTATGTTGATACTGGCTGGAAAATTAGTATGCCCCAAGACTGTATAGCTTTGCCAATCTGAAAGTGCATAAAGTCCTGTTCCGTTATAACATTTTTGCAAGTCAATATTATGTCTTTCTGCTATTGACTTTGTTACATCAGCAGAACGTTCAAACATTGCTTGTGTAAACCAAGCAGGGTTGTCTACATAGCCTTCATGCCCTACTCCAATAGTAAAAGGATTTGCACTTCCTACATGCCAAGCTGTATTATCTTCATTAACAAATTGTACAACTCTATTACCATCTGAACTAACTAAATAATGATAAGACACTTGATTTGCAGCATTAGCAAACGTATAGAGAACACTTCTAAAGTTACCTTGTGGCACGTGAATAGCGACCTGTGAAACAGTTTGCGTTCTTCCTAGTCTAAAATTAGGAGAACCTATCCACTCTGCCGAAGAATAATCAACAGCTTCAACTCTAAATACAGCATTTTCTTGTTTTGCTAAATTAATTTCATTTACTGAAAGTAAAGATTCAACTTCTACATCCTTCCAAATAGGAGTAATATGTAATTGCTGATTCATTAAGCCTTCAGAAAGAAATTTGTGCGTATCGTATTTCAAAATTGCGATAACATAAGCTGATGCCTTTGCATTAACATCAATACCTGTCAAACTAACCAAAGCATTCAAATAAGCTGTTTTTTCTGTTAGACCATATCCATTTTGGAGTTGGATTCCAACGTATTGCTCAATCCATTTTGCAGTAGCTAAAATAGTTTTTTGAGGTGAATTTAATAACTCTTCCTCTGTAAAACTTGAACCTAGAGCTACCTCTGAGAGTGTGTTTTGAAAAATGCCTTTACCATCAGCATACAAACCAAAGAGAGTGAGTGCTTGAGGAGCTTCGTCATGTCCATGTTGTTGATAATCTTGGGCTTTGATATGTCGTAATCGTGTTTGTGTCCAAGAAAAATACTTCAAAAGCTCTTTCGGAACTCCTGTTTCATTTTGTGCCTCATCAAAGTAGTTTTCATACTCTGATGTAAGCGTTTGTGCTGATAGATTTGGCAAAACACCAAAAAGTAAAAGCAGAACTAATAAAAAACGAGATTTGTAATTCATAATAATCGTAGATTTTTACATAAAAATTTAATAAAGTAATTGATAGATTAGTTTTATGCTTTTATCAAATTTCAACTAGTAGAAAGTGACTCTGTAGTAAAATTATATTTTTTGTTGCTTCATTTTAAAAGCAATGTTACACTAATTTCAATATGGTCAGACTACTATTTTTGTAAAAAGAAGTTAGCAGAAATAAAAGAAAATAAATTTGATGTCTTTTTTTTCCTGTAAAAAAGTAGGTAGTATATGTATGTAGTCTTCTTTTTTTATTATATTTATTTTCTCAATTCTATCTTTTTTTACAGAAAATTTCCTTTTAATTACTTTATTATGTCTAAACCACCACGTGATATTCCAGCACCTCATGAGATTCAGAAGTTTCAAGAACAATTAGAAAAGTATAAAGATAAAATGGAAGAGTTCAAGACAGCTCCAGATGTTCCTACTAAAAAACTAATGGACATATATCCTGTGTTACAAAAAGAAAGAGGAATGCTTATAAAACATTGTTCTACTGCTAAGAAGATGAAAAAGTATGACCATGCTAATGACCTTCATATAAAAATATATGAACACTTCATGGAAAATAATCTGCTAATTTACTTGGAAGGGGAGTTTCGGGAAGTTTTAATAAAAAGTTTAAAAGAAAAAAATAGAAATGCTTATGTACATTCTCACAATGCTATACAATTAGAAGGGGAGTTTACATTTATGTTTTACAATAGTTATGATGAGGAATTAGAAGAGAGAGAGTTAATTCTCACTTTAGATAAAAAAGACAAAGACGTTTTTGATGTAGTCTTAAAACGAAATATTGAAGATGGAATGGAGAACAGTAGTTTAGTAGGAAGAGGAGAAATTACTGAAGATAACCATTTAGAATTAAACTATTCAGAGAAAAATAATTATAAACAACATGCAGTTTTCAAACTACCTCATAGAATTGAAAAGAACTATGAATTGTTGGTTGGCTCATTTTTAGGAAAATATCAAAGTATTCAATACCACCATATCGGAGTATTGATAAACAAAAGAAATACAGAAGATAAGGACGATATAACTATACTAAAGAAAAATAATCAATTTTGGGATAAAGCACACCGAACTCATTATTTTTTAGACAATGCAGCATCGAAGCTTTACTTAGATAAAATTGATGATAGCTTTATAGAGCTTAGACATACCTTTGAAGTAGAAAAATATTTACCGATTAACAAATCTAAGCGAAAATTACTTTCTAAAATCGAAGGTAAATATAGGTTAGTATATATTAATAAAAAAAATCAAATTTATTCTGATGCTGTACTTACCTTAAAATTAAATGATAGAAATTTTTTATCAGCAGAGTATTGTAACAATAGAACAACAACAAACATGTACGGTTGGGCTGGGGTTTCTGATGATAATATATTATGTATTTATCTTTATTTAGAAAGGGGAAGTACACCACAACATCTAATTATAAAGCTATGGGACAAAATAGAACCATTCGAGCATTTAATAGGTCTGCTTCAAGGTTCTTACTCTAGTTTAATAGACTCATTTGTTTGTGTTTTAGTAAAAGAAAAAGCTGACGAAAAAGAGGAAGAACTAGAAGCAAAAATAAAAGCATTAGAAAATATTTCTTCTTTTTGGGAAGTTGCCAAAGAAAGAATAAATGAAATACATGCACAAGTGAAGGATTATAGAAAGTTAGAAAATATCACACCTGAAATATTAGGTATTCCAGTCAAAAGTAATAATCAAGGTAAGATTACATCTAAACTAGAAGGAACATACAAAATTTACTCTCGTTCTCGCAACTCTAAAACTAATCAAAACCACGATATTAATATAAACTCAGCATGTATAAAAAGAGAAGGGAAAAAACTAAAATCTTATGTACAAGGAAAGAGTGGTATACACGAAGGGTTTATAGAGAAAAGAATAAACTTTTTTCAAGTGCGTTCCATCAGAAATATTGATTTTGAAGAGCAAGATGTTTGGGGACTTTTTACTTTTACTATCAATCAGTTAGAAAATATAGAATTATTTATTGGTTTATATACAGGACCTACTTACAAAAATGAGTTTGTAGCACAAACAGAAATTTGGTATAAAGAGAGTAAAGATATTTTGGAAGATGTCAACATGTTAGAAAGTAGAAAGATTATTTCTATTCAAGAAGCAATTAGTAGTAACTTAGGTTTAAATATAGATACAGGTAGTTTAGGGTTAGACATAATTTCTTTCTTAACTACTTCTCCTAAGGATTTATACGCTGAAACTAAAGATGCTATTTCTACTACAAATACATTAAAAGAATTTTTAGGAGAGAAAATAGTACCCAAAAAATTTTTAGGAAATTATGTTGCTTACTACCCTCAACCAGTTAAGAGAAAATACCAAGAGGAGGTAGAAAGTTCAGAAAAATTGTATTATACAAGAGCATTTTTTGAAATTTTTACTGATGGAAGTGTTGTTTTTAAAAACAATAAAGCTTATAAAGGAAGTGTAAAAAGACAAAGTATAAAAGAGGATATATTTAGTGTTGAGCTGTGGTATCAAGAAGAAGAAAGTCTAACGATAGGCTTATATTTGGAAGATAGAATTTCAAAAGATGAAGTGCGAAATTTTGTTTCTGCAACTGGTTCTGGAATAGACCCAAATCATAACCTTATATTGTTACCTATTTTATTGATTAGAGAAGAAGCTGATAAACAAATTTCTGTTGAAGATAGAATAAAAATCTTGACAGACTACTTTGAGTCCTCTATTGTGAATTTTCAAATTCGTTCTCGTCGTGATGATGTAGAAGTAGCTTATCAAGATTATATCACAAAAACTATTTAAAAAATAAATATTGATTTTCCACTAGCTTTAATTCAAAGCATTTTAGCAAATGAAAAGATACTACAAACCAAAACCCTAACTCATAAAATCTCGTTTATCTGCTAAACTTATATTTGGGTATAAAACTGATATGAAAAAAGACGATACAAAAAATTCTAAAACAACTAGTAAAACATCAATGACTGATGATTTTAGTAGTTTGGATTTGAATAAATACAAGAGTAAACAGCAAAAAGAAACGAAAAATGTACTTATTCCACTTTCTAAGCAATCAAGAAATGGAAATAGTGATGATGATAAAAACAAACAAAGCACACACCAAGAACGTGTCTATAAGTTTCGTATGCAGCGTTTGCAGTATATCAAAAAAGATATTGGAACGACACGAAACCAAATAGAGAAGGCTCGTCAGCACGTCCGTAAGGATTTAATGCCAATAATTGATAGAATTGCAACTCAAAAATTTGAGTATGTACGTATTTTAGATGAAGCTTATGAAAAGCAATTTTTCACCTTCAAGCAAAAAGAACATATACGAAAACTCATCGAAGAGCGTAGTCATCAGCTTTTGCAACAGTATCGTTTCGAACCTGCTCGTAAGATGTATAAAAAGTATGTTAAGCACAATAGAAATTTGGATACAGATGTATTCAATTCGGCTAGTGATGCAGCCAAAGAATTTGCAGAGGCTGTAAATGATTTACTTTTTGATTGGAGAAAAGACAGAGAAAAAAATAAAAAAAACGGTAAAAAACGCTTTGATATAAATGATGACTCGGATGATTTAGGTAGTGATAGTGAAGGATTTAGAATAGAAGACCTTGATAAAGGAAACAAAAAAAGAGTTGTTTTTCATTCAGATAAAAAAAATAAGCCATTCGATACTGCACAGGCGTTACGCATTCTATATACTCGTCTTGCCAAAGATTTACATCCCGATTTGGAACAAGATGAAAAGCGAAAAGTTGAAAAAAATGAGGTGATGCGCCGTCTAACAGAAGCCTATAAAAATGAAGATTTGTATGAACTTTTACAAATTCAGTTTGAATATAATGCTGATAGCTCTGAGAATTATACAGATGCACTTCCAGAAGAACAGCTAAAGGTAATCAATGAGACACTGCTTTCACAAATCAAAAAATTACAGGAGGATTATAAAGAAATGACTGTTTTTGGAGAAGATGCTATTTTGTATCGTCAGTTTTGCGCTCCCAATGACCCAAAAGGAGAAATGACAGGTATAAAAGTCAATCGCCATAAAGAAGAACTAGTTTTTGAACTCTTGGACCTAAAAGATGAAATGCAAATGGTTTTGAATAAAGAAAAATTTGCAAACTACTTAAAGAGTTTATAAAGACCTAAAACAATAAAGACAAACAAATTCTTTTGATTCTATCTACAAGTTTCAAATTTATATCATTAGAAAATGACTGAAAAACCATTACCAACAATAGAAAAAGGCGATTTTTATTTTAATAAAGAAGGATTAATGGTTTTTACTTCCCAGTACCACTCAAAAAGAGGGTATTGCTGTAAAAACGTATGTTTGAACTGTCCTTGGAATTATAAAAAGAGAAAAAAACAAAGACAAAAGTTAGATTAATAGCTTTCTCTTATTAGCATATAATCATCTTCTACATTCAATGTTGTATCATTAAACTCAAGGGCATTATCTAACAACATAAAATCTTTCATGATATAAATATCGCCTTCCCATGTCTTGTGAAACTCCCCTGACTCGTCATAGCTACTCGTCCAAGTAGTAAATAAAACACGCCCTTCTCCTTGGTTATTTACCATGACTTTCTGAAAGTCCGTTTTCATCGACAAATAATTGTACAACATCGGAACGCTCATTCCGTAAAACGCTTGTGCATTATACAGCTTTCCCTCCTCAACCACTCTAAATTCAGATTTTACGTATAATTTTCCATTGGCATAAGGAAAATTAGTTGTTTCTTTACGCATATATTTCTTAGAGTGAAAATCTATAACTCGGTGTTGTAAAAGCCACGTTTTGGCTTCCAAACTAAGCAAGGCTGTATTCCAAACCAAAGGAAGTGTATTCTCTAATTTCCAAACTTCTAATTCAGTATCTGAATAAGCATCAGAGCCGAGCGCACAATCTTTACACTCCTCAGAAATAATATTGTAATGATAGGCTTGAAGACTGTCTTTTAGTAAGTTTTGTGCATTTTGAGATAAAAAAATAGATTCTTTATTTTCTGCTGAGTTATAATTTGTTCCTATCATTTCTTGACGAAAAGCATCAATACGTTCTCTTAAAGACTGACTTTTTTCATAAGCATACTCCATACTTTGAAGATGTCTTAATGAATCTCCTTTTGCTTGTTTCCAGTTTATCTTAAAATAGCCTATTTTATTTTTATCTTGTTGATAAAGACTAAAAAACTCTCTCAAACGCTCATTTGACTGCCCTACTAAAGCTGTTGTTTGCTCAAGCGTTTGTTTGCGTGAAAAAATATCATAACCCAAACTTAGTGAAACAACAAAAAACAAGACCCATAAAACCAAAGATGATGTAGTTTTTTTCATAAAAACAAAGGGAAAAGAGAAATTCAAAATTAGATGCTTTTTCAAAAATACAGATTCAAAAAACGATAAACAACAATAATTGATAACAATTAAAAATTACCAGCTATGTATTGCATTTTTAATTCATTGATTTTCAGAATATTATTTATTTGAAAAGAGTCATTTATTTAACTCTTCTTCCTTTGAGAAAGGACTATTTTTGAAGCATTATATTTTTATCTAAAAAATAAACCAAAAGTGATTCCATAAGTTAGCAGAAGTATAAAATTAATATCATTTATTTTTAAACGCTATACTTTTGACCTCCTCTACTCCAAATTCTGAACTAACAAATCAACTCTCTACCTTCGAAAAAGATATTTTAGAAGGTTTAGAGACTACTCCTAAAAAGCTTTCTTCTAAATATTTTTATGATGATGAAGGCAGTAAGTTATTTCAAGCCATAATGAATTTGCCCGAATATTACCTAACTCGTAGTGAATATGAGATATTTGAATCCCATAAGCAAAACTTTTATCAGCAGTTTTCGAAAGATACGAAAGCATTTAATTTGATAGAATTAGGTGCAGGAGATGGTCTCAAAACTCAAGTTTTGCTTTCTCATTTTGTAGAACAAAACACCTCTTTTTCATATCGTCCAATTGATATTTCAGCAGAAGCTCTTCATCAGTTAAAGATGAGGTTCAATAAAACAATTCCTTCACTTGATTTTGAAGGAATCGAAGGAGAGTATTTTGAAGCCTTAGCGAAATTGAAAACAAATTCTTTACAAAATGAAAAAGTAAGGAATATTGTTCTCTTTTTAGGCTCTAATATCGGAAATTTTGGAAATGAACAAAGCCTTAATTTTCTGACCCAATTAGCTCAAAATTTACGTAAAGATGATTACTTACTTTTAGGCTTTGACTTAAAAAAACATCCACAGATTATCAAAATGGCATATGACGATGCTAATGGCGTAACAAAAGCATTTAATATAAATCTTCTCAAAAGAATAAATAGAGAATTAGATGGAAACTTTAATGTAGAAAAATTTGATTTTTATTCTACTTACATTCCAGAAACAGGAGAAGTAAGAAGCTATATTGTAAGTGCTGCAAAACAAGAAGTTTTTTTAAAGAAATTAAATACAACTATTCAATTTGAATGGGGAGAAACTATTCATACAGAAATATCTAGAAAATATAGTGCATCCGACATGAAAGAAATCACAAATGAAGCAGGTTTTGAATTTATAGAATCTTATACTGACTGTAAAGGCTATTTTATGGATATGCTTTTGAGAGTAAAATAAATGCTAATTTATGGTACACAAAAAAGTCATTTACAATTTTGATTGCAAATGACTTTTATTTTCAATTCGTCATATTGATTTAACCTCTGAATCACAAAATCAGACTTAAACCTTATCAACTTGCGTATCTAATAGTTGCTTTATAATTTCCTGTTAGGTCGCATCCTTTCATATCAAGCTCTACCATTCCTGTCCCAAAATACAGATAGGTTTTCTTTCTCCAAGAACCATCCTTTTTCTCCATAAAAAGTGTGATTTCTACTTGCCCTCCGTTGGGAGAATAAACATATCCTTTTTCTGCTATTGCACCTGTATCATTTCCTTCACAAGGCAATTTATTAACCTTAAATACTTTAAATTTTGGAGTTTGGTCTTTTTGTTTGTGCATTTTTTCTACTTTATAAGTATCAGGAAAAGAACACGTTCCATCATCTTGAAAACAAGCAAAAGCATAATAGTTTCCTGTATAATTACAGTCAGAAAGTTTGAGTTCGATAAACCCTGCTCCTTGTCTTGTATATTCTTTTTTCTCCCAATATCCAGCTTTTGTTTGTACAAAAATAGCTACAACTACCCAATCTGTCGAACGGGTACTGACATAACCTCTATCAAAGCTACATCCTCCTTGCTTACAGCCATTTGGAGTGCTACGTTCGGTAAGTTTAAATTGGGGTTTCTCAGCTACTTCTATCGCCTTATTTTCTGTACTAATAGATAAATTTGAGGCAGGAAGTGTGAAAAAATTCCAATTAAAAATCAAAAGTAATGAGTAAAAAAACAGTTGCATACGTAAGTAATATTTGTGATAAAGTCTTAGTTTCTAGTTCAAAAATACATCAAAAATCAATACTTTACTAATAGCTCGTTAAAATTTTATAAAAGTCTATTAAAATAAAAGTTAGTTCAGAGTTTGTATTTAGCAAGTATTTTTATCAAATAAGGTATTATAATATCAAATTAGCAAACAAAGTACCTATTTTGTCTTCTAAACATTTATTTTAACCTGATTCGATGTATATACAAAAATCTTTGCTGTATGGCTTTTAAATTAGGTTTAGTATTCTTAATTTTGGTATTTTTATTTCGTCTATTTTTTTGATAGACGAATAAATAGAAACATCCTTAAATAAAATAGATACTCGTTTTGTTCTAATTCGTCCTACACACAAAATATAATACACATGATTGTAGTAACAGGTGCAGCAGGTTTTATTGGCAGTGCATTGATTAGCCGTCTTTTAGAAGCTGGTCATAATCATATTATTGCCGTAGATGATTTTTCCTTCATCGAAAAAAATAAAAATTTAGCAGAAAAGCAAATTAGTGAACGTGTCGAACGTGAAGATTTTTTTGATTGGCTCAAAAAAAATTATATTGATGTCGAATTTATATATCACATTGGCGCACGTACTGATACTACCGAATTTGATTATGAGATTTTCGAACACCTAAATGTGGGTTATAGTAAAAAAATTTGGAAAATGTGTGTTGAGTATTCTATTCCATTAGTTTATGCCTCTTCGGCTGCTACCTATGGGGCAGGAGAGCACGGCTATAAAGATGAAGAAAGCCGAATTCCACTTCTAAAACCTCTTAATCCTTACGGACAATCAAAACAAGAATTTGATATTTGGGTATTGGAACAAGAAAAAACACCTCCCTTTTGGGCTGGTTTGAAGTTTTTTAATGTTTATGGACCTAATGAATTTCATAAAGGACGTATGGCTTCTGTTATTTTTCATACGTATCATCAGATTTTGAAAACAGGAAAGATGAAACTTTTTCGTTCTCATAACCCTAATTTTAAAGATGGCGAACAGCTTCGTGATTTTGTATATGTAAAAGATTTGATAGAAGTATGTTTGT
Organism: Bernardetia sp. ABR2-2B; assembly: GCF_037126435.1. Classification (GTDB taxonomy): domain Bacteria; phylum Bacteroidota; class Bacteroidia; order Cytophagales; family Bernardetiaceae; genus Bernardetia. Next base: position 3,405,442 of record NZ_CP147020.1, on the reverse strand, counting down.
TTTTGATGAACGAACAGCCTAAATCAGCTATTTATAATCTTGGAAGTGGAACAGCACGTACTTTCTTAGATTTAGCAAAGAATACGTTTTATGCTCTTGACAAAACTCCTGAAATAGATTTTATGGATACGCCTATCGATATTCGTGATAAATATCAATACTACACACAGGCTGACATGGAAAAACTAAAAAAGGCTGGTTATACTAAAAAATTCCATACCCTAGAAGAAGGTGTAGAAGATTATGTCAAAAATTATTTGATAGAAAATAAATATTATTAAAGTTTTTATTTACTGTTTCAAGTCAAGTATCGATACTTAACTTGACTTGAAATAATATTTATTTTATTTCTTTCTGTAAAATAAATACTGTCCAATTACAAGTACAAACAAGCTCAAAAGTGTACTAGCTACTATTACAAAAAAGTTAGACAGCCATAATGAAAAATTGCTTCCCTGTATTAAAAATAAAATAGCATGATGAAGAAATAAGGTAATCCCTGCATACATAACAAACCAGTTAAAACCAAGTTTTGAAAGTGTAGGATTTTCTACACCATCATAACCTCCATTTGGTCGTATGAATTGAATAAGAGAAGGGCGAATAAAGGCAATAATGACCATTGTTGCAGCGTGTACACCAGCCGTATCATAAAAAATATCTATGGCTAATCCCATTCCAAATCCCAAAAGCAAAAGTGTTGTAAGGCTTATTTCAAGAGGAAGCAACAGAAGAAAACCTACATAGACAAAACAAAAAGCTGTATCAAAAAGTGCTACATTTCTGAAAAGCAAGACTTGAAGAAGCCAATAAATAAAAAAACTTATAAAGTGAGTAATTGTACTTGGATTCATTTTCCTATTTCAGTTTTTCTAGTGTAACTTGTTCTAAAGAGTCTATTTCTGGTCTGTATTGATTTTCGATGATATAAACATATGAAAGTGTCGTAAAATCAGTAGCCAAACGTATATTTACTTCATTAAAATTTCCTTTTGCAGAAGTAAAATTGACTTCTTCTACATAGCCAATCAAAAACTCTTTTGGATAAAAGTTATTTTCTATACTTGTAACTACTGTATCACCTACTTTTATATCTTTTGCTGAAGTATATAATAAATTTGAATTTCTATAATCTATTCCGTCCCATTTTGTAGTTGCATTTATTCCGTTGCGCTTTATCTGTGAAGCGACTTGATAATCGACATGTAGAATACTTCTTATTGTTGCATAATTACTAGAAACTGCTTCTATTTTTCCTACGATACCAGAGCCTGTAATTACTCCCATTCCTTTTTTTATTCCTTGTTTACTTCCTTTATTGATAGTCAAGAAATTTCTTTCTAATAAATAAGAATGCTTAATTACTTTGGCAGGAATGAGTTGATATTCAGAAACAGATAAAAGCTGAAGAGAATCTAGATTTATAAACTTATCAGACAGAGAAAGTAATCTTAAACTATCCTTTTGTTTTTCAGAGTAATTGAGATACAAATTATCAAATGCAAGCGTATCCTCAACTTGATTTTTGCGTATTTGTGTCGCCAAAAGAGAGTGAAGTTTTGCATTTTCTTCTAAAAGTCGTTCATTTTCATCTTTTAAGTTCCAACGAGTAGCTATCCAATTTTGCATGTTCAAACTTGTTCCCACAACAGAACTAGCCGAAGTAAGCACCACAATTCGCTGATACGTATTATGATTTATAATCAACCAAAAGCAAACTGCTTCTAGTAAAAGAAAAAGCAAAAAATTACGAAACCGATAAAGAAAATTAATTAATTCTTTCAACTTTTGTCAATATACGAATTACGAATTATGAAATAATCAGCGTAGCTAATTAAAAATTACGAATTAAACACAGAGTTACAGAGAACTAAAAACTATTTTTTCATTCTATAAATTGAAATTTATACTAATTCCTAATTTCCAACCCCCATTCTCCAAATTAGTCTAATAAAACAGGTTTGAAACGAGCAACGTCATTGAGCGCAATCCCTGTTCCACGCACTACGGCACGTAAAGGATCTTCTGCAATATGAATAGGAAGTTTTGTTTTGAGAGAAAGACGCTTATCAAGTCCACGCAAAAGCGCACCACCTCCTGTTAGATAAATACCATTTTCGTAAATATCAGCAGCCAATTCTGGAGGAGTAATTTCAAGTGCTTTTAAGACGGCTTCTTCAATTTTTGAAATAGATTTATCTAATGAAAAAGCAATTTCACTGTATGAAACTTTTACTACTTTTGGAATACCTGTCATCAAATCTCGCCCACGAACTTCATAATCATCGGGTGCATTTTCAAGCTCTGACATAGCAGCACCTACTTCAATTTTGATACGTTCGGCAGAGCGTTCTCCTATCAAAAGATTGTGCTGACGACGCATATAATCTAAAATATCTTTATTAAAAACATCACCTGCAGTACGTATAGATTGGTCACAAACAATTCCTGAAAGGGCAATAACAGCAATTTCGGTTGTTCCACCTCCTATATCGACAATCATTGAACCGACAGGCTGCTCAATATCAATACCGATACCGATAGCTGCTGCAATTGGTTCTTTTATCATATAGACTTGTTTTGCACCTGCTTGTTCAGCAGATTCTTTTACGGCACGTTTTTCTACTTCTGTGATGCCAGAAGGAATACAAATCACAATTCGGTTGGAAAGATTAAAACGACTACGTTCTATCATCTTAATAAGCCCTTTTATCATTTGTTGAGCTGCATCAAAATCAGCAATCACACCATCACGAAGTGGACGAATAGTGCGAATATCTTCGTGTGTCTTTTCGTGCATTTGCATGGCTTTTCGTCCGATAGCCATTACTTTTCCTGTTTGTTTATCAAGTGCAATAATAGAAGGCTCGTCCACGACGATTTTCCCTCTATGAATAATTAGTGTGTTAGCTGTGCCTAAATCAATGGCAATATCGCTAGTAAATACGTCAAAGAAGCCCATAAAGTAGAGTGAATAGCAGGATTGTTTCTTTATTTTATGAAAATTACTTCAATAAAATAAATGGAAATATTTTTATATTAAACTTACTTTAGAATATAAAGTAAAGTAGAAATTCTAATTAAAATTAAATTAGTTAGATAACTATATCTGATTTGTATTGAATAAAGAACAAACTATATTTTACAAATCAGATTTTAATGATTTATTTGTGCGTAGTTGATAGTTGCTGATGTTTGAGAAAATTACCTTTGCATAGTTTCAAGTTAAGGTTATTTTCAAACTAAATAACCTTTTTTCACCTAAAAACTAAACTTTTATGTAAAGTTGGAGGGATTATTCTACAAAATCATGTGCAAAATTAGATAATTTAAAGAGAAATCAAACTCATATTAAATTTATTTTCTATTTTTTTCAAATTATCAATACGACTACTGATACCTACTCTTAGTAAAATTAATCTTGATATTCTTTTTATGTACCTCCACCTAAATTTAATTAATAAAGTATTTTGATAGTTTAATTTCAACACTATTGAACACTCGGTCATTTTTAACAAAAATACAAAAGACTAAGAAAAGTACCAAAAAATCGTAATCAATTGATAAAAAGCGACTTGCAAATGTTAAATTACAAATTATTTACACTTTTTTTATCGAAAATATTTGCAAACTCAAACCTTTATGCTACCTTTACGTTCATATAATGACTGTTGGTCATTTTAAAAATCCAGCATTCAACCAAAAAACAATACACACAATCTAGCCAGAATCTAAATTTTCAAATGGGAATAGCAGAACGAAAAGCACGAGAGCGAGTGCATAGAAGAAATGCAATCGTTGATGCAGCCGAAGATGTAATTTTCAAGCATGGTTTTTCAGTAGCAACAATGGCACAGGTAGCCAAAGCTGCCGAACTTAGCAAAGGAACATTATATCTTTACTTCAAAAGCAAGGAAGAGTTATATAGAGCTATTATATTGAGAGGTTTTATTATTCTCAAAAAAATGCTTCGTGAAGCTATTAAAGAGGGAAATTCAGGATATGAGAAAGTGATTATTGTAGGAAGGACATATGTTGAGTTTTCTGAAAAGTATCCAAATTACTTCACGACTATTTTGGACTATGAAAATGACTCATTTAACCTTGCTTCTGCCGAAGCCGAATCATTACAAGCTTTAGAAGAAGGAAATGCAGTGATTACAATTTTGGTAAAAGCAATCAAGGAAGGGGCTAAAGACGGAAGTATTGCCGAGCAGGGAAATCCTTTTGAAACAGCTTTTGTTCTTTGGAGTCAGTTTACAGGTGTTTTGCAAGTCATGAAACGAAAAATAAATATTATTGAGCATTATTTTTCTCTTACAAAAGAAGATTTGTTAATTACACATTGGAGAATGGTAGAAAGAATGCTAAAATAAAATATTGGGAATTAGGAAATCGATATTAGGAATTAGGGAATGAAAATTTTATAATCAAAATAAATAATTTCCATTTTTTACAACTTATTCCTAGGAAAATCGTTTTATATAAATACTCTGCACGCCGAGTATTTTAAAATATAAAAAATCAACCAGCTAAGAAATAAATAAAATAGAAAAGAAACCTAAACTTATATTACTATTATGTCAAGAATAACCAATAAAATTGTACTTATTACAGGAGGAGCAAGTGGAATCGGCAAGATTATGGGTCGCAAATGTATGGAGGAAGGTGCTTCCGAACTTGTAATTTGGGATATTAATCAAAAAGGACTTGACGAAGTAGCTTTAGAATTTGGAAGTAAAGGATATAAAGTTCATACCTACAAAGTTGATGTTTCTGATTTAGAGAGCATTCAAAGTGCAGCTTCTAGGGTAGCAACAGAAGTAGGAACAATAGACATTTTATTCAATAATGCAGGAATCGTAGTAGGAAAGCATTTTGAAGACCACTCGTACGAAGATATTGAAAAAACGGTTCGTATTAATGTTTTGGGTGTGATGCACATTGCTAGAGCATTTGTAGCTGGAATGATAAAAAAAGGAGCAGGACATATTGTTAATATTTCTTCAGCTTCGGCATTTACACCAAATCCTCGTATGTCTGTTTATGCAGGTAGCAAGTGGGCCGTTTTGGGTTGGTCAGAATCACTTCGTTTGGAGATGGAACAAATCAACGACCGTCAGAAAACAGATTTACACGTAACGACAGTAATGCCAGGGTATATCGATACAGGAATGTTTAATGGAGCTTCTGCACCACTTCTTACGCCACTTTTGATTCCAGAAGAAATTGCAGAAGAGATTATTAAGGCTGTCAAGTCAAACGAAATTTTGGTTCAAGAGCCGTTTATGGTAAAATTATTGCCTTTATTAAGAGGAGTAATGCCAGCAAGAGCTTACGATTTCCTAGCAGGAAATATTTTTAACGTATATAACTCAATGAGCAAATTTACAGGAAGAAATGAAGTTTCTTCTACTCAAAAGCATTCAAAAGACTTGGGAAGCGCAACCCAAGAGCAGGAAATTCCTGCTATCAAATAGCGTAACATATAGAGCAATATTCTTTTTTACTAAAGAATAATCTCTATTGTTTGTGTTTGTGTGTTAGGTCGAAAACTCTTTCTCTTTGAGAAAGAGTTTTTTTTGATTCATTTTAATTTTTTAGATTCAATAAATTATGGTAAATTTCTGATTAATTAAAATAATTATTAAGAAAAACAAATAACTATAACTACTACTTTTTGAGTAGAAACTTTTGATTTCTACTTAGTTTTATAAAACATAACAAACTTAATGGGTTTTATCGAAAAGTATTGGCAAAAAATTTCCTCTCTTGGTATAGATAGTTCTATGGAAAGAGGAGAGAGAAAACGTGTACGTTTGCTAAATCAAATTAATTTTTTGATTCTATTTTTTGTACCTCCTTTTATAATAATACATTTTTTTACAGACGTACGTGTTGCTTTTCTAGTTTTTTTAATTGGATGTGGCTTTGCATTTAACCTTTATTTAAGTAAAATTCAAAAATTTGCTTTTTTACGTATCCTTACATTTTTCCTTTTTTGGGGCACTGCCGTATCTTTTACAATTCTCTTAGGAAAAGAATCAACAATAATAGACCTCTTTTATGCTGTTGCTGTTTCTCCTTTTCTTGTTTATTCTGTAAAGGAACGCACACAAATAATATCTTTACTTACCCTTTCCATTGTATCTGCACTAGCCTTGTATTGGTTACAAGAGTTGAATCAACTTCCTACTTTTTTAGTTTTGAGTCAGACCATACACTACATTCTCTCTACAGTTATTATTACACTCGTAATTGCTGTGATTGCAATGATGGTAGCCTCTCTTTCAAATAGTAATGAGCAATCAGAAAAAGAACTATTAAATACACTCAAAGAAACTGAGCAGCTAAATACAATAACTCAAGAACAAAATGAGGAATTAACTGCCACAGAAAAATCTCTTCAAGATGCTTTAAATCAAGTAGAGAAAGATAAAAAAGAAATCGTTATTAAAAACAATGAGTTACAATCTCAAGAGGAAGAGATGCGACAAACCGTTGAAGAACTAACAAGTGTAAATGAACAACTAACAAAACAAGAAAATACACTACGATTAAAAGCAGAGGAAAATAAACTTCAACTCTATCAAATAGAACAACAAGAAGAATTGATGCGTAATTCGTTTGAGGAATTACAAGAGCGAACAGAACAAATGCAAGCACAAGAAGCCATTATGCAACAAGCTATGATGGAAATGAATCGTATTAATGAAGAATTACAAACATCAGAACAGCGATTAGAAAAAGAAGTAGAGAGAAGAACACAACAAATTGGAGCACAAAATCAAGCCTTAGAACATTCTTATCTTGCTTTGGAAGCTAAAACTAGAACTTTACATCAAAGTATTAATTATGCAAAACACATTCAAAGTGCTATTTTGCCACCTAAAGAAATAATAAAAGCTCTTTTTTCTGATTCTTTTATATTTTATAAACCAAAAGATATTGTTTCAGGAGATTTTTATTGGGTTGATAGGAAAGTAGATGAAAGTGGAAATATGCGTATTGCCATCGCTGCCGTAGATTGTACAGGGCACGGCGTACCAGGGGCAATTATGTCTATGATTGGTTATAATTTATTGAATCAGTTTTCGAATCAAGCTACTTTAGCAGAGCCTCATTTATTAGTTGAAAAACTACATAATGGAGTTATTCAGTCACTTCAACAAGAGCATACAGAAAATCGTGATGGAATGGATTTGTCTATCTGTGTTTATGATTCTGAAAAACAAACCATTGATTTTGTAGGTGCAAAAAACCCTCTTATTTATATTCAAGACAATGAACTACACGAAATAAAAGGAACAAATGCAAGTGTAGGAGGAGCATTTTATAGAAATAAAAAAATAAAATTTCAAAAACATACTATTGATGTCAGTAAACCAACAACAATTTATTTATATTCTGATGGCTATCAAGACCAATTTGGAGGAGAAAAAGGACGAAAATTTATGAAATCTAAATTCAAACAAATGCTCTTCGAAAATCACCAAAAACCAATGGAAGAGCAGCATAAGTTATTTAAAACGACCTTTAGTAAATGGAAAGAAAATGAAGACCAAGTAGATGATGTTTTATTGATAGGTCTTCAACTTAATACTTAAAGAAACGACAACTATTTTCAAATTATTTCAAAATTAAAACTCTGATGAAAAATACATTCTTACTTTCTATAATTAGTGCTGCTATTCTTTTTTCCTGTTCTCCTTCAAAGAATACTACAGAAAAAGGAAATACAACTTCAGCTAACGAAAAAACAGAAGTAGATTCTGCTACTAAAGCTATTGAGAATATGCCTACTTATAACTCAAACCCTTCTGTGCATACAGTTGCTTTTTATAATGTAGAAAACCTATTTGATACAGAAGACGACCCAGATACATTTGATGAAGCATTTACACCTACTGGAAAGCAAAAGTGGACAATTGAACGCTATCAAGAAAAAATCAAGAAAATAGCTAAAGTAATCAGTATGATAGGTGATGAAGACGGCGCAGAAATAATTGGCGTTTGTGAAGTAGAGAATGAAAAAGTATTGAAAGATTTAATTAATGACCCACAACTGAAAAAATACGGATATAATTATGTTCATTATGATTCGCCTGATGAGCGTGGAATTGATGTAGCACTTCTTTATAAAGAGCCTGTTTTTGAAGTAAGCTCATCAAAGAATTACGAAGCAAAATTGGCTGACAATGACAAAACAAGAGACGTCTTATTGGTTTCAGGCAAACTAGAAGGCGAAGAAATTCATTTTATCGTAAATCACTGGTCATCAAGAGGTGGAGGAGAAGAAAAAAGCCGTCCTAAACGTATGGTTTCTGCTCTAGTTGCTCGTCAGATTGTAGATGATTTGGAAGCTAAAGATCCAAATGCAAAAATTCTTTTGATGGGAGATTTTAATGATGAGCCTTTCAATGAAAGCCTTACAAAAGGTTTACAAGCCGTTGATTCGCCAGACTTAAAAGACAAACAACTTTTTAATGTCCTTGCCTCTTTAGAAAAAGAAGGAAAAGGAACATATAATTATAGAGGCGATTGGAATATGCTTGACCAAATGATTATTAATAAAGGCTTTTTTGTAGCTAATAATGATGCAAAAGGTTGGCGTTATTTAGATGGAAATATCTATGATAAAGAATTTTTGAAAGAAGCATCAGGAAAATACAAAGGAAATCCGTTTAGAATGTATGTAGGAACAAAATTTTTAGGTGGTTATAGCGATCATTTTCCTATTTATGTGCATTTGGAAAGACAATAAGGATTTTATAATTCTATTGCAAAAAAGGCATTATTTCTCTTGAAATAATGCCTTTTTTTTATTCAATTTCTTACTTTTTATTTCTTAATTGACTCTATAAGTTCAGTTTCTATATCCCAGTCTTTTGCTAGTTTTATCATTGCCATAGCTTCCATTTCAGAAATATATCCTTTTGTCATGTTTGCATTCCATACTTTTGATAGATATTCTAATCGTTTTGGTTTGTCTAGCTCTAACATTGTAGGTTGCAACTCTTCTCTAGCACGTTCGAAGGCATTGTAGTAATCTTCTCCAATAAAATCATTTGCCCACGCTAATTCTTGATGAGCATTGAGCGCATCTGCTGTTTCCTTTAAAATTTTCTTTTCTTCTTCATCAAGTCCGTGATAATGAAAAATCACGCATTTGAGTAAGATATATGCCTTTTTTTCTTGACTTGTCATGGGATTTTAGGGAAAATTTGCCCTCTATTAAACAATGTAACTTAAAAATCTTAATGAACAGAATAAATTCTATCATTTCAAAAATACAAAAAAAGATGTAACTCTCAATATTCTAACTCTAAATAATGAGAAATAGTAAGAAATTTCGATAAATGAATAGCTCTAAGCTACTAATAATTCTACTTATTACTTCATTCAGTGTTTTTGTCTTCTTCTTTCATTTGTTTATAAGATTTCCAACACAGAAAGGCATTAAATGCACCAGCAACTAAAAGTCCTTGCCAATAATCATTTGGAGGCTTAAAGAAAAAATATCCCAAACCTAAAGCAATAAGTGCGTTGGCAGCAATAAAAGTCAGATAATAAGTTGCTTTCATAAGGTATTAGTTTTCCACATACTTTTCTATTTTCTGTTTTAGTAATTTATTCCCAGCATCTAATTCAAGAGCTCTTTTCCATTCCAAGATAGCTTCCTGTTTTTTTCCTAACTCTAAAAGCACATCGCCATGATGTTCGACAATGGTTGCACTTCTTGTGTTCAGAGCAGCTAAAGACAAATATTTTTCGGCTTCTTTATAGTCTTGCTTAATAAATAAAACCCAACCATAAGTATCTAAATAAGTAGCATTATTAGGATATAGCTTTACAAGTCTTGCTCCTAGCTCAGTTGCACGTTCCATTTTTTCTTCCCTCAAAGAAAGATAATAAGCATAATTATTTAGCGCATGTGCATTATTTGGATTTTGTTTTAGTGCCTTTTCGTAGGCTTCATCAGCTTTTTTATAGTTTTTATCTTTATAGTAAATATCCCCTAACTGTGATTCGAATTGGCTTAAAAGTTCTGGATTATTGAAAACCATTTTTTTACCTTGTTCTAATGATGTAATTGCTTCTTCATTTTTTGTACTAGACATATAAGCAACTCCATTGAGAAACCACAAATTAGGCTGATTGGGGAAGTATTCTAAAGCATCTTCACTTGTAGAAATAGCATATTCATAATTTTGAGATTCCAAAGCGAGTTGAGTAGTTCGTTCCCAAAGAGAATAATTGTTTGGGTCATTTTTGAGTGCTGTTGCGTAGGCTTCAAAAGCTTCTTTATATTTTTTTTGTTTTAATAAAAAATCTCCCAAAACACCAAAAGAAGAAGATTCTTTTGGATGGATTTGAGTAAGAGTTTGAGCAAGTCCACTACTCATGTCTATTGTTTTTTGTCCTTTTTCTGTATTTGGATTTGCATTTTGATACAATCCCATCAACAAATTAAGTTTTGAGTCTAAAGGAATTTCTTTTGACTGGAATGCTTTTTTGAGACTTTCTACTTCTTGCTCTGATTTTTCTTGTTGATGATATACTTGAGCAAACATTAGATGAACTTGTGCAGGAAATTCTTCTTGTTCTTTTATAATCCCATTTAAGAGAAGTTCTGCATCAGGATACCGTTTTTGATTTAATAATAATTCTATTTGAGCTAATCGAAAATCAATTACACCTGGAAATTCGAGTATTAGTTTTTCTCCTTCATTAATGGCTGACTCTGTGTCTTGCATCTGTAAATACAAAATCTGCTTCTGACGGATTACATTTTGATTTAATCCCAACTCTTTTTCCATTCTATCATACACTTGGATTGCTTTTTTATATTCATTCATTTCAATATAAAGAGCTGCTAGATTGAGATAAGTAACCTCATCACCTCCAATTTTAGCAAGAATTTGTTTGTAAGTTCTTTCAGCTGCGTCAAGCATTCGCATATCTAGCTGAACAGTAGCAAGATGTGAGAGAAAATAAAAATTTTCATTTTCCATTTTTTTGGCTTCCATTGCATACATAAGAGCCTCCTGCAAATTATTCATTCTGTAGTAACAAAGTGAGATTTGATAATATGCCGTTGGATTATTTCCATCATTTTTTAGAGATTCTTCAAAATAAGGAATTGCTCTTTTATACTCTTCTTTTATATATTCTTTCATTCCTTCAAAGAAAGCTTGTTCTGCTAACAAAGTATTATCTACCTGACCATCAATAGGCTCTTTTTGAATCACTTTTGACTGCTCTTTTTTATCTTTCTTTCTATCTTTTTTATTTCTACGTTGTGCAGTAGCATCTGAAAACGAAATTGCCAAAACACAAAAAAGCAGGAACATAGCTAATCTCCTACTAAAATGAGAGTTTATAAATTTGTCATTTTTCATATAGTTGTTGATTGTATTTAGTATCTTTTTTCAACTCAATAAGACTTTAAAAAACTTACAAGTGTTGGAATAGGTATCAATTTACGAAAATAGTATCAATTTTCTTCTTAAAAACAGAAAGGGCATAGTTTCTTATACGATTATATAAGCGAAACTATGCCACAAACACTAATTTTAATTTACTTTAATAGAATTTGTAAGATAAATAGAAGAAATTACTTTTTTACTTCTGAATAATCTCCCAAACTCACATTTTCAGACTTACCATTATATTTAACAAAATTACCTAACATGGTGTTTTCTAAAAGTGCATTTTCGACAAGCGTATCTGATTGAATAACAGAGTTTTGCACTCTGCTATTATGAATATGTGTATTTTTTCCAATAGAAACATGAGGACCAACTACACTATTTTTCAGATGTACTCCTTCTGCCAAAAATACAGGTTCGATAATAACAGAATTTTCAATATTGGCACTCGGAGAAACCAAAGTTTCTGTTTTTCGATCTGTTAGGTACTCTAAATAACGTTGATTTGTAAAGACTACTGCATCTTTATTTCCACAGTCTAGCCACTCTTCTACTTGTCCAGTACGGAATTTTGTTCCTTTTTGACGCATATTTTCTAATGCTGTCGTAAGCTGATATTCGCCTTTATCTTTAATATTGTTATCAATAACATACTGTAATTCTGAACGCAAATATTCGCCATCTCTAAAGTAATAAATACCAATAATTGCTAAGTCAGAAACAAAGTCTTTTGGTTTTTCTACGAAGTTATTAATTACTTCATGCTCATCTAACTGAACGACACCATAAGCCGATGGGTCTGCTACTTTCTGTACCCAAATAACGCCATCATTTTCTGTATTTATCGAAAAATCAGCTTTAAAAAGCGTATCTGCAAAGGCTACAATTATATTTCCTGACAAAGATTCTTTCGCACACATGATTGCATGTGCTGTTCCGAGAGGCGCATCTTGATGATAAATTTTGCCTTTCGAACCTGCATTTTCGGCTACTTTAAGAAGTTCTTTTTCAGCTTCTTCTCCAAAGTCTCCAATAATAAAAGCAATTTCTTCGATTTTTTCTTTTGAGCTACGAGCCAAATCTTCTACCAAACGCTCAACAATTGGCTTTCCCACCACAGGAACTAAAGGTTTGGGAACTGTAAGTGTATGAGGGCGAAGGCGAGAACCACGTCCTGCCATTGGAATAATTATTTTCACTATATTTTTATGTTTATGTTGTTTGAATGCTTTTGTTTTTTTATTAAACACAGAGTTACAGAGCACACAAAGAATGAAAATACGAATACATTTTTGAACCACAGAGTTTAGAGAGTTGAAAGAGAATACAAAAGACATATTCTAATTACTTATGCTTCGTATTTACTTAAATCTAATTTCTCACTTTGTTTATGTATTTGAAATTAACTGGTAACTACATAACTGATTTATTTGCCTGTACTTCCATATCCACCACTTCCTCGTGCTGTTTGAGAAAGCTCTTCTATGTTTTGTACTTCTTGCCAATTTATGCGTTCGTGTTTTGCAACAACCATTTGAGCAATTCTCTCCCCACTTTGAATAACAAATTTATTTTTAGAAAGGTTAACTAATAAAACCTTTATTTCTCCTCTATAATCAGCATCAATAGTACCAGGTGAATTGACAATTGAAATACCGTGTTTGAATGCTAAACCACTACGAGGACGTATTTGAGCTTCGAAGCCTAGAGGTAATTCTATAAAAACTCCTGTTGGAATAAGTTGCCTTTCTAAAGAGTCTAGTTCGATAGGAGTTTCTATGTTTGCATACAAATCCATTCCTGCACTACCTTCTGTTTGATAAAAAGGAAGAGGGTTTGAAGATTTGTTTATTATCTTGACTTGAAGTATATTTTCTATAATTGTATTCAAAATTAAAATTGAGTATTTTTTTGAAAATTGAAAAGCTAAATTTAAGAATATTAATATAAAAACGAAAAAAACGACAACATGAAGATGGCATCAAGACGACATCGGTTTGATATGTATGGTCTAAAACTCTTTTAGCATATCCATTTTTTTTGTTCTATAATGCTACAAGATTCGAAAAAACTTATTTCTCTCTATTTCATTTGATATTTTTCATAATATTCATCTGCTGGTAGATTTGAGTTGGAGGCAGCAGCCACAGCTAATTCATCACAACGCTCATTTTCTGGTATTCCTGCGTGTCCTTTTACCCATTGAAAAGTTACTTGATGTTTTCTATAAATTTCTAAAAACCGTTTCCAAAGGTCTGCATTTAATCGTGGTTCGCCTTTATTGATGAACTTTTTTTTCTCCCAACCCAAGACCCATTTTTTTTCTACTGCATCAACTACATACTTTGAATCTGAATAGACTTTTACTTTCATATTTGGCTTTTTGAGTGCTTCTAATCCGATAATTACAGCCAAAAGCTCCATTCTGTTGTTGGTTGTACAGCGAAAACCTGCTGAAAACTCTTTTCTTAGTCCTAATGATTTTGCCATCAAAACGGTTCCGTATCCTCCCCTTCCTGGGTTTCCTTGTGCTGCTCCATCAGTGTACATTTCTATCATTTTGCTATTAATTTATGATTAATTTGGGGTAATTATTGACTATAAAATTATAAAATTTGTCGTAAAAAAGACCTTACTAATAGAATTTGATAGCATTTATAGCTCAAAAATGTAGTTATTACACAAAATTGCTCGAAAATTGTTATAAATCAATTAGAAACAAGGGCAAACTCACTATTTTTTTAAAACTGATTCAAGCGAGGACACTTAAACCAGTTTTTGTCTAATTCAAGCATCCTCACTTGAGTTTTAAAATTAAAAAAATAAGTCAGTATAAAATCACGTATTTTATTTTCGTGTGTTTACCCTAAGGAATAGATTTTAAATAAATTGATTGATAGTTATTTAAATTAGATATACTGAATTTTCATTTCGTAATCCGTAATTTTTAATTCGTAATTGTTCCCTAGATTTTGATACATAGCATGATTAGTAATACAAATAATATAATGGAACTACTTTTTGATAAAGCAGTGATTGCAATTTTGCTAGTTGTTTTCTGTACGTCTTGTAGTACAGATGAGACAAAATATAAAGAAGATATAACGATAAAAACACCTTCTGATACGCTTCTGACCTTACCAAAACTCAATAACTCTACTTTGATTACTGTAAAAGAAGCTGATAGTGCTTATTTTGCTGCGTATAACGATTCTGTCGAAAACGTTCTTAATAACTTAGAAGTAAGTGAAGCACAGGCTCAAGAGCTTTCTGAAACGATGAGTAAAATGATAAATGAAGCAAAAAGTCTTCAAAAAAGCAATCCAAATCAAGAAGGAAATAGAGGTTTAAAAACTTTTCAAAAAGAATTGCCTAAAAACTTGAGTACCTACTTATATATGAAAGTAGATTCTTTCCCTACAAATTTATTGCCCAAAAACACCAAAAATCTGTATGTAGGAGCAGAAAAAGAAGATGAAGAACAGTATTTATACGGACTTAGTAATGAGGGAAACCTCAAAAAACTAGCTAAAATCCCGACAGACTTTCTATTTAATCCCTATAAGAAAATAGAATCATATTATAAAGATGGAAAAATTTTTATTTGTTCGGAGCAGAGTTATAAGGCGACCGTTATTTGTGGGATATTCGATTTTGATTTAGCCAAAAACATGCTCAATTTTGAATACCAGACAGCAACTGATTTTTCGTTAGAATCTATTGCAAAAGCACAAAAAGCAGTCAAAGAGGGTAATATTATCGAAGCTGTAAACTTCTATGAGCAAGTTGCTTACCCTCATAATTATATGCAAGTAGAAACTGAAACAATTCAGTTACTTAAAAAAACATATTCTGTTTTGCAAAGATTAGAGAAAGAACAAAAACAGGATTCTGTACTGCTTGTTTTAGAAAGTATTTTTGATTTTTGGGGAACAGAATTTTTGTTGAATATCGAAACGCCACAACAATTACAAGAGCTTTTTAAAAGCAATAATTTTGAACTTTCTCAAAGAGAATATATTCAGATGTTGGAAAAGTATGGCAACCTTCTTCTTCAATCCAAAAAATATATCGATGCTGTAGAAATACACAAAAAACTTACTCAAATTACACCAACCTCTGCCCTTGCTTACCTACAACTTGGCAACGCCTACTATAACTTAGAACGCCTAAAAGACAGCCAAGATGCCTATCAAAAATACAAAGAAATAATAACTCAAACAGGGCAAGAAGCAGATAAAAAAACAGTAAAGCAAATTGAAAAGCGATTGAATGAAAAGTAGATAACAATTATATGTGGTTTTTAATATTTTAGTCAAATATGTACTCAAACTATTATCAGAGTTATTTTGGATTACCAAAAACTACTGACAAAGTTTTTATGAACATGCCTTGTAATTTGTTACTTTTGTCTAATTATTAAAAAACTTAGCCTTATAATTTAATTATGAATCTCAATCTCAAAAACCCACTAGCTTTCTTTGACTTAGAAGCAACAGGAATAGATACTATCAATGACCGTATTGTAGAAATTTCTATTGTAAAACTAATGCCTAATGGCGAAAAAGAAGTTCATACACACAAAATAAATCCAACGATTCCGATTCCAGAAATTACTACAAAAATACACGGAATTAGTGATGAAGATGTCAAAGAAGCACCCACTTTTAAGCAAATGGCAAAGACGTTTGCAAGTATTCTAAAAGGTTGTGATTTGGCAGGTTTCAATATTATGCGTTTTGATGTTCCGATGCTTGTAGAGGAGTTTTTGAGAGCAGGAGTAGATTTTGATATTTCAAATCGTAAACTAGTCGATTTGCAAAGAATCTATCATATGATGGAACCTCGTACGCTTTCGGCTGCTTACAAGTTTTATTGTGATAAGGAATTAGAAGGAGCGCATAGTGCAGAAGTAGATACGATGGCGTGTGTTGGGATTTTGGAAGAGCAGGTAAAAAGATATGAAAACCAAGAACATAAAGATACTTTTGGAAAAGTTACTGTTCCTGTAAAAAACGATATGGAAGCCTTACATCAATTAAGTTTTTCGAACCGTGTTGATTTGGCTGGGCGCATGATTTATAATGATAAGAAGGAAGCTGTTTTTGCTTTTGGTAAACACAAAGACAAAAAAATTGAAGATGTCTTGACAAAAGAACCTTCCTATTATG
The DNA here is from genome assembly GCF_037126435.1 of Bernardetia sp. ABR2-2B. GTDB lineage: Bacteria > Bacteroidota > Bacteroidia > Cytophagales > Bernardetiaceae > Bernardetia. The sequence goes on along the minus strand of NZ_CP147020.1, from coordinate 3,388,839 downwards.
ATTGGATAATGAAAAATAATTTTCCTCTAAACACCAAACAAGAACTCACAAGAATAAAACTAAAAATGAGTATGCTGAATAAGTAGTGATTAGGAACTAGGAAATGGGAATGAGGAATTAGAGACTAAGGAATAATTACGGATTACGAACCCTGAACACCTAACTATCAGTCAATTACAAAAAAGTGTAAGTTTGTTTAATTTCTACTCCTAAAGAAATAAGAAAGACAGATAAAATCAATAACTAACTGTTCATTATTACCAATCATTATTTACTGATTGCTAGTAACTATTTTACTGGTAACTGATTATTATGGAATATACAATTTGGGTCTATTTGGTCTTGTTGGCTGCTGGTTTTTTGGCAGGAATAATAAATACATTGGCAGGAAATGGTTCTATTCTAACAATAACAGCTCTTTCTGTTGCTGTTGGTCTGCCTGTCGGAATGGCAAATGGAACAAATAGAGTAGGCGTAACATTTCAGACTTTGGTAGGGCTTCGTGCATTTCTGAAAAGTGGAAAAACAGATTTTAAAGGTGTCTGGAAAATTGCTATTCCTACCGTTATAGGTTCTGCTTTTGGTGCTTATGTAGCCGTAGAAGTTGGTAAATCAAATGATATTTGGTTAAGCCGAGCTATTGGTGGTGTAATGATTTTTATGCTTTTTTTAGTTCTAAATAACCCAAAAAAATGGGTAGAAGAAAACAAAAACCGTAAAGAATTAGGGCTACCTTGGCTATTCCCAATTTTTTTAGCTGTTGGTTTTTATGGAGGTTTTATACAGGCTGGTGTGGGTGTGATTATGCTCGTAGTTTTGATGTCCGTAACAAGTTATAACCTAACAAATGCCAATGCTGTTAAGCTCTTGCTTACTCTTCTTCTGACTATTCCTGCTTTTACTATTTTTATTTGGAACGGGCAAGTAGAGTGGATTGCTGGTCTGACGCTTTCAGTTTCCCAAATGTTAGGAGCAATGTGGGCTGCTAAGTTTGCCATCGGACACCCAAAAGCAAATTATTGGATTCGTGCTATTTTGATAGGAATTATTATTATTGCTATTATTCGGTTTTTGGGGATTTATGATTTTATAAGCGAACAGATAGTTTCCTTGTTGTGATTTATCTTCTCATTCTATTACTTCGTTAAAAGTTAAATAAAATAGATAAGCAACTAAACAAATTTGTAAATTTATGTTTATTGTTTTGTCTTCCTCTTATTTTTTTAGTTAAATTGTTGATAATGGCTTAACTTTGCTACAATTATGCAGTAAAGTTGAAATAACCTTTTAGACAAAAAATAATTTAAAGCAAAACTATAATTACTTAACTGCACTCACTCAACCACAGCCTACTCACATGAAATATCCAAACACTAACATACACCCTGATGCTAAAATTGCAAAAAATGTAACTATCGAACCTTTTGCAACTATTTATGGCGATGTAGAAATAGGAGAAGGAACTTGGATTGCTGCAAATGTAGTCATTATGGATGGTGCAAGAATAGGAAAAAACTGTAAGATTTATCCAGGGGCAGTTATTTCAGGAGACCCTCAAGATTTGAAATATAAAGGTGAAAAAACACTTACTATTATTGGTGATAATACTACAATCAGAGAGTTTGCTACAATAAATAAAGGTACAGATGATAAAATGCAAACGAGTGTTGGGAATAATGTATTAGTAATGGCCTATGTACATATTGCACACGACTGTATTGTTGGAGACAATTGTGTTTTGGTAAATGGAGTTCAACTGGCAGGTCATGTAGAGGTAGAAGAATTTGCAATTATTGGAGGTACAAGTGCTGTTTTGCAGTTTGTAAAGATTGGCGCACATGCCATGATTGCAGGTGGCTCGTTGGTAAGAAAAGATGTTCCTCCTTATATTCGTGCAGGACGTGAGCCTCTTTCTTATGCAGGAATCAATATTGTAGGACTTCGTAGGCGTGGTTTTGATGCTAATAAAACTGCTGAACTTAGAGAAATTTATCGTCTGATTTATACAGCAGGACTAAACACAAAAGAAGCCCTCAAACAAATAGAAGCTTTAGAGCCTTCTTCAAAGGAAAAAAATCAAATTGTAGAGTTTATACAAAATGCAAAAAAAGGAATTATCAAAAGTGGTAATGAAGATGCTAGTATTGGAATTTAATTTTCAATTACTAGTTAATTGGAATTTCTACAAAAAACGTAGTTCCAATTCCCTCTTCAGTTTCAAACCAAATTTTGCCATCGTGTTTTTCTATAATTTTCTTTGTAATATCTAATCCTAAGCCACTTCCTTCACCTACCACTTTAGTAGTAAAGAAAGCATCAAATATTTTATCTTGAATTTCTTTTGGAATTCCTCCTCCTGTATCTTTGATAGAAACCAAAATACTACTTTCTTTCTTTTTAGTAGAAACATAAAGCTGTCCCTTATTTTTCATTGCTTGGATAGCATTATGAATAAGGTTTGTCCAAACTTGCATCAGTTCATCTGGATAACCCAAAAAATTGGAAATCTCATCATAGTGTCTTTCTACATCTACTCCCTGTTTGATTTGATTGTGATAGAGTGTAAGTGTTGTTTCTAGTGTTTGATTTAGATTGACCTCTATTTTTTCTTCTGTATGGTCTTGACGAGCAAAATTCTTTAATGCAAAAACTGTTTTGGCTGCTCGGCTGGTGGCTTCTTTTATGGTTTGATTGCTTCTAATAACGGTAGATAACTTGTAAGCTGTATCAAATATTTCTTTTTTAGTTGTTTCTGAGTTATCAGATTGAAGAAGATTCATAAAGAGTTCTTTTTCTTCATACATATTCATATCTACAATCAAATCGGCATACAACTCATCTTCTTCCAGTTCCATTTGCTCAAATTCTTCTATCAAAGCATATTTTATTTTACGCTTTTCTTTTCGTGTGAGTGTATCTGTTTTTTGAATTGCCAAAGACACAAACTGATTAAAATTAGATAGTATATTTTCATCTAGCTTCTTAGTAAAATCAGAAAAATTAGGTAGTGTTTCTGATAAAATAACTTCAATACTATCAGCAGACGAACGAATTGCTCCCAAAGGTGTATTTATCTCATGGGCAATGTTGGCAACAAGCTGTCCCAAACTCGCCATTTTTTCAGACTGAATAAGCTGCTTTTGAGTAGATTGAAGTTCATCAAAGGCACTTTCTATATTCTTTTTCTGACTTTGTAATAGTTCTTGTGTAGCTTGTAATTCCTCTAAGTTTTGCTTTAGTTCTTCTTCGGAGGCTCTTAGTTCTTCATTGGCAGCTTCAATTTCCTTTTTTGATTCTATAAGTTCTTCTTGTACCTCCAAACTAGCTCGTGTTTTTTGGAGTTCAGTTATACTTTCTTGTAGTTCTTTCTCGCTTCTTTCTGAATCAGAAGTGAAAGAATACATAATCGCCCAAAGAAGAATCATATTGAAGCTTAGTGATATTACTCTTACCATTTTGAGTTCTTCTTGACTAACTACATTAGTAGGAAAGGCATGAAAGTCTGTAAACTCTGAAATAAGGTAAAACACAAAAGGAAGTACACAAAAAACAACACGCCAAACCTTTTCTTTTGTAGTAAATAAAAGGGCTGCAATAGGTACGAGTATAAAATAGCTTACAATATTTAAGGTTTCTAACTGTGAGGAATTTATACTATAAAATATGACTATGTTTATTACAATCACAAAAAAAGCCTTGCTGAGTAGTAGCTTACCAAAATGGTTGAGAATGATAGTCAAGATACCTTGCGTCAAAAAAATCATCAGAGTAGGTAAGCCTTGTTCTATATTAGAAGTAAGAACAGTAAGCATTAAGAAAAGAAACAAAACACATAGTGTTATTAAAAGCCAACCTATTATATTTGTTACTTTTGTTGCTCTTCTTTGTTGAGGGCTCTCAGTATGTTGAAAGCCAATTTCTATCATGCCTTTTAAAAAGCTCATATATTTATTTCTTTATTTTTGATTCAATTTGAATAGGAATTTCTACAAAAAAAGTAGTTCCAACTCCTTCTTGAGTTTCAAACCAAATCTTTCCATTATGTTTTTCTATAATTTTCCGTGTAATATCTAAACCTAAACCACTTCCTTCACCTACTACTTTAGTAGTAAAGAAAGCATCAAATATTTTATCTTGAATTTCTATCGGAATGCCTCCTCCTGTATCTTGTATAGAAACTACTACTTTGTCTTGCTTATTTTGAGTAGCAATACTCAACTCTCCTTTTCCTTTCATTGCTTGAATGGCATTATGAATAAGGTTTGTCCAGACTTGCATGAGTTCATCTGGATAGCCCAAAAAACTAGGCATTTCTTCAAGGTTTCGTATTACATCAATACCTACTTTAGTTTGGTTATAATAAAGTGTAAGGGTGGTTTCTAATGTTTGATTTAGGTTTACCTCTGTTTTTTCTTCTGAATGGTCTTGACGAGCAAAGTTTTTAAGAGCAAAAACAGTTTTGGCTGCTCGGTTGGTAGCTTCTTTTATGGTTTGGTTGCTTTTTATGATATTAGACAAACGTAAGGCTGTATCAAAAACTTCTGTTTTGAGTTCTTCTGAATTATTGGATTGAAGCAATTTCATGAATAGTTCTTTTTCATCTTGCATGTTCATTTCCATAATTACATCAGCATAGAACTCATCATTTTCTATTTCTAACTCTTCTAGTTTATCTATCAAAGCATATTTTGCTCGTCTTTTTTGTTTGCTGGAGAATATATCTATTTTTTGAGTAGAAAGAGCCACAAATTCATCAAAATAAGAAAGTGTTTGGGTGTCTAATTTTTTAATAAAATCAGAAAAATCAGAAAGCGTTTTGAGTAAAATAGTTTCTATACTATCTGCCGAGGAACGAATTGCTCCCAAAGGTGTATTTATTTCGTGTGCAATATTAGCAACAAGCTGTCCCAAACTCGCCATTTTTTCGGATTGAATAAGCTGCTGTTGAGTCGATTGTAATTGTTTGTAAGCATTTTCTATTTCTTCTTTTTGATTTTGCAACTGCTCTTGTGTCGTTTGTAATTCTTCCAAATTTTGCCTTAGCTCTTCTTCGGAGGCTTGCAGCTCTTCATTTTTTTCTTGAATTTCTGACGTTCTAGCAATTACTTTTTGTTCTAACCCTTCATTTTGTTTTGTTATTTCTAATTGTAACTGACTTTGTGTAGTGATGTATTTTCTGATAAGTCTGAGTGTATTGTACCATACGAAAAGTAAAAAAGGAACAATAATGAGTGTAATAGTGCTGGCAAGTGTTGCTCTATTTTCATTTTTTTGTTGTAGCTTGACTACCTCTTCCTTCATAGCTTGTGTTAGCTCTTGCATTCCACTTGCATAGGTTTTCTTATACTCTTGATAAGAAACATCTGAAATGATAGAATAAGCAAGTTCTTTATTTCCTTCTTTTGTAAGTTCGAAAGCCTTTGTTTCTTTTTGAATAAGTGCTTGATTGGCTTTATCTGTTTTTTGAATAGCTTTTTCGAAGGCTTTTGGAGCTACTTTTTCAGCATGAAGCAGAGCAGAATCCAAGAGAGGAACAGTTTGGTTATACCTTTCCTCCCACATTGTATTTGCCGTAGAGGTGTACATACGAGCAGACATAGTCAGCATTTCATCGTAGAGAAGTATCTCACCTTCTATATTTTCTACTTCTACTATTTGCTCTGTTATTTTTTTGCTAGACTCGTAATGATTCCAAAACATCATACCAATAAAAGCAAAAGCGATAGTGGTCAGAATAAACGAAAAAATAAAAAGTTGTATCGCTCTATTACGATAAAGTTCTTTTGTGCTATTCATTTTTTATATAAAATAAAGAGTGTAAAAGGTTCTTGTTAGTTAAAATCAGTTTTGCTGATGTATTATTTTTGATTGAATATTTTACTCTCTCTAAAATGTAATGCCAATTAGAAAATGTATTGGGTTACGTGCTACTCCTGTTATATCAGCTACATTTTTATAATTAGGACTTGCAATAAGAGCCGTCTGTAAATCTAAACTAAATGAAGGCGTAATATTGAGCGTTCTGTTTCCATAAATTCCAATATTTGTAATTCCTCCTGTATCTTGAAAATTGAGAAAACTACTACTCGTTACTCCTCCAGCAACAACTTTGATATAGTCATTGAGATAATATCCTGCCTCTAAGTAAAGCCCTTTTGTATCATCAATTTCTCTTGTATAAAGAACATAACCTGTCATAAGATAAAACTTATCGTGGTCGTAGCGCAGTCTTCCCTCTACAAAATGAGTGGTGTTTTTTCCATACTCAAAATAATTATTTAAAGAATCTATTGATTCATAGAAAAAATAATCATCTATCGTAATCGAAAAGTTTTTGTACTTATAAGTGGCATATACTTCAATGGTATTTCCGTAGCCTCGTTTGTCGCCATTTAGAGTAGTTGCGCCATACGTTCCGATTTCAAAACCACCTTTTGAATAAGCAAAAAGTGCTTGTATAGAAGGAGCATCTGCAAAGTTTACACCTCTCCAAATATATCGATTATAAATACTTGCTGAAATAATGACTTCGCCTTTGTTGGTGCTGTCAGCAGCTTGATTTTGTAGTGAATCTGTTTGAGCTAAAGCTGAAAAGGAGACAAATAATAAAGTAAGTAGCGTAAATAGTTTTTTCATAAAGTTTTAACTTTCAGACATGTAAGATAAAAAAATTTAATTTATTTTGATAGGGATTTCGACGAAAAACGTAGTTCCAACTCCTTCTTCGGTTTCAAACCAAATTTTGCCGTCGTGTTTTTCTATAATTTTTTTAGTAATATCTAAACCTAAGCCACTTCCCTCTCCGATAGGTTTGGTGGTAAAGAAAGCATCAAATACTTTATCTTGAATATTTTTTGGAATTCCTGTTCCTGTATCTTGAATAGAAACAACCACTTTATTTTCTTGTTTTTGGGTAGAAACAATTAGTTTTCCTTTTCCTTTCATGGCTTGGATTCCATTATGAATAAGATTTGTCCAGACTTGCATTAGTTCATCTGGATAACCCAAAAAATTAGAAATCTCATCATAGTCTCTTTCTACATCTACTCCCTGTTTGATTTGATTGCGATAAAGTGTCAGTGTTGTTTCTAGGGTTTGTTTTAGGTTTACCTCTGTTTTTTCTTCTGAATGGTCTTGACGAGCATAATTCTTTAATGCAAAAACTGTTTTAGCTGCTCGTTTGGTAGCTACTGTTATGGTTCTGTTACTTCTTATAATAGCAGAGAGTTGATAAGCCATATCAAAAATTTCTTTTTTGGTAGTTTCTGAGTTATCAGATTGAAGAAGGTTCATTAAAAGTTCTTTTTCTTCATACATATTCATATCTACAACCAAGTCAGCATAATATTCATTATTTCCCAATTCTAATTCTTCAAAGTCTTCTATCAAAGCATATTTTATTTTACGCTTTTCTTTTCGTGTGAGTGTATCTGTTTTTTGAATTGATTGCGTTAAAAAATCATTAAAAATAGAAAGTGTTGCTTCATCAAGATTTTTGCTAAAAGCAGGAAGAGTAGGTAAGGCTTGTAATAAGAGTGTTTCGATACTATTTGCCGAAGAACGAATAGCTCCCAAGGGTGTATTTATTTCGTGAGCAATATTAGCTACAAGCTGCCCCAAACTCGCCATTTTTTCGGATTGAATGAGTTGCTGTTGAGTAGTTTGAAGGTCTAGTAATGACTTCTCAACTTCTTCTTTTTGTTCAGCAAGTTTAATATTCTGTTCTTGAACTTCAATTTCAGTTTGTTTGATATAGGTAATATTACGACTTACACACAAAAGCTCTTCAACTTCATTATCATTATTTAGAATAGGAGAAGTAATTAAACTAAACCATTGTGTTCCATGTGGCAAATCAAATTTGTACTCAGTAGTTGATTTTTCTTTCTCATTTATAGACTTTCGTAAAGCAGCAAGGATGATTTGAAGTGTCTCATTAGGAAAGCCAACTTCTGTTACTTTATTACCTAAAAAATGCTCAGGTTGCACTACCAAATCTTTGCTTGATAAAGCATAATATTCTTTAAAGATGAAGTCCTTATCCAATAGAAATACCAAATCACCTACATTTTCAATAAGATTTTGTAATCTTTTATTACTAGAGTTTACTTTTATTTCACTCTGCTTTCTTTGCGTAATGTCTTGAAATGTACCATACATTTCTGTACACTTACCATCTTTGAGCGTTGGTATTCCAATGGCTCTTACCCACTTCTCCTTTCCTTTTGCTGTAATAATTTCAAGCTCTTCATCAAAAGGAACTCCTTTTTCTAAGGCTTTTGTAAACACTTTTGTTATTCTGTCTCTGCTATACCCTTTTTTATAAAAAAGGATTCCACTCTGAGCATCAGAAATAAAGTTGTCATCTACTTCATGTATTTTTTTTAGTATGCTATCCCACTTTGTTGTGTAGTCGTTTAAGTTTAGCTCCCATACACCTATTTGAGCTACTTGATTAGAAGTCTCTAGTAGCTCTTGGACATGTGTAAGATGTTTGTGCATACTCTCCAACTCTCTAGCATGTTTTTCTATCTTTATCTCATTCTTTTTTCTTTCTGTAATATCTTCAGCAATTCCTAAGAAACCAATTATTTCTTCATTTTGGCGAATAGCACTAATTGTCAAATTAACAGTAATTTTTTCTTGATTTTTTTTGACGTATGTCCATTCATACATATTTGGTAAGTCTTTTAGAGTTCTATAGATAAACACATCAAAACCTACTTCAATTTTTTCATTAAATTCTTGACTTAGCTCTTCTGCTTGTTGGACAACTTCACCTATATCATGAAATAAAGCAGGAGATTCTACACCAATTACATCTTGAGCTGAATATCCTAATGTATTTTCAGCAGCAGGATTAAAAGAAGTAATGATTCCATTTGTATCTGTAGCAATGACCATAAGAGCTGCATTATCTAAAATTGCTTTTTGATAAGCACTTTGTCTTTCTACCTTTATTTTTTGTTTTTCTAACTCTTCTTTTGTGGTTTGTAGTTGTTCTATATTTTGTTTGAGTTTTTCTTCAGAGGTTTGTAATTTTTCATTTTGATACTGAATTTCTTGTTCTCTTTTGTGCTGCTCGGTTACATCTCTAGAAACAGCCACCATAAAACCTTTTCCATTAATTTCTGTGTATTTAATAGAAACTTCTACTGGAAACTCTCTTCCTGTTGTTTTATTAATATTGGTACTTTTTACAATAAATGTATCCACGGCTTTTACTTCCTCTACGTGTTTTTGCCAAATGCCTTCCTCCTTAAACATAGATTCTACATCTGCAGTGGTATAGTTGGTAATATCCTCTCCTTGCAGTCCCAAACGATTTAGTCCTACTTCATTCATATACACAAACTTTCCTTCTGTATCAGAAACTTGCACGGCATCTGAAGTATTATTAATCAGCGTTTGTAATAAAATGTTGTGTTCTTCTCTTTTTTTACGTTCTGTAATATCTGCTTGAACGATTGCTCTAGCAATAGGCTCTTCTGTATGTGGGTCTTTTAATAGAAAAACATTAGCAAGGGTATCAAATATTTCATTAGTAATATGGTTTTGAAATTGATGTTCTCCTTTCCATTCGCCCTTTTGCATAATAGTAGGAATAATTACCTCTTTCGCTCTTTTGCTAATCTCTTCATTATGAAATACAGATATAGTTTTACCTTTATAATCGTCATCAAAACCAGACATTTTTTGCCCTGCCTTATTGAGGTACTGTAGGTTGCCCTCTAAATCTGTAATGGCAATAAAAGAATCTACATGCTCTACCAAACGAACAAAATTTTGTTGTTCGGCTTGTGCTTTTACTAGATTACCTTGTATTGTTTCTAGTTCTTCTATATTCTGTTTGAGTTCTTCTTCTGTTGATGTTAATTCTTCATTGGTTGTAGCAAGTTCTTTATTTGATTCTAGGGTCTGATAAATTGATTCTTTAGTGTATTTCACAATTGGACGAAAAATAAACAGAGCTTCCAACACTAGAATCAGTAATGAGAAAATAACAATTCCTAACTCTATGTTTTTTAGCTGTTTCAGCTTTTGTTTTGCCTCACTTTCATAAGCAAAAACAATTCGATTCATAAGAGGTAAAAACTTTTTTTCAGCAGTCAGTGTTCTACTCAAACCGTTATTACTTTGTAGTGTATCATTATTTTTTATTAAAGCCTCTACTCCTTCTTTGATTTGATTGTAAAGTGGCGTTATTTCTTCATAAAAAGAATTTATACTATCAGAAAGTTGATACTGAGAAGTAAAGTTGAGCGAGTTAGATTTTTGAGTGAGGTTGAGATGCGACTCTTCGAATAACTCAAATGTTTTTTGTAATTGCTTACGATTTTCTTCTGTATTTTGATTAGAAACTACGAGGGCTTCCTTTGTTATCTTCTGACTAAGCATACGTTGCCTCCCAGAAATATTGATAACCTTGGCATCATCTTGTTGATTTTTGAGAAATCCTTGTACAACAAACTGGCTCACAATAAGAGCTATGGCAATCATACTAATTGCTGTAATATAGCCATATTGTAAATAAGAAGTAGTTTGTAATACTTTTTTATTGATGGTGTCAGACATAATAAGGGAAGAGTTAATTTTGTAATGCTTCGTTTACTTTTTTGAGCAAGTCTGTTTTATTCCAAGGTTTAGAAATAAAATATTTTAGGTTTGAGTTTTTGAAGGCATTTTCGACAGCCTCATTTTCAGCTTGTCCAGAAAGCATAATTTGAGCTACTTTTGGAAACTTGTTTTTAACATGAACCAAAAGCTCATCACCTTTCATCTTTGGCATTAGCCAGTCACTAATAATAAGAAGCGTATCAATGTCTCTATCTACCAAAAACTCTATAAGTTCTAATGCTTCCTCACCACTTTCAGCCGTTTCGATGACAAACTGCCCATCAAAGCTCTGAGTAAGTTGCAGTTTCAAACTCATAAGTATCATTGGATCATCATCCACACACAAGATTGCTCTATTTTTTTTGCTCATAATGTTATTGTAATTAGTTTTTTAGTAAATAAATAGTAAGTAATTTTTAATTGTTTATAAAAGGAATTTCAATAAAAAATGTAGTTCCGACCCCATCTAAAGAATCAAACCATATTTTTCCATTGTGTTTTTCTATAATTTTTTTGGTAATATCTAAACCTAAGCCACTTCCTTCGCCTACTCCTTTAGTTGTAAAGAAAGCATCAAAAACTTTGTCTTGTATTTCGTTGGGGATTCCTCCACCTGTGTCTTGGATACAGATTAACGCTTTATTCTCTTCTACAGTTGTCTGAATAAACAAACGACCTTTATTTTTCATGGCTTGAATGGCATTATGAATAATGTTTGTCCAAACCTGTACCAGTTCGTCTGGGTAACCCATAAACTCTGGAATTTCTCCAAAATCTCTAGTAACATCAATTCCGTGCTTGATTTGGTTGTGATAGAGTGTAAGCGTTGTTTCTAGGCTCTCATTGATATTGACCGTAGACTTTTCGCCTGTTTGGTCTTGACGAGCATAGTTTTTAAGCGCAAAGATAATTTTGGCTGCTCTATCCGTAGCTGTTTTGACTGTTATATTACTTCGCACAATAGTAGAAAGTTGGTAGGCAGCATGAAAAACTTCTTTTGCATTTTGATGTTTGGCAAGAAGTAGAAATAAATCTTTTTCATCATACATATTCATATCTACAATCCAGTTGGCGTATTGCTCTGCATTTTGAATTTTGAGTGCTTCTAATTCTTCTATCAACTCATATTTTATTGCACGTTTTTCTCGGCTAGAGAGATTACTTATTTTTTCAGAAGATACTTGCACAAACTCATTGAAGTTTTGAAGAGTTGTATCATCTAATTTTTTCAATAAAGAAAAAAGAGAAGGAAGGACTTTTATCAAGGTATTTTCAATACTGACAGCAGAAGAACGAATTGCGCCCAAAGGAGTATTGATTTCGTGTGCAATATTGGCAACAAGCTGCCCCAAACTAGCCATTTTTTCTGACTGAATAAGTTGATCTTGAGTTTCGACCAAAGTATGTAGCGTTTTTTCTAGCTCTGCATTTTGTTCTGATAAAGTATTTTGTATGACTTGCATTTCCTCAACATTCATTTTTAATTCTTCTTGTGATGCAGTCAGTTCTTCATTTTGAGTCTTTATTTTTTCTTTTGCTTTTAATAATTCTATTTCATACTGTTTGCGCTGCGTGAAGCGATAAACTGAATAATAAATAACCTTTAAAGAGTCGTTTTCTTTTCTAGTTAGGTGTGCATTTACTAACACAGAAAGTTTTTCTCCATTTTTTTTACGCATCTCAAAGTTTATCTCCTCTATTTTGTCTTGCATATTGAGCAAAGGGGTAAAGTGAGTATTATGATAAATCTTACTACCCATAGTCAAGAAATCAGTCCATTTTTTTTTCTTCAACACCTCTTCCTGCGTATAACCGAGCCAATTCAAGAGTGTTGAATTGACCTTTTGTATTATCTCATTTCCAGAGGTTTGAAAAAGTCCACAAGGGGCAAAGTTATATATTCCTGTCCCCTCTTCGGTATTTTGTAACATATTTAATTAGCAGTATTCAGCAAATAATTTTTGAGATGTGCAATTGTTTCTGTTGGGTTGCTTAGATGAGGGCAGTGTCCTGTTCCATCTATTACTACCAACTCACTATTTTTTATGTGTGCTTGAACATACTCTCCTACTGACATGGGAGCTATCAAATCTTGCGAAACTTGTAAAATAAGCGTTGGCGTTTTTATCTTTGGTAATTCCTTACGATGGTCGCTAGTAAAGGTAACTTTAGCAAAGTTTTTAGCAATAGTGGGGTCGTGTTGGCAGAAACTATTGGTAAGTTCTTCGGTAAGTTCAGGCTTATCAGCATTGCCCATAATTACAGAAGTAATGCTACTCGCCCAACCCAAATAATTACTACTCAAGGTATCAATCATATCGTCAATATCCTCTTTCTCAAAACCACCTTGATAGTTACCATCATTGAGATAACAAGGAGAAGGACATACCATTATAATTTTTTTAAAAAGATGTGGAGCTTCTATGGCAGCTAAAGCACCTATTATGGCACTGACAGAATGCACAACTAGAGTAATGTTTTGCAATTTGAGTGCTTCAACTACTTCTAACAAATCAGAGGCATATTGATTTAGAGTGCTGTACTTCTCGTTGTTATAGGCGTTCCAGTCTGACTTCCCCGAACCTACCAAATCAAGTAGTACGACTTTGTGAGTTTCTTCAAACTGTGGAGCAACAAAACGCCACATGTTTTGGTCGCAACCATACCCATGCACAAATAGGATAGGTTGCTGACCATTTCCTTTGACGACAACATTGTTTCTTTTTAGTACATTCATAGTGTTTTTTTAGTCAAAAAGTGATTTTAATTTTTGTTGTCATAATTTGAAATAGTTAATTCCTTGTAGTTGCTATATTAAAACACTAACAACAGAATTTTCTTTTAATTTTCATTTTTTATAGGAAGTTCAATAAAAAATGTAGTTCCGACCCCATCTAAAGAATCAAACCAAATTTTTCCATCGTGTTTTTCTATAATTTTTTTGGTAATATCTAAGCCTAAGCCACTTCCTTCTCCAGCAGACTTCGTGGTAAAGAAAGCATCAAAGATTTTGTCTTGGACTTCTTTAGGGATTCCTCCACCTGTGTCTTGAATGCTGACTAAGACTTTATCATCATTTGTACTTGTTTGGAGAAATAAACGACCTTTGTGTTTCATGGCTTGAAGTGCATTATGAATAATGTTTGTCCAAACCTGCACGAGTTCGTCTGGGTAGCCCATAAACTCTGGAATACCTCCAAAATCTCTAGTAACATCAACTCCGTGTTTGATTTGGTTGTGATAGAGTGTAAGTGTTGTTTCTAGGCTCTCATTGATATTTACCGTGGATTTTTCGCCTGTTTGGTCTTGACGAGCATAATTCTTTAATGCAAAGACAATTTTGGCAGCTCTATCCGTGGCTGTTTTGACGGTTCGGTTGCTTCGAACTACTGTCGATAATTGATATGCTGTATGCAAGATTTCTCTTGAATTTTGAGTCTTCAGAAATGAAAAATACAATTCTTTTTCTTCGTGCATATTCATATCTACAATCCAATCAGCATATTCTTCTGCTTTATCGACATTTTCTGCTTCCAGTTCACCTATCAAATTGTATTTTATTCTACGTTTTTCTCGGCTAGAAAGCATATCTGTCTTTTGAGAAGATTGCTGCACAAATCTATTGAAGCTATCTAATGTAGCATCATCCAAACTTTTCATTATCGGTGGCAGTGTTGGCAATGTATTTTCCAAAATTTCATCAATACTCAAAGCAGACGAACGAATTGCTCCCAACGGTGTATTTATCTCATGTGCAATATTAGCAACAAGCTGCCCCAAACTAGCCATTTTTTCAGACTGTATGAGCTGGTCTTGAGTAGTTTTGAGTTCATTAAATGCTGTTTCGATATTCTCTTTCTGTTGAGAGAGCATTTCATTTTGTTCTTGAACAGCAATTTCAGTTTCTTTTATGTAAGTAATGTTACGTGTTACGCAAAGGATGTCCTCAACTTCCGTTTGTCCATTTAAAATAGGAGAAGCAATCAAACTAAACCACTCGTTTCCATGTGGAAGTTCTAATTTATATTCTGCCGTAGCTTTTTCCTTATTTAGAATTGCTTTCTGTAATGCTGCTACAATATTTTTCAAAGGTTTATTTGGAAATCCTACTTCTGTTATTTTTCTGTGTAAAAAAGATTCTGGCTTGAGTACCAAATCTTTATCAGAAGAAGCATAATACTGCTTAAAAACTAAATCTGTATCCAATAAAAACACCAAATCACCTACATTTTCAATAAGGTTTTGTAGTCTGTCGTTGGTAGATTTTATTTGTTCTTCAAATTCTTTATGTGCATTATAATTAGAAGCTACTTTTATTATCTTTACTACTTTACCTTCTTTATCTTTTACAGGACAATATGCTCCATAGAGCCAAACTTCTGTTCCGTCTTTTGCTTTTCGTTTGAATACTTCGGATACTGTTTCTCCTGCATTAAGCTTTTCCCAAAGCTGTTCGTATTTTTGTTTGTCTTCTTCTGTATTTGGAACAAAATCAATATGTTTTGCACCTTGAAGTTCGTCGATAGAATATCCCGTCCAATCAGCAAAGAGTTGATTCACTCGTTCTACTTTTCGGTCAGTATTCATTTCTACATAACCAAGTGTGGTGCTGATAGCAGTAAGTTGAGCATCAATTTCTGAAAAGGCATTATTTACAAGCTCTTGTGTAGTTTGTAGCTCTTCATAATTTTGACGTAGCTCTTCTTCTGATGTTTGTAATTCTTGTTCTGCTTTTTTACGCTCAGTTATATTCCTAGAAGAAGCCATCATATACCCTTCTCCATTAATATCTACATAGCGTACACCTACTTCTACAGGAAATGTCTCTTTTGTAACTTCGTTTGTAACTTGACTCTCAATAGTAATTCCTCCTATTTGTTTGACTTCTTCTACGTGTGCTTTCCAATCTTCTTGATTGTTGAAAACAGCCTCTACTTGATGCACGTAATAATTAGAACACTCCTCAGAACGGATTCCAAACCTTTCTCCTGCTACTTTATTCATATAAACAAACTGCCCATCTGCCTTTGACGCTTGTATAGCATCTTGTGAATTGTCTATTAGATATTGTATCAGAAGTAGTTGCTCTTGTATAGCCTGTAACTCTTCATAGTTTTGTTGTAATTCTTCTTCTGAGCTTTGTACTTTCTGATAGGCTTCTTCTATTTTTTGTTTTTGCTTAACCTCGTCTGTAATATCTTGTACTGTTCCGACAAGTTTTTCTGGGTTATTCATGCCATCTCTGACAAGCTCCCCAACGGCTCTATAATACTTGTAATCGTCAAAATTATTTCCTTTTGAGCGATACGAAATATCATAATCTTCTATTTTTCCTGCTGCTGATTGTGATATTGTATCTACTACTTTGTGAGTATCTTCTGGATGAGCAATTTCGATGACTTTCTGCATATCATCTAACTTATTTTCTCCATAAATGGTAGGTAAGTTATCAGAATGTGTCAGTTTTTGAGTAGCCAAGTCAATCTCATAACTTGCCAAGTTTACTAACTTCTCAGCTTTATTAAGA
Source organism: Bernardetia sp. ABR2-2B (assembly GCF_037126435.1). Classification (GTDB taxonomy): domain Bacteria; phylum Bacteroidota; class Bacteroidia; order Cytophagales; family Bernardetiaceae; genus Bernardetia. The sequence continues at coordinate 3,372,695 of NZ_CP147020.1, read as the reverse complement.
AGTTTTTGTTTCTCCTCTATTTCTCTCTGAATGACATACATTTGGTCATTAGTGCTTTGTAGTTCTTCTGTATTTTGTCTTAACTCTTCTTCTGATGAGCGCAACTCTTCATTTTGTGCTTGTGCTTCAAACTGCTTTTCCATCAAATTAATACTATTATTTCTAAAAATAACAGCCCACCAACCACAAATAAATGCCATCATTGCAGCCAAGCCAAAATGAAACATCAACTGAAAAGTAGTAATATAATCTACTGTTGCCCCTTCAATCGTTCTTCCTTGAAAGCCTATGAAGTAATTTCCTAGATTTACACCTTGTAAAACATCAATATTTGCTGCATTGGCTTGAAGAACTGCCAAAACACTATGATGCCCAATCGCAAAAACAGTATAAGGAATCATAATACGCCAATCTTGATAAATAATAAGAAGGGCAATATTTATAAAAAAGAAAAAGTGAATTTCTGCCATTCCGTGCATCTGTCCAATAAATTGAAGCATAAAAATCGCATAGACTAAGCTAATAATCATACGAGCTCTAAACTTATTCTGTATGACTAAACGAGCCATTCCATAAAGTCCTGCTATTATAACACTATTAGCAATCGTAAATGCCCACGTTTCATAAACAGGCATAAGACACAAGCCCAAAACAAAAAACATAGCGACAAACTTATCAGAAATTTTATCTGCTTTTTCTTGTACTTGCTCTAAATAGGTATTTAACTCTAAGTTATAGACCTTTGATTTTTTTATGCTAGGGTCTAGGGCAATATCTGTATGTTTCATATCTTGATTTTATCTTTTGGCAGAAAGTTATATTTTCGGTTCGTTTTTATTTATTGGAAGTAGTCTTCAGGAAGCTCACAGCCATACGCTTTGTTGGCTAACTCTCCGAAATCTGGAGGATTTTTTCCTTCCAATAATGCACCCAAGGCTTGTTCGGCAAAATTTGTATCTCTATTATTACAATATCTACTGATATTATAATTTCCTTTATAAAATAATTTTCCTTCACTTGTGATAATAGCTGCTTGAGGCGTTGCGTAAATACCACAAGAAGAAGCAATGGTATTGTTTTTATCTAAAATAGTAGGTATAGGAATATCATATTTCTCTGAAAAATCAATAAACTCCATTTCGTACTCTGAGTCATTGAATATAATGGCATAAAAATCTATTTCATCACCATATCTTTCTACAAGATAATTAATATGTGCGATATTAAACTTCGAACATGGGCAAAAAGGACTAAAAAAATGAAGAAAAATAGGCTTTTGTTTGCCGTTTGATACAGAGGATATAGAACTTTTATTTTTCTGACGTTCAGTAATTTCTGAGATTATATCTTTAGGAATCTGTTTTCCTACAAAAACTTCTTGATAGCCTTCTGGAACTGGTGTAGGAAGTAAATATTGCCATTCTTGCCACCAAAAGACAGCAAACACAGCTCCTATAAGTCCAAAACAAGCTGCAAGAGCAAAGCGTTGAAACCATTTTGTATTCTTAATTTTTTTCAAATTTTGTATAGAAGAGAGGTTCAAATGAGGTAGAGTTTAAAAAATGGGTAACCTGTTTATTAGCAACCAGTTTACTTTAAATATTGTTTGATAAATTCATTATCAATTATATAACCAAATTAACATTTTTTTAAATAAAAACAAGCTTATTAGTCAATTTATTCGATTAAAATAAGAGTTTTTTAAGAGAAACATTTTTTTCTTCTCTAACAATTCTATTCAATAGCTGATGCCTTATTTAAAAATAAAAATTACCTAACACTAACTCCTTTTTATAAAATTGTTTTTACAATAAAAAAAATATCACTTGAGATATGTTTGGGGTCATAACAAACAAATTTTTACCTTATGAAATAAATGAATCAGCTTGGTTTGCTTTACAAAACTTTGTGCATTTGCCCTAGTATTCGTGTTTGAAATAGTAATTGTTTCAAATTCGAATAAATAATATAGATTATGTATTTTTGTGGACAGAATCAAAACTATTCATTAAAAAATTGTAATCCATTGACTGACAAAACATTGGCTCAATATCGACAAGTAATGGGTACGTGTAGGCAACTATTCGACCAAAAAAATAAAGATTATGGTACTTCGTGGCGAATTTTGCGTCTTCCAAGTATTACAGACCAAATTTATATCAAAGCACAACGTATTCGAACGATTCAAGATAAAGGTTCGCAGATGGTAGGCGATGATATTGCCTCAGAGTTTATTGGAATCATAAATTATTCATTAATGGCTCTGATTCAGATTCAGCTTCGAAATGATACTCGTTTAGAACTTCCACTTAGAGAAGTAACAGAATATTACCAAAAACATTCAGAAGTTTCACAACAGCTCTTGAATCGTAAAAATCACGATTACGGAGAAGCATGGCGTGTTATGCGAATTACAAGTATCACAGATATTATTTTGATGAAACTGCTTCGTATCAAACGTATTGAGGATAATCAAGGCAAAACTTTAGTTTCAGAAGGTATTGACGCTGGTTATAAAGATATGATAAACTACTCTGTATTTGCACTTATTTTGATGATGGAACAAAATCAAAATCAAGGAAATAATGAGCAAAAAACAGATAAAAAATTACAAGAACAATAAAACTATCTTCCTAAAAGAATTAAAATTTATACAATCATTATGAAATTCCTAAATCAAGTTATCTGTTTTCTTGTAGGTGCATTATTTATTTTTTCAGGTGTGGTCAAAGCTATTGATCCTGTCGGAACGGCTATTAAGTTAGGTGAATACTTTGAAGTTTTTGCGACTGATGTTCCTTCTTTACACGACTTTTTTCATTTTCTAAGTCAAGAGCAAAATGCACTCGTTTTAGCTGTTGTTTTTGTGGTTTCGGAAATCGTATTAGGAATAGCTCTTTTGATTGGCTTCAAACGTAAAGTCACGGTTTGGCTTTTGTTTCTGATGATTACCTTTTTTACGTTCCTTACTTTTTATTCAGCCTATTTTAATAAAGTAACTGATTGTGGGTGTTTTGGAGATTTTCTTCCTCTCAAACCTTGGGAGTCGTTTACGAAAGATGTCGTTCTTTTTGTTTTAATTACAATTTTATTAGTTCAAGTAAAGAAATTAACAAACAAGTCTAATTTTTTTACTTTTGTCGTAATGATTTCGACAATGCTTCTTTCAGGTTTTCTATGTTTTCATGCCATTAGATACGAAGCTCCTATCGATTTTAGAGCCTATGCAGTTGGTGAAAATATTTCTGAACAAATGAAAGCTCCTGAACCTGCTCGTTATCTTTATATTATGGAAAAGGATGGAAAAAAATACGAAATGAAAGAATATCCAACAGACCCTACTTATAAATACGATAGCATGATTCTTCTGAATGAAGAAGCTATTCAACCCAAAATTACAGATTATAGTCTTTGGAATGATGAGGGAGATTTTACACAAGAATCTTTAACAGAAAAACGTATTTTTATTTTAATTCAGAATGTAGAAAAGGCAAATTTTACTACCTTTGAAAAAATTAAGAAATTGATTAGCGAAGTAACAGCAAAGAATGCAAATATAAAAGTAGCAATTCTTACTTCTGATACTCAAGAAGCTATTAGTTCTTTCAAAACTAGTCAGAACTTTAATTTTCCTTTTTATTATATAGACGCAACAGTTATAAAAACTATTGCTCGTTCAAACCCTGCTCTTTGGATACTCAATGAGGGAACTGTCATAGGAAAATATTCTCCTAATGAAATTCCTAAGTCGAAAGAAGTATTAACATTATTTGAATAAATACTTTATTTACATGAAAAAAATATATAATTTTTTTGAAAAACTCTATGATAAGAAGATAGATCCTACTGGATTAGCTCTATTTCGTATATTTTTTGGTTTGGTTCTTTTGGGAGAAATATTACAACTGTTTTATTTTAAAGGATTGATATTTCAGCCACAAGCGATGAGCATAGGATACGAATTCAGTTTTAATGGATTTTTATTAGTTTGGTTTATCAGTATTTGCTTTTTCATTGTGGGTTTATTTACTCGCTATGTAACTATTATTAACTATGTGTATTCTGTGCTTATATTTGGAACTTCTTCCACTTGGGAGTATCATGTAGATTATATATACATGGGAGTGGGTTTTGTACTTGTTTTTACATCTATATCTGAAACCTTATCATTAGATAGCTTGATAAAAGCTTATAAAAACAAGACAAAAGGAAGACCTATTCAAATAAATAATGTTTCAGTTCTAAATTATTTTGCTATTTTATTTGTTGGAATAGGTTTAGTCTATTTTGACTCTGTCTTTCATAAATCTGTTTCTACAACATGGGCAAATGGTTTAGGGGTTTGGAAACCAGCTTCTCTGCCTCAATTGACATTTTTAGATTTAAACTGGCTCATGAATCAGAAATACTTGATGATTTTTGCTAGTTATTTGACATTATTCTTGGAATTTATTTTTGTTTTTATTTTTTGGCATAAAAAAGCACGTTTACCTATTTTCATTGTTGGTTTGGGACTACATATTGGGATATTAATTGCATTTCCTATTCCTTGGTTTGCTCTTACTATGATAGCTTTATATATATTGCTTATCCCTCTACATTTTATAAAAGGTATCAATCAATATTATATTAAATTATTGAGGAAAATTATTAAGGAAAATGTTGATAAAAATAGTACCCCTTCTTTTCCTTTATTCAAAAAGGTTCATATTTATCTTATCATGATATGTTTTGCATTCATGATACTTCTACAGTTTGGCGCAACTTATAGATCTCCTCTCATCAATAAAATTATAACAGATAATGAGTTAGGGGCTTCTTTTCCTAATAAAGTTTTTACAAAAGTCTCTAAGAGTTTAGCTCCAACAGGTCGTATTTTCTTTGGGATAGTACCTCATAGTGTGTTTTTAGATTTTCATTATACTGGATATAATCATTTAGTTGCAGTAACTTATGTAGAGAAGGATAAAACAGAAACCTGGCTGCCTATTGCAACTCCTAGAGGACAGTCATCTTGGTATAATACAGGTAGAAATTGGGCAAAAATTGGTTTCAGAACAGTAGGACCTAATATAGATTCAACAGCACTTGCTGGTGGTATAAAACGCTTTACAGAGTTTTATGCTGTAAAAAATGATATTGATTTAGAGGATGCTACCTTCAAAGTCAAAGTCAAAAAAGTGGATATTCCGATGGAATGGGAAAAAGACTTTCTCAAAAAGCAAATGAATAAGCCATGGCAAGACGTAAGTGAAGCAAAGTGGATAAATGGAGAGTTTTTTCTTACCCTTCCAGATATAGAATCTCTATAAGAAAGCAATAAAAGTACCTTAACAATAGGAGTAATACCTTATCATACTGATAAGGTATTTTTATTAATCTCTGTTGTTGCTTACAGAAAACTTAACTTTATGCCAAAACAATCTAAAATTCAAATAAAGAACCTTATAGTTGATGAAAAGAACAATTAATATACTAGTTACTGGAATAGGGGGGAATGTTGGACAAGGTATTCTGAGAAATATACAGGCTTATGCAAAAGAAAATGAGCAATTTATGTTTCGTATTGTAGGTCTAAACGTAACACCCATTTCGGCTGGAAATCATCTCTGTGATAAAACCTATGAAGTAGAATACGCTTATGATGAAAATTATATTCCTTCAATTATGTCTATTTGTAAGACTGAAAAAATAGACGTTATTTTTCCCAGTACAGATTATGAAGTTTATTATTTGAGCAAAAATGCTCACAAATTACCTAAAATGGCTGTTTCTCCCACAGAAACAAATGAAGTTTTTTTAGATAAATATAAAACGTGGGAGTTTTTCTCCAAATATCAAATTCCTTTTGCTCATTCCTATTTACCTTCTACCTATCCAGAAAATGCTTTTCAATCCTATATTCTCAAGCCAAAAGAAGGAAGAGGTTCAAGAGGAATACATATTAATCCTAAGAATATAAAAGACTTTAGCGATGACTATATGGTTCAGGAATTATGGACAGGGAAAGAAATTACTTGTGCATTCTATGTTACTCGCCAACAAAAATTGCATGGATTTATTACCTTTGAGCGAGAGTTGCAAAGTGGAGCAACTGCTTTTTGTGAAGTAATACAAAAATATGATTCAGAATTGGAGAAAATCATTCAAAAAATGATGCTTCATTTAAAAATTGTAGGCTCTTGTAATATTCAAGCTATTGTTACCAAGGAAGGAAAAATTATGCCTTTCGAAATCAATGGAAGAATATCAGGAACAAACTCTATACGCTCACAATTTGGATTTAAAGATATAGAATATATACTAGAAGAATATGTTTTTGATAAAGAACCTACTGTTCCCAAAATTACAAAAGGAAGCGCAATACGTATTTTGATGGACGTTATTTATCCTAACTCTGAACTAAAAGAGCCTAAAAATACTCAAACAGACCATTTTATTTATTAAAAATGCCTTACAAATATATATTTTTTGATGTTGCTAATACGCTACTTCAAAAACCTCAATTATTTATAAAAATACATAAAGTATTGGTAGAATACGGTTATGAAGTAGAGATTCATTATCTAAAACGTATTCATAAACTACTTAGCGAAACTATTGCTTTTCCTGACAAAACTTCTAAGGAGTTTTACCATCATTTTAATGCAGAGTTATTGTATGCTATCGGTATTTTACCTAATTCTGAACTCTTAGAAGATATTTTTGCTGCCTGTACTTATATGGAATGGCAACCGTTTGATGATACAGATTATCTCAATCAAATTACTATCCCAACAGGGATTATTTCAAATTGGGATACATCTTTAGAATCTAAATTAAAATCTTATTTTACTTGTGATTTTTTTGAAATTTATGGTTCACAAAAAGAAGGAGTTAAAAAACCAGCTTTAGATTTTTATAAAAGAGCTATCAAAAAACTAGATTGCCCTACTAACCAAATTCTTTATGTAGGAGATTCTATAAAATTAGATACTCAACCTGCTCGTAAACTAGGAATAGAAGCCATTCTGATTGATAGAGAAAACGTATTTCCATATTATAAAGAACCTAAAATTAATTCATTACATCAACTTTCTACATTTTTAGACTGATTCATTTTTAGATTATGTTAAAAGACAAGTTACTTTCTTTAATTGTTCCAGTATATTTTGAAGAAGAATGTATCGAACAATTTATTACCGAAACTACGAAAGTATTAGAAGAGCATTCTATCAATTACGAAATCATTTTTATTGATGATGGAAGTAAAGACAATACAGTAGAATTAATAAAAGCACAAGCTCTAAATAATAAAAACCTTAAATTAATAGAGTTTTCATATAACCATGGCAAACAAGCAGCACTTACAGCAGGAATAACCTATGCTGAAGGAGATTATTTGCTAATGATGGATCCAGATTTACAAGACCCTCCTATAGAAATTCCTAGCTTTATAAGAAAGATTGAAGAGGGATATGATTTGGTATTTGGTGTACGTAAGGAGAAAAAAGACAATATTATAAATGTGATTTTTTCTAAACTTTTTTGGTGGATTTTAGAGCGTTTTACAGGACTTAATTTACCTAGAGGTTTAGCTGTTATGCGTATTTTTAATCGTCGCTTTACAAATCAGTTTCTAAAATATAATGAGTCCAGTAGATTTATAGAAGGAATGTTTATGCATGTGGGAATGAAACAAGCTACGATTACCATCGAACAAAGAGAACGCTTTGCAGGAGTCAGTAAATTTAATTTTAGTCGTAAACTCAATCTAGCCTTTGACGCTATTTTAGATTTTTCAGACCTTCCTCTCAAAAATATTATTCGTATAGGTTCTTATATGGTTGCTTTTGGTTTCTTTGCTGCTTTTTTTATTGTCATTGCCAAACTTCTTCTTATTGATTTTCAAATGGGTTGGGCTTCTATTATGGTTTCTATGCTTATTGGTTTTGGTATTCAACTAATAATGATGGGAATTGTGGGAGTTTATGTAGGTAAAATATACAAACAAGTAAAACAGAGACCACTTTATTCAGTCAAGACAATTACTAATTTAGCAGACAAATGAAAAAGAAATTAGCCATCATTGGTTCAGGAGATTTGGGACAACTTATAGCACACCATGCAAAATCATGCAATTTTGAAATAGTTGGTTTTTATGATGACTTTCAAACACAAGAAAGTGCTGCTAATAAATTCACACTATTAGGTAAAGTTTCTGATATAGAAAATGACTTTGAAGTAAATAAATTTGATGAGATTAGTATTGCCATAGGCTACAAACATCTTGAGTTTAAAGAACAAATTATTCAAATACTACTTGCTCAAAATATTCCATTAGCCTCAATTATTCACCCTTCTGCTTACATAGACTCTAGTGCCAAAATAGGAAAAGGAGTTACTGTTTTGCCTCACACTACTGTTGATGCTGGTTGTGAAATTGAAGATGGGGTTTTACTCAATACAGGCGTTTGTATTGCACATGATACTAAAATAAAAACCTGTTGTTTTATTGCTCCTGCTGCTGCTTTGGCTGGTTTTATCAAAATAGAAAAGAGGTGTTTTATAGGAATTAATAGTACCATTATAGATAATATTTCTATTTGTCAAGATACTAAAATTGGAGCTGGGGCAGTAGTTACTAAATCTATTACAGAGAAAGGATTGTATGTAGGTATTCCTGCAAAAAAAATCAAATCACTAAAATAATGGAACAAAAAAAAGAAAAACGAATTTTTTTTAAAGGACTAAATGAACTGAGAGCCATCGCTGCTTTAGCTGTTGTTTTTCATCATATAGAACTTTATAAGCGAATGGGAGAATTATCATCCCTTTTAGATATTTCTTACTTTTCTTATTTTATATCTACAATAGGTAAGAATGGAGTATATTTATTCTTTGTATTGAGTGGTTTTTTGATTACCTACTTATTATTCGCAGAACAAGAGAAATACAATAAAATAAATGTAAAAGATTTTTATGTACGAAGAGTTCTTCGTATTTGGCCTCTTTATTATATGATTGTTTTTCTTTCTTTTTTTATTGTACCTCTGCTTCCTGATTTGCTTCCCTTCTTAAATGGAGAAACAAGTTATATGAGTAGAATAAATGTTATTTCTGATTCTTTTTATTTCAAGTTAGGTCTTTTTTTAGTGTTCTTTTCTCATATTGCTCTATCATTTGGCTATTATATAGCAGGTGCATCTCAAACGTGGTCAGTAAGTGTAGAAGAGCAATTTTATCTTTTTTGGCCTATTTTATTGAAAGTTTTCAAGAAAAACATAATCTATGTAGCCATATGTATTATTATCTTTAGACCATTAGGAGTTAAATCTTTAAATTATTTAATAAACCATTACCCCATATTTGATTTCAAACTATTTCGGTATTTACTAATTTATTTTCAAACGTTTCCAGTTCACTTTATGTGTATAGGGGCTTTATTTGCCTATCTATTTTATTATCATAAAGAACTTGTCCTTAGACTATTCAGCTATAAAATTATCATTTTTGGACTCTATGTATCGACAGTTGTATTGCTTTTTTATCCTATTCGCATTCTACACCATGGACTTCCTGTCTTATTTGGAGGAATAATACTTCATGTAATCACAGCAAAAGGAGTATTAGAGAATCAAAAAACAAGTTTGAATTTTTTGGGCAAAATTTCTTATGGTATTTATATGTATCATCCTATCATAATGTTTTTATGTTTTGGTTTTATAAATTCGTTAGATATTCAAAATTTACTCGTATATAATATTCTAATTTATTTTTCAATTTTATCTCTAACTATTGGCATTAGTTATTTATCTTACACTTATTTCGAAAAATATTTTTTAAACTTCAAACACAAATTCTCTAAAGTTAAAAGTGGAAATAATTAAAAAATAAGTTTATTGTCTTTTTTGAAACAAAGTTTATAAGTTTACATAATATAGCGTCAGTAAACTTATTTGTCTGTAATACCTTATAACCATGAACCCTATCACTTTCAATAAACCTTATATGACAGGTAAAGAAACGGAGTATATTCGTCAATCTGTCGAAAGTAAAAAAATATCTGGTGATGGTATATTTACCAAAAAATGCCATCATTTTTTTGAAGAGAAATATAATTTCAAAAAATGTCTATTGACTACTTCCTGTACAGATGCTTTGGAAATGACTGCTCTTCTCATAAATTTACAAGAAGGAGATGAAGTCATTATGCCTTCCTATACATTTGTTTCTACTTCGAATGCTTTTGTCTTGCGTGGTGCAAAAATTATCTTTGCAGATAGTGAAAAAGATACACCAAATATAGATGCTGATAAAATAGAAGAACTTATTACTACCAAAACAAAGGCAATTGTAGTAGTTCATTATGCAGGAATGGCTTGTGATATGGACAAAATTATGGCTATTGCTGACAAACACGAACTTTTTGTTATTGAAGATGCAGCACAGGCTGTTGATAGTTTTTATAATGGAAAACCACTTGGAAGTATCGGACATTTGGCTGCTTTTTCATTTCATGAAACCAAAAATATTATTTCTGGAGAAGGTGGAATGTTAGTGATTAATGATGATAGATTCATAAAACGAGCTGAAATAATTAGAGAAAAAGGAACAAATCGTTCAGCTTTTTTTAGAGGCGAAATAGATAAATACGGTTGGGTAGATATTGGTTCTTCTTTTTTGCCTTCTGATATTATTGCAGCTTTTTTATATGCCCAATTAGAAAACTTAGAAGACATACAAAATCGCAGAAAAGATATTTGGAATAAATATTATGAAGGGCTAAAAAAGCTAGATGAAGAAAAATCAGTAAACCTTCCAAAAATCCCCAAATATGCAACCAATAATGCACACATGTTTTATTTGGTTTGCAATACTATTGAAGAGCGTTCTGCACTAATTTCAAAGCTAAAAGAGAATGATATAAATGCAGTCTTTCACTATTTATCTTTACATAAATCTCCTTTCTATACAGATAAGCATGATGGAAGAGAACTCCCAAGCTGTGATAAGTATGCAAATTGCTTAGTTCGTTTGCCTTTTTATTATGAGCTAGAAGAAAAAGAAATAGAAAAAGTAATCAATACAATATCAGAATTTTACGCTTAGAAAGCCTTGTTTTTCTGAAGAAAAAAGCCTTTTTATTATTCTTATAAATAATAAAAAGGCTTACTTATTTCTAACTAAAAAATTATTTCTTAAAAGCTATCTTTAGACTTACCAAAAGCATAAAAACAGCAAAAAGAGCTATCACTCCTCCCCAAAACCAATAGGGTAAGAAAAGGTGGTTTGCAATCGATTGTGTATCCGAAACACCTAATGAACCAGCATTATCACTAAACATATAATCTAAACTAACAAAAGCACTAGCCCAAGCTTGAATGCCTAAAAATTGAACTAAGAAAGGTTTGTAAGATGTTGGCAATTTGAAAGCACACGTCATAATAGCAGCTCCCCAAAGCCCAACAGCCACAACTCCAAAAACAGAACGTACCCAAATCACAACAGAAAGAAGTAATGCTGCTCCCAAAATACCCATCGCTATTTTTGAGCCTTTTTGAGTCCGTCCAGCCATAATCAATATTGCACCTATTATTGGAGGAGACATAAGCCCAGCAGCAGATACAAAAGCACCTGCAATACTTCCTCCATAAGTAATACGAGCAAAACCAGAACCATTAGAGAACATTTCTAGGTTATTAAAATTTCCTCCCCAAAGAAGTGCCATCAGTCCATGTCCCATTTCGTGAAACCATGTTCCTAAAATCAAAAAAGGATAACTAACATAACGTCCATAAGGAACATTAAAAAGAACTACCGTAATGACAGCAGCAATTAAAAGTCCTGTAAGAGAGCTGTGTTGAACAGCCTGTGATTTTTTGGAAGCTAATGAATTATAATCTCTATCTAAAGCAGAATTTTTCATGTATTTATTTTATAAGGAAATTTAGAAAAGTAGTTTTATTATTTTATACTTAACAATGTATGGTATAATTTACGAAAAAAACAGATAAAAAGTTAGAAAGTAGAGCTAATGATTTTGGTTTCTAACATTTTTTTGAAGTTTTTGTGTTTTTTATTCAAGATAAAATTATGCTTTTTTGAATAGACTTTTATTTTTTGAGTAACTTGCCTTATGCTCCATGAAGCTTTTTATAGAATCTCTAAACCCTAATCACAATACAGAATGAATACACTTACCCCTCTTCAAGAACGAAAGGCCAGACGCATGTTTGAAATTTTTGATATAAATAATGATGGAACTATTGAGAGAAATGATTTTACAATAATCTTAGATAAGCTTTCTGAAGTTGTTCCCTTTTCAAAACAATCTGAAACTTATCGTGGGCTAAATTATCTTTATCAAAACCGTTGGAAAAAAATGCTTTTCTTTGCTGATGGAACTATTGATAATGAAAAAGATGAAAAAATTAGTATTCAAGAATGGATTTTTTATTGCAACTCATTGATAGAAAAAAATTCGTATGAAGAAGACATTTTACCAATTACGTGTTATGTAATTCGTCTTTTTGCAGACCAAAACAAAAAAGAAGATTTCAAGATAGATATATCTGTTTTTGAAAAATTTTATTCAGCGTATGGCATAAACAAAGAATTAGCCAAACAGGTTTTCGAAAAGTTAGATGTAGAGAAAAAAGGATATTTGACAGAAGAACAAATAACAAACTATTGGAGAGAATTTTATGAAAGTAATGATGAAAATGCGTTAGGAAATTGGTTCTTTGGGAAGTATTAGAGTATAGAAATTCATTTATAATTAATCACTAAAAACTAATCACTATAAGAATTGATAACACAAGTAGAAAATCCAGTTTTGGAAACACACGACCTTACAGTTAGCTATGAACGTAAGCCTGTTCTTTGGGATATAGATTTATCGCTTCCAAAAGGTTCTTTGGTAGGAATAATTGGTCCTAATGGCGCAGGAAAATCAACGCTTATAAAAGCTATTATGGGACTTTTGCCATTGAGTAGTGGCTATGTAAAACTAATGGACAAAAATCTTGATGAGGTAAGAGACAAAGTAAGTTATGTTCCTCAAAGAGAATCAGTAGATTGGGACTTTCCGATTTCTGTTTTTGAAGTGGTTTTGATGGGAAGGTATGGAAAAATGGGTTTGATGCGTCGCCCTTCCAAAAAGGATAAAGAAGTTGCCTTACAATCTTTGGAACAAGTTGGAATGAGTGCTTTTGCTTCTCGTCAGATTTCACAACTCTCTGGAGGGCAACAACAGCGTGTTTTTTTGGCTAGAGCATTGGCACAAGAAGCCGATTTGTATTTAATGGATGAGCCTTTTGTGGGGGTTGATGCAGCTACCGAATCAGCTATTATTACACTTTTGAGAGAGATGAGAGAAGCAGGAAAAACAGTTATTGTAGTTCATCACGATTTGCAATCAGCAGCAGAGTATTTCGACTGGGTAGTGCTTCTAAATATGAGATTAGTAGCAAGTGGAGAAACAAAAACAACACTTACAAAAACTCTTTTAGAGGAAACATACGGAGGTAGATTGACGGTTTTGTCAGCAGTAGGAGATTTATTAAAAAAGGCTCAGTTTCCATCAAGAGAAGATTAACTCAATTCTTTCAAACCCATAAAAATCATGCAAATCATTTTTATTTCAGATACACATGGACAGCACAAAAACCTTCATCTACCTAAGCTAGAAGGCAGAAAAACAATGCTTATTCATACAGGTGATATTAGCAAAAGAGGAAAAGAAGATGAGATAAAAGATTTTTTGGAGTGGTTCGAAGTTCAAGATTATACCTACAAGATTTTCATAGCAGGAAATCACGATTTTTTGTTTGAAACCAACCCTTCTTTGGCTGAATCATTTATTCCTGAAAATATTATTTACCTGAATAACTCTTCTGTGGAGGTTGAAGGAATCAAAATTTGGGGTTCGCCCATCACACCACGTTTCTACGATTGGGCTTTTAATTGTGATAGAGGAGAAAAAATAAGAAACTATTGGCAACAAATCCCACTTGATACAGACATTTTACTAACTCATGGTCCTGCTTATGGGATTTTAGACCAAACAATACAAGGCTTAAAAGTAGGCTGTGAAGAATTAATACAAGTAGTAGAAAAAGTAAAACCCAAAATACATGCCTTCGGACATATTCATGAAGCCTATGGAATGATTCAAAAATCCGACACCACATTCATTAATGTAAGTGTATTGGATATTCGTTACAAGCTTGTCAATCAGCCTATTTTGATTGATTGGAAGAAATTATGATTTTGATAAAAATTAATTTTCCACTTCATTATTCTGAATCTGACTTTGAGGGGTAATCAACTTCTGATTAGGTTTCAAAAATTCTTCATACAAATTTGCTTTGCTGACAGACTCTGGTGTAATCAAAAAGAACTCTTCGTGCTGATTGAAAATAGGCTCACCTTCTGAACGCTTGTATTTGTAGTAATTGCTGTCTTCATGTAAAATATAGCTATTCATTGTATCTCTCAAATTATAACACAATAAATTAGTAGCCTGTTGAATTGCATTTTCATTTAATAGTAAAAACAAAGATTCGATTCTTCTATCAAAACTACGCACCATCGCATCAGCACTTCCACTATAAATTTTTGGATTGCCATTATTATGAAAATAAAAAATACGTGAATGCTCCAAAAAGTCTCCCACAATCGAACGAACATTAATATTTTCACTAAGTCCAGCTCTTTTTGGACGAATACAGCAGATTCCTCTTACAATTAGCTCAATCGGAACACCTGCTTGGGAGGCCTCATACAGTGCATCGATAAAGAGTTTGTCTTGTAACGAATTTACTTTTACACAAATTCCTGCTGGAAGTCCATCTAGTGCATTGCGAGTTTCATTTTGAATGAGCGCAATAAGTTGATGACGCATAAAGTTTGGTGCAGTCAGAAGTTGCTCATAACGGTCTGGGTCGGAGTGTCCTGTAATGGCATTGAAAAACTCTGAAACATCTCTTGCATATATTTCATTGGTTGTCAGAAGCCCAATATCTGTATAGAGCTTTGCAGTAGATTCGTTATAATTTCCACTAGACATATGAACATAACGCACTACGTTTTGTCCTTCTTTTCGGACAACTAACATTATCTTTGTATGCGTTTTGAGTTGTGTAACTCCATAAATCACAAAACAACCTGCCTGTTGCAGTTTCTTGGCTTCTCTGATATTATTTTCTTCATCAAAACGAGCTGTTACTTCGAACAAAACAGAGACGTGTTTTCCATTTTCAGCAGCACGTAAGAGTGCCGATGTAATTCTTGAATCTTTTGCTAGTCTGTAAATGGTCGTCTTGATTGCCAGTACATTTGGATCTTCGGCAGCCTCTTCTATCATTTCCAAAACAGGTTCCATACTATTATATGGATGATGAAGAACAATATCCTCTTTCTTTATTCTATCGAAAATACTATCATCATTGCGTTTTTTCTGTGTGCTTTCTTCTTGACGCAAAAATGCCAATGGCTTGACAGGTTCTTGAGGAAGAGGCAGAAATTCAGATAAATCTTTATGCCCCACGATTTGCCAAAGACTAGTAAGGTCAATTAATTTTTCTACTTCAAAAACATTATCTTCTTCAATATCCCAACGAGATTTCAAAAGACTAAGCATCCATGTTGAATAGTTTTTCTCTATTTCAAGACGAACTACCCTCCCTGTCTTTCTAGTTTTGAGCTTCTGTTTTACTTCTTGCACAAAATCAACTTCCATATCATCACTTTCATCTAGCGTAAAATCGCCATTTCTAGTAATGCGAAGCAGACTTACTCCCAAAATATCTACGTTTCTAAAAAATTTATCGATGTATTTTCTGATAATTTCTTCAATAGGAAGGAAAATGACTGTTTCTCCTCTGTTCATTTCGAAAAAACGAGGAAGGTTTTGAGGAATCTGAATAAAAGATACTTTTCTACTTGCCTTACTTGCTCCTTTAATATTGGTAACTACACCAAAGACAAGCAATTTATTCATCAAAATTGGAAATGTATGGTAGTTGTCATACACCATTGGCGTAAGCATCGGAAAGATGGTATTCTGAAAATAGTCGGCTACTTCTTGCTCTTCTTCTTTCAGAATTTCTTCGCCATCAATAATTCTAAAATTATTTTCACCACAATTAGGAAGTAAATCGTGCAAGTATTGATACTGTTTCTGTACAAACTCTTGACTTTCGTGTAATAATTTTTGACGAAATGGAAGCTCACGCAAACCCGAATAATCTAGGCGTTGTTTGTTATAATCCATATAATTATACAAACTACCTACCCGAATCATAAAAAACTCGTCCAAATTAGAAGCTGTAATCGCCAAAAACTTGAATTTCTCCAAAATGGTACGACGCTCTGCCGTTACTTGGTCTAAAACTCTATAATTAAACTGCACCCAACTCAAATCACGACTTAGGTACTGGCTTTGTTCGATTACTTCTTCTATTTTTTCTGGCGAAATCATATTATATTCTTCTTAGATTACTTTCAGTTTTTTTGCAGATTGACTTTTACACAAATTACAAAAAAAACTATGTATCAATCAAGTTGTTTTTTGACTGAATAAAACAAAACACGAAATTACGATTTCTAAGACTGTTAGTCTATTACGAGAATGTTACAATTTTATAACCCATTGTTATTTTTGATATACTGAAAGCTTTGCATATTTGATTTAGCATATTCATCCATTTTTTCAACAATATCTTTATTTTCAGAAGCATAGTTTTTGGTATCTTTTTGCTTATACTTGAAAAGACTTTTTACATTATCTTCAGCTCTTACAATGAGAAACCATTCATTATCCATTACTCCGTATTTGTCATCAGCATTAAAATAGATATAGGGTCTTTCTTTAGAAAATAAATCTATTCCTAATGTATTGTTTTGATAAGGCAGTTTGAGCAGTCCCATAATACTTGGAAAAACATCAATTTGTCCTGCTATTTTATCAAAAGTTTTGTGTTCTGTAATGAAATTAGGAGCATAAAAAAGTAACGGAGAGTGATTATAATCAATAGACATATCATAAAGTCCGTCTATTGGTGTGCCGTGGTCTGCCACAAAAACAAACAAAGTATTTTCAAACCAGTCTTTTTTAGAGGCTTGTGTTATGAATTTTCGTAAAGAATAATCAGCATACTCTACAATTTGGTCTTTTATATCTTCACTTTTTGGTGTAAAATAATCAGGAATATAATAAGGTCCGTGGTCGCTAGTTGTCATCAGAGTTGCAAAAAATGGCTTCTCTTTCTTACTCAAATCATCTAAGATAGGTAAAGAAAAGTCAAACATAACATCATCTGGAACTCCCAAAGTAGTCTTTACTTCTTCGGCTGGATAATCTGGCTTCGAAACTACTCGCTCGCATGTATTAGCCTTCAAAAACCCTTCTACATTATCAAACTGCCCATCGTGAGTAGTGAAATAAATAGTAGAATAGCCTTTTTCTAACAAAGTAGGATAAATTCCTCCACTATATTGTGGCATAATTGTTTCCTTCATAGGGTGTTGTCTGAACAGAGAAGGGTAAGAAGTAAGCGTACTAAAAATACCGTTCATTGTATGGATTCCTGCCGTATAAGTATTATCAAAATAATAGCCTTTATTAGAAATACTGTCCAAGAAAGGAGTTAGATTTTTTTCATTTCCATGTCTTTGCATTTTGGCTGCGCTCATACTTTCCATAATTACCAAAACGACATTGTATTTTTGGTTTAATGTGCTGTCAAATGTAATATTTCTGGCTAAAGGTTTTTCTTTATTCGGATTTTCAATATCAAAATAGCTTTGAACATTAGAAATAGCGACTTTATTATCCATCAATTGAATACTTTTGTTTTCAGCTTTTTTGCTATCCAAATAACTACGAATGAGTGTAAAGTTTGGATTAAGTCCCAATTGATTCAAAAAAGCATTATTCGAAAAATAAGCCGTTCCGACACGTATAGGCGATTTGTGTTCTAGCCTTCCACGTATTCCCAAAAATATAACTGCTAAAAAGAAAATATAAACACCTATTTTTAGATAAACATTGTCATTAGAAGTATAAGAAAAGCTAGAAAAAACCTTTTTTACCAAACGAATAAAAATATACATCAAAATAAGAAAAGGAATCAAAATAGACCAATAACGAGGCTCTTGAGCTACCATTTTCAAAACAAAAACAGGACTATCAAACCACTCAAAGGCTGTAATAGAAAAACGAGCAAAAAATTGGTTGAAATAAGGAATATCTACTGCACAAATCAGAAAAGCAATGATGAACAAAAAGACAATAAAATAAAAAACTATACGATGAATAATTTTATATTCCTTCTTAAATAAAGATGCTACTGCTAAAATAAAATAAGGTAAAATAAGAATATAACTCGCTATCACAATATCAAATCGCAATCCCATAAAAAACGAAGACAATATATCTTGAAAAGGAACAGTAGAATCTATTCTGTCTAATTCAGTAAAAAATAACATAACTCTAAAAGCACTAAAAAATAATAGAACAATGGTGTAGAGCTTGAAAAATTGTATCAGTACAGGAAGGCGTTTATTTGTATTCATTTCTTAGAAAAAATCAGTAATATAAAAGTAAGCTACAAAGTTACGTTTTAAGCAACATAGTTGTACAAGAGATATATAAAAACTTGTGTTAATTTTACATACTAGTTCGGATAAGAAATAGAATTTTCAAGATTATTAAATACACACTTTGAAATGAAAAAAGTAGCGAAATATATTGTAGTTATCATAGTAGCAATACTTGTAACTATAATCCTTTTAGGAGGAGGCTTTGGAGATAAAGAAAAAATAGTAATGAATAATGGAAACCCCATTTTATTTGCTCATCGTGGGGTTACAGAATCCAACATAGAAAATAGCGTTGATGCCTTTGATAAAAGTAAAGCATTGGGTTTTAGTGCCATCGAAACGGATATAAGTCGTACAAAAGATGGGAAATTAATTATTTTTCATGATGACAAAACCAAACGACTTCTGAACATCGATAAAAACATAAATGAATTATATTGGGAAGAAGTAAAAGACAAATATTTGTATTACAATGGAAAGGAAACAAAAAATAAGGTACTGTCATTAGAGCAGTTTTTAAGTAGAATCGATGAATCTACTATCTTGTATTTGGACATAAAAGAATCTTCAAAAGTAGTGGCAGATAGTATTCTTTTTTTGATGGAGAAATATAAAGACAATAAAAATATCATCATTGCTGATGCAAATATCTTTTTCCTTATTTATTTAGAAACGAAAAATCCAAAGCTAATAACTGGACTGGAAGGGTTTAATAAAGGGAAAGAGTGGTTATATTATTTGTTACCCAAAAACTTCAAACCTGATTTTTATTCTAGTTTTATAAGACACGTTGATAAAAGTCATATGTTATTTTTAAAAAATAATGATTTGCTCAATAACCGAATTGTTTATGGTGTCAATAATGAAAATATGTCAGATGTTTTGGAGTTAGGTCTTCATAATGTGATTTTTGATTATGATAGCAAAACAGATACAAGTGATGTAAAAAGTATAGAGCTTCGCTTAGCAAAAAATAAAATGCAGTAAAAAGAGCTTAGAAATTTATTTTTTTAATTTATTTTTTGTTTTTTTGATAAAAAATAAATCATTCCAATAGCTAATTTTTTATTACATAGTGAAAATAATATCTGCGTTTTATATAATTGCTCTACTTTCTATTGTACTTTCCTTTAGTGCTTGTAACACTAAAACTACTTATGAAACTATCAAAACTGACCAAAAATATTCTCTTGATTTGCCTACCTACCTACAACCAGCAAATGATTTGAATGATGATGCCACACTTCAGTATCAAAATTTGATAAAAGAATTTTATGTAGTAGTCATAGAAGACAGTAAAGAGGACTACAATCAAATGCTTGAAATGTCCGATACAACAGGAACAAATTCTAATAAATTTGAAAGCTTTTCTAAATTATTTTCAGATAGTTATGAGCAAAACCTCAATCTAACAATAGATAAAAATCCCACAGACTTCAAAATAGGAAGCCTTTCTGCCAAAACATTTAGTATGACTGGAACATTAGAAGAATCAGAAATTTATTATCATTTTACACTTATAGACGGAAAAGATACTTATTATCAAGTTTTGCAATGGACACTTGCTGGTAGAAAAGAATCTTATAAAGGCGAAATGGATAAAATTATAAAGTCATTTAAAGAACTATAAAATGACTAACTTTGTGTACATAAAATCTAACAAAAAACTGAATTATGAACCAAGTTATAGAAATAAAAAATGATTATTCTTTAGAACTGCCTAACTTTCTGACTACCACAGATTCACTCAATCCAAATGCCTCTTTACAATATCAAAATATCAATAAAGAGTTTTTTGTAATTGTGATAGAAGAAGATAAGAAAGAGTTTACTAGAAAAATAGTAGAAAATAATGCAGAAGAAGTCTATCCTCCCAACTTGAAAGGCTATACAGATATTATCAATCATTCTATTGGAGAAACGATAAAAATTAGCGCACGTACCGAAATTGAAGATTTAGAAATCAATGGTTTAGCTGCCAAAAATTTTACTATCGAAGGACAAACAGCAGACAAAATAGCTGTTTATTATAGCTTTACAATCATAAAAGGAAAAGATAATTATTATCAAATTGCTCAATGGACTGCCAAAAACCAAAAGGCTCTTTTTCAGAAACAGATGCTTGATATTGCAAAATCATTTAAGCAGTTGTAAAATTTTATGTCATACTCTAAGACTACAAAATGAAAATAATAGTAATAGCTTTACTAGTTTCTCTGTGTACTACTTTTAGTTTTGCACAATCAGAAAGTGCTACTAGTTATATTGATAAAGCAAACGAAAAAATTGAGAAAAAGGAATATAAAGAAGCTTTAGATATACTAAGTTTTGCTATTAGTGAAATGCCTGATTCTATGAACCTTTACAGTATGAGAGGATCACTCTTCCAAGCTTTCAAATTGTATGATAAAGCTATTTTAGATTATTCTTTAGGTATAGAAAAAGCTTATAATCTAAAAAATAAAGCTTTTTTCTTATCAAATAGAGGTGAAATGAAGGTTTATATTATGGATTACGAAGGCGCATATAATGACTTTATTCAAGCTATTGAAACAGATTCTACCAATCTTGATGCGTTAAATAATTTAGCAGCAGTTTGTGATGAGGTAAACAAACCTAATGAAACTCTAAAATACCTGAATCAAGTAATTAAAGTTGATTCTAATTATGTCCCAGCTTATGTAAATATAGGATTCAAATATCAAGTTATGGGCAAGTATCAAGAATCTATTAAGTTTTTTGACAAAGCTATAAAACTAGCTCCTAACAAGCCATTAGGATATAGTAATAGAAGTTATAGCAAATTCAAAATAGGAGACATAAAAGAGGCATTAGAAGACGTTAATTATTCTATTGAACTATTTCCTACTAACTCTTATGCTTATAAAATCAGAGCTTTGATTCTGATAGAAAAAAATAAGCTAAAGAAAGCCTGTGCTGATCTAAAGATAGCTAAAGAATTAGGGTATGCTAATCAATATGGGAATGAAGTCGCTGAACTGAAAGCTAAATATTGTAAGTAACTGAATTTGACCCCACGAATAAATTCGTGAGTTTTATTTTTTATTTAGATAACCTAAATTCGACTCTGCGATTTTTCGCTCTTCCCTTGTCATTAAAATTATCAGCAATTGGTTTTTGAGAACCAAAACCTTCAAAACTTACTCTACTTTTATCAATTCCTAAAGAAACGAGTTGTTCAGAGACAGTTTTTGCTCGGTTTTTTGAAAGCCCTAAATTATAATCTGCTTTTCCTGTGTTGTCTGTGTGTCCTTCAATTTTTACTTTCAATGTTGGGTTTTCTTTCAAAATTTCGAAAAGGCGTTGTATTTCGGGTAGAGAAGTTTCTTGCAGCGCATAACTATCAATATCAAAAAATAGATTATTTAACCTAACTGTTGTTTGCTCATTTATGAGTTCAGATATTTTATAAATTTCTAGGCTTTGACTGGTGTTTATAATTGTTGGATTGCCTTTCATTCCTGTTTTACTCGTTTCATTACTACTACCATTTTCTACTTGATTTGCGTTTCCATTCTGATTGATAGAAATATTTTGAGAAGTAGAGAACGAGCCTTCTTGTTTTGCATACATTCCAATTTTAGAAGAAGCAGAGTTTGAAAGATTATTTGATAATAAATTACTTGAAATCTGAACTTGAAAAGAACCATCTTTTGCGTTACTTTGCGTCGTCGAAATAATTTTTCCTGTCGCTAAATCTTCTACAAAAATTTGTGTCTGAATTCCTTTTCCATTCTTATCAACAAGTTGCCCTGTAATAATTGTAGGTGGTAAAACTGGCTCTGGGCGAAAACGCTCTGGCACTTCAAAACGATAAATGTCATAATTGGTCTTGTAAGAATTGTTCTGATTTTGACTTTCTGTTTCAGTATTTTTATCAGTGTTCTTTAAAACAATAAAAGCAAATTCTCCAGAACTACCCATATAAAAACCATCCAAAAATGGTGTGTTGATGCTTTTTCCTAAGTTTACAGGTTCAGACCATTCTGTCCAAGAATTTGGATTTAAGCGTTTTGACATAAAAATATCTCCACTTCCAATTCCATAATGTCCGTCCGAAACAAAGTAAAGCGTTTTCATATCTGGATGTAAAAAAGGCTGTGTTTCGGCAAAAGGCGTATTGATAACCTCTCCCAAATTTATCGGCTCGTTCCATTCTCCAGTTTCCCTATTTTTCTCGCTTACAAAAATATCAATATTAAACTCCTCTCTTCCATGAAAATACAAACGGTCTTTGGGAGCTTTTGGTAAATGATTTCCTACTACACCCTCTCTATCCGACGAAAAAACAACAGCATTTCCATCCACCGAAAAGCTCAAACCTGCTTCATAATTTGGCGTATTGACAGGAAAAGGAAAGGCTTTTATACGTCCCCAAGTAGGAGAATTTGAATTATTTTTATCGTTTTTTGTCTTTCGTTCTGCAAAAAATAAATCTCCGTTTCCTAATTTGTTATTTTGTTGTCGTAACTCAATTTTATAAGCATCCAGACTTCCATAATTTCCAAATAAAACAAGTGTATTTCCATCAAAACTAACACTTTGAGGAACTTCATGCGTGTTTGTGTTTACACCATTAGGCAAACGGATAGCTTTTGAATATTTACCGTTTTCAAACATTGAGTAATAAACATCTTGCCCTGTTCCTAAATCCATTCTACAAAAGTAAAGTCCTTCATTTCCATACGCATCTAAAAAAGGAACTGGTGCAGTTTCGTAACCCTCTGTATTAACACCTTGCCCTAAATTTTTTAAGTTTAGATTGTCTTCTTTTTGATTCAAAAGAGCAATTATATTATCAAAATCATCTTTTTTGCCGAAATCCTTGTTTACAAATAAAGGCTTAAATTTCTGATAAACTGCACTTGCATCACTCCATTTTTTATCTGCAATCAACGGACTAGCCAACTTCTGAACAGCTACAAAGGCAAGTTGATGAGGTGCAAATTCTTTTATAAAACTTTCATATAAATCACAATTAATGCAAGTTTCGTCTTCATAAATTACTCCTTTATAATGCAGATTCAGTTTACAAAAAAGCTGTAAAACGGTCATATTTTTTGTCTTAGCAAAGGCTTCTAATTTTTTGTATTCTTCTTTGTTTTTGTAGCCATATTCAGGAAAATTCCAATCTGCACCATAAAACTCTGGAATAATATTTCTTAGTTCGTTTTCGGTATAATCTTCCAAAATACAATCACAATATTTTTCATACAAATAGCCATTTCCTGTTCCTCTAGCACGTAAATCTGGAATGGTAATAAACTCTTTCAATAGACTTCTACGAGCATTTCTGATTCCTTCATACGGACGAGTTTTTTTATAAGTTTCCAAAAAATCAGTTGCTTGTAAGACCAAAATATGACGCAAAGCCTGTGTCGTATCTGCATTTTCTGGGCGATTGTAAGGAGGCGTAAGTGGCAAACGCTGAAAAGGAACATAATAAAAAGCATCTACAATCAAATTTGAGGCTGCCGTTGCGATGCCTTCTTTGAGATTAAAAACATCTTTAAAATTGCCTATTCCTTCCGAAATGAGCTTGTTTTTGTCTGATTCTGACAACGCTCTATAATTTTCTAAGGCTTGAGAAGCCAAATTATAAGCGTGTTTTAGTGTATCGTGTTGAGATTGAAAGTTTTTGAAACGTAAATCTTCGGTTTTGGTTTCGACGACTTTATTTGAGTTGTGAAGTAAAAGCGTAGCATAAGCACGATTGTAAAGCAAAGCCGTATTTTGAGGTTCTTGCTGTAGTAATCCATCAAAAATAGAAATCGCCTTTGGGTAATTTTTGGATTGAAGGTTTTGTAATCCTTTTTTTAGCGTATTTTCATTTTGAGAAAATACAGAAGTCTGAAAAAATAAGCAGAAAGAAAATACAAGTAAAAAAAAACGCATATAGATTTTGTGTTTTAGATGATTCTGTTTCTAAATTACTCAAAATTAATGCTAGTTGTTTGATTGCTAATTATTAAAACTTTTACAGTCCTTTCAGAAGGCTGTCAATAGTTCTATTGCAAACTATTGTCAGAGTTATTTTGGATTACCAAAAACTACTGACAAAGTTTTATATTTGCTAACATTTAAAATAAAATATATGAATGATTTCAAGTTAATTATTAGTATAGATTTCTACATAGAACCTAATACATTAGGATTTATTGTTGCAAATGAAGTCTTAAATTCAACAAGTACCAAAAAGAAAATGGGTTTGATTACAAATCAAATTTATAACTCTATTGAGAAATCTGCTATTAATACTGATAATCTAACACAGAACGCAGTAAATTTTATAAACAAACTCATTTTTCTTTTAGAAGATAAAAAATTTGCAATAAATATCTCTAAATTAAATTCTGAACTGCCTACAATCAATATCACGTTACATTTTGAAGGTAAAAACTTATCACAAAAGTTAGAAAAATTTTTAGACAAGATTATTCTTAATTATAATCAGTTGGAGCAATATGGTTTATCTCAAGAAATCGGAGAAATAGATTTGATGTTATGGAACTATTATAATGATAGCATTTTACTCTCCAAAACAGTTTTAGATAGAATACTATTTCTTCACAAAGGATTTCCATCTTTATCTACCAACTCTTCTAGTAATGATTGTCAGGTAGAAATCCCTAATGAATATTGTAATTATGACCAACTAATATTTTCAGATGTAGCTTCAAATGAAGAAATGAATAGTATAATTGCTTTATGGAAAGAAAAAAGTAAAAATAAATATTCTTCTAATCAGCAATGGAACAAGAATATAGAAAAAAAGAAGTTGATACTTAGTTTAGGAATTAACGATTATATGAATTATACAGATTATTGTGTCTTGTTTTCTGATTTAATAAAATTCTCAAACCACCTTAAAAATAAGTTTACAATTACTTTTGGTGTTTATCATTATGCCTATGATGGAGGAGAAATAGGTTCTGAAACACTTTTAGAGCTTATAAAAAATGATATTAGCTTGTTGCTAACTAAAAGTTTGTTTCCTCCATCATCAAATGTTGTCTAAAACTCTACTTTTCTATAAAAATCTGTAAATAAAATTTCTAGCTTCATACTTCAATAGTGTTGTTAATGAAAAAAAGGCTATTCATCATACGATAAAAGCCTTTTTTTTATTAAAACAATAAAACAAAATTCAGTTATTTTCTTCCTCTACGGGGTTTGCGAGATTTATTTGAACTGACATAATTATCTTCTTCTGTTTCCATCAATAAATCTATTGTTCTCTTTTCCATATCTACTCCTTTTACTCGTACTTCTACTTTATTTCCGAGTGTATATGTTTTATTAGACTTACGACCAACTACTCGCTGATTCTTTGGTTCATATTCAAAGTAATCTCCTTTCAAATCTGATAAGCGAATCATTCCTTCACAGGCTGTTGAGGTAATTTCTACATAAAGTCCCCATTCTGTTACGCCTGTAACCATTCCTTCGAAAACTTCTCCGATATGAGCAGACATAAATTCGGCTTGTTTGAAGCGAATAGAAGCACGTTCTGCATCAGAAGCACGTTTTTCCATATCTGAAGAATGACGAGCCATACTTTCATATTTTTCTGGATTGACAGATTTAATATTTTTCTTCAAGTATTTTTCTATCAGGCGATGCGCCATCATATCAGGATAGCGACGAATAGGCGATGTAAAGTGAGAGTAATGCTCAAAGGCAAGTCCGAAGTGTCCTGTTGCCTTTGTCGTATAAATTGCCTTTGCCATCGAACGAATAGCCAATGATTGAAGTGTTTCGTATTCGGGTTTGCCTTCTGTTTCTTGTACAAGTTTGGCTAAAGAAGCTGCAAAGTGTTCGGGTTCGACGTTTATATCATATCCAAAGCTTTTTGCCATTGCTTTCAAATTTGCCAATTTATCTGGGTCTGGATCGTCGTGTACACGATAAATCATCGTATTCTTTTCTTTTCCATTTTTATAGCGATACACAAATTCGGCTACACTTTTATTTGCTAAAAGCATAAATTCCTCTACCAGTTTATGAGCATCTTTTCTGACTTTTGGAATGACACCTAAAGGCTTTCCATTCTCGTCTAACTTAAATTTTACCTCTTGTGTTTCGAAACTAATTGCTCCGTGTTTGAATCGTTTGGCTTGTAGTTTTTTTGCAAGGTCATTGAGTACATTTATTTCATCTGCATAGTCGCCTTCTTTTGTTTCGATGCGCTCTTGTGCTTCTTCATATGTAAAACGACGGTCTGAATAAATGACTGTTTTGCCATACCAACGTTTGTGTACGCTTCCGTGTTTGTCTAATTCAAATACAGCCGAAAAAGCTAGTTTTTCTTCTTGTGGACGCAGAGAACATAGATTATTTGAAATTCTTTCTGGAAGCATCGGAACAACTCTATCTACCAAATAAACCGAAGTTGCACGTTTTTGAGCTTCTTTTTCTAATAAGGTATTCGGACGAATATAATGCGTAACATCTGCAATATGAACGCCTATTTCGTAATTTCCGTTTGGCAAATAGGAAAGTGAAATGGCATCATCAAAATCTTTCGCATCGTGTGGGTCAATTGTAAAAGTAAGAATAGGACGGAAATCTCTACGTTTCTTAAATTCTTGAGGTGTTAAATCATCTTTTACTTCTTCTGCTTTCTTAATTAGCTTTTCATCAAAATCCATTGGTAAACCAAATTCTACCATAATAGCGTGAATTTCGGCTTCGTTTTCTCCTGCTTTTCCTAATATTTCAGTTACTTCTCCAACAGGATTTTTACCTTTCTCTTCTGTCCACTTTACAATCTTAACAACAACTTTATCATCATTGGTTGCTCCATTTAGATTATCTAAAGGAACAAAAATATCCATTTTGAGCTTTTTTGATTCTACAACTACAAAAGCAAAACGATTGAGTAGTTGTACGTTTCCGACAAATTCAGTTCTTCCACGCTCTATTATTTCTACAATTTCAGCTTCTGGATTTTTACCTTTTTGTTTTCCTGTCAGTCTAATCTTTACAGTGTCTCCTGTTATTGCTCCTTTTATTTTGTGTCCTCCCACCCAAGCATCTTCTTCTAGTCCATCACAAATAATATAAGCAGAATCACGCCCTAAATCTACAACTCCAATATGTTCATTTTTTTGTAGTTCATTAGCTGATTTTGCTTTATTTACGTCTTGTTTACTATCTACATCATTAGAAAGAACTTTTTTCTGTACAGGAATTTCTCTAACAGTTTCTTTGACTACCTCTTTTGAGGGTTGCTTCTGATTATTTTGATGTTGCTGTTTTTGAGTAGTAGAAGTTGTTTTGTTTTGAGGCTCTTGTTTTTTTTCCTCTTTTACTTCCTTTTTCGAAGTAGCATTATTTTCGGCAGAGGCAGTTTCTACAATTTCTCTTAAATTTTCTTTCTGTTCCTTTTCTGTCAAGCCAATTCTTTTGTATAGCTGACGAAGCGTAAAACTTTCAGATTTGCTTTTAGCAAGTGTTTCTATGAGTCCTGTGGCTAATTTCTGTATTTCTTCACGGTTCAAACGAGGATTTTTCTCGTTTTTGGTTTTCTTTTTCTTTGTCATTATAATAAAGTTAGAAGTTAGAAGTCAAAACTAAGAAGTAAACCAAAACTATTTGTTGTGATTTTTTTCAGTATCTTCTAATTTCGTAAGTGTTTTAAATTGTGTTTTTTGAATTAAAATATATAGTCTAAAAAATAATTGTTTTATTCTCTCTTTTTATATTATACGTATAGGAAATAAATAAAAATTTAAAAAATAAGTAGTTGCAAATTACATGAAATAATTGCGAATTGAAAATTATAACTATCTATCTACAAATGGCTAACCAATAAATGAGATAATAAAGTTCAAAAAAATGTTCAAACTATAAACTTGATTGATTAAATATTTTTTATTTGGAATACTACCTTCAATTCCGTTAATTTATAGATTATAACAGACAAAACAAGCAATAGTTTGTTTTGTCTTATTCTATTTCTCATTTAATATACAAAACACTTTATGGAATTTGATTTATCAAAAATTAAAATTGAAGAACTGGTAGTAACTTATGGTTTACAGGTTGTTTATGCTCTTGTTGCCCTTATTATTGGCTGGATAATCGTTGGTTTTATTAGTAGTCTTATCAAAAAAGCTCTAAAAAAAGGAGTTCCTGACCCAGCTCTCTCCAACTTTTTATCAAGTATAATAGGAGTTCTTTTAAAGGTTCTTTTATTTATTGTTGTGGCTTCTATTGTTGGAATTGATACTACTTCTTTTGCTGCCATTATCGGTGCTGCTGGTTTGGCGATAGGTCTTGCCTTGCAGGGGAGTTTGTCTAATTTTGCTGGAGGGGTTTTGATTATTCTTCTAAAACCTTACCGTATAGGAGAGTTTATTGAGGCTAAAGGAATGCTCGGAACGGTAAAAGAAATCCAAATTTTTTATACGCTTCTAAACACAACAGACAACAAACTCATTATTATTCCAAATGGAGAACTTTCAAACAGTCCAATTACTAACTATTCAAGAGAACCAATCAGAAGAGTAGATATTACTATCGGAATTGGTTATGGAGATGATATAAAAAAGGCAAAAGAAATTATGTCTAAATCTGCCAATGCTCACCCTCTTGTTTTGAAAGAAGGAGAGCAAAAAGCACCTTCAAATCCTATTATTGTAGTAACTAGTTTGGGAGATAGTTCGGTCAATATTGCTGTTCGTTCGTGGGCAAAAACACCTGATTATTGGGCTGTTCATAATGATTTGATTGAAGAATTAAAATACAAAATGGACGAAGCAGGTATCGAAATTCCTTTTCCTCAACGTACAGTTTGGATGAAAAATGATAATTAATAACAATTGCATTTAGTCTTTAAATATCTTTACTAGAATTATGCTAATAATGATTATTAAAATCATTGTTCCGTACATAAGTGGTTCTACGTAAAGATATTTTTTGTATTTCTGATACCATCTTTGAAATGATTTTTTGTTGTTTTTCATAATGAGTAGATTCTCTGTAAACTTCAAAGTAATTTCAAACAATATAAACAATCATTTATAATCCTACAATAAAATCAATTTAATGAATTTTACATCACAACTTTTAGAAAACTATTCTTTTTATAAAGAAAAACTACTTGTCTACCGACACTTCCAACCTGAAGAATTCAATGATATTTTAGAGGATATAATTAAAAAACAAAACTCTAATTTCGTCACAACAAAACTAGGAGAGTCAGCTCAAAAAAGACCTATTTATCATCTTACTTTTGGAACTGGAAAAACACCTGTTTTGCTTTGGTCGCAAATGCACGGAAATGAACCGACAGCAACACTAGCACTTTTGGATATTTTTCACTTTTTAGAAAACCCGTTTTCAGAAGAAGACAAAAAGCTAGTAGAAACACTCAAAAACTCCTTTACCTTGCATTTTATCCCTATTCTGAATCCAGACGGAACAGCACTTTTTACTCGTAGGACAGCACAGGGAATTGATATGAATAGAGATTTTGTGGAAAGACAAACGCCAGAAGCAAGGCTGCTTATTGATTTGGCTGCCAAAATAAAACCTCATTTTAGTTTTAATCTGCACGACCAACGCTCAAAATACTCTGTTGGAAAAGAACCTATTCCAACTACCCTTGCTTTCCTTGCTCCTGCTTTTGATAAAGAAACAACTATTAAAAAAGAAGGAATGAGACGACTTGAAGCAATGCAAGTAATTTCTTTGATGGCAGAAGGACTAGAAAAAGAACTAGGAGGGAAGATGGCAAAATATGATGATGAATTTGAACCTCGTGCCTTTGGAGATAATTTTCAAAAACTTGGCTACGGAACAATTCTGATAGAATCGGGTCATTATCCAAACGACTGGGAAAAGCAAGAAGTCAGAAAGTATAATTATGTGGCTATTTTGAATGGTCTTTTATCTGTTGCAAATGATTTACATAAAGATAAATCCATAGAAACCTACGAAAAATTACCGTTTAATGGAACGCAATTTTATGATGTCATTCTTAGAAATGTAGAAATAGAGTTTCCACAATTTGTGAAGTTTAGAGCTGATATTGCTTTTGAGAGAGAAACCAAGTTTGATACAAAAGAACATCAATATCTTTTTAAAAGTCAGATAGTCGATATGGGAGATTTATCGACTTTTTATGGACACGAAGAACACAATTTGGAGGATTACAGAATCATTATGCAAGACAAAAAAATAGAACTAGAGAGCAACCCAAACTTAGCTTTTGAAAATATAGGAAATCCCAAAAAACGACTTGTAGTTGTGAATGGTGTGGTTTCTGGATTGGTTTAGAGATTATTTTCTAAAAATGTTTTTGAAATGACACCATAAGTTTAGAGCTTCGCCTAACAAAAAACAAAATACAGCTAAAAGACAATTACCTAAAAGATACCAAAACAGCTTTGTGGTCAGAACCTTTAATGGGAAGTGTCTGTCTGTGTAGAATCTCAATATCATCTGAATGCCAAACGTGGTCTATTGGTGTCTGCATCAAAAAAGGAAAAGAAGTATTCCAAGTCGGTTGAAAGCCAAAACTTTCTTGTGAATCTTTTAAACCTGACCTTTTTAAAAACTTTTGGTAATCGGCAGAAAAAGGAGAGCAATTTAGATCACCTACTAAGAGTGTTTTAGGTTTTTTATTAACCATCAGCGAAACTTCTTGTAAGTAATTATTTCGTCTATCATACGCTTTTGAAGTAATTGGAGGAGTTGGGTGAGCTATCACAATTGAGATTTGATTTGTATTTTTTACCTCAATACAGGGCTGTCTCATTTTCTTTTGATTGATATAATAATTCAAATTAGGATCGTTCATTGAATATTTATTAGCTTCTAAACTCTTAGATTTATTATGAACAGAATCCAACGAAATAGCTTCAATAAAATTTGTTTTTGAATAAATGCCCATTCCAAAATTATCTTCTCTTACTTTCATATACTGATAGGAATACTGCTTTTCTATTTCTTCTAATTTAGTCTTCCATTTTTTATCTAACTCTATAATTACTACAAAATCAGCATTTGCATTTTTGATTGTTCTCTTTACATCTTCATAATTTGTATTCGAACTCAAAATATTCATCAAAAGTAATTTTTTGATAGTCTTATCGCTTTCTATTTCCTCAGCATATTCAACCTCACTTGGGCTTCCTAAAAACAGATACTGATAAGTCTGCGATTGTTTCCAATAAGAAGAAGAGTTATACAAAAACTGAGGAGAGTTGTTCCAATTGATTAATAATGTAGCTAATGGAAATACTAAAAATAATTGATTTATCTTTTTTTGATAAACAAAAACACTATAAACAATCATCAGAACCACACTTAAAACCGTCCAAAATATTCTAAAATGAGAAAATAAATCTCCCAACCAAAAAGGAAAAAGACTTAAAAGACTTGCCAAAAAAAATAGGAGAGGGGTAAGAAATAAGATTGCATTTTTAGACATTTTAGCGTATTATTTTAAAATTATAAACTAACTATACTTTATCATATGAAATCAAATATACCAAATAAAAATACTGTTTTTCCTTTAGAAAGCTACGAAAGACTTTGCTTTTTGAAAAATGTAATCAAAAATCCAAATATCATAGTTGGAGACTATACGTATTATGATGATTTTGAAGATGTCAATAACTTTGAGAAAAATGTAAAATATTTGTTTGACTTTAGTGGCGATAAGCTCATTATCGGAAAGTTTTGTATGATTGCCTCTGATGCAAAATTTATTATGAATGGTGCAAATCATCTCACAAAAGCAATCACTTCTTATCCTTTTGCTATTTTTGGAAAAGATTGGACTGGTGCAATGGACGGAAAAAAGTATCCCTACAAAGGAAATTTAGAAATTCAGAACGATGTTTGGATTGGTTATAATGCAACTATTATGGCAGGAATAAAAATAGGAAATGGAGCAATTATAGCAGCTAATTCGACTGTAACTAGCGATGTAGAACCGTATAGTATTGTGGGAGGAAATCCTGCAAAAGTTATCCGAAAACGATTTTCAGAAAATCAAATTGAGGAATTATTAAAGATAAAATGGTGGGACTGGAATATTGAAAAAATCACAGAAAACATAACCTTACTAACTGATGAGAATATAGATAAATTTATTACTCTGCATTCTTAAATATGGAAAATAATCGTATTTGTTGATACTCATATTTTAACCTGACCTTGATTAAAAATAAGTCCATTTCATTAGTAAACAAAAAAAGAGGCTTTAGATTGTACTTATTCTAAAACCTCTTTTTTTTATAAAAACCTTTCTCTAAAATTCAGCTAATGCTTCTTTGATTTTCTTTTCTCCACTATGCATCGTAATTACTTTCTTAGAGGTAGAATGATTATTGAGTAATTCTATAAGCGTATCAGCCACATCTTCGATAGAATTTTCGCCTGCGCTATCAATATTTATCTCTATTTTGCCTGTTCCCTTTTCTTCCTTTAATGCACTTGGTTGCAAAATAGTGTAATCTAAGTTTGTGTTTTTCATCAACCATTTGTCAGCATAATGTTTTGATACATAATAATCTACCATATTTTCTGGGATTTCGCTCCATTTCTCTGTATCTGTTGCAAAGACGGTACTAAGCATAATATAACGCTTGGCGTTCTTTTTTTCAGCAACTTCCATAGTCTTTATTGCGCCATGCAAGTCTGTTTGCAAAAGGTCTTCTCCCCTAGAGCCAGAAACAAAAAATACGGCATCTATATCGCTTGGAAACTGTTTTTCCATCTCTTCCACAGAAGAACTCAAGTTCAGTTCTATCTGCGAATAGTTTTTGTTATCAAAAAGTTTTTTGTCTTTTCGTGTTGTTCCCACTACGTGATGGTCTTTTGCTAAAAGTTTTTCTGTGAGTGAATTTCCTACTCTTCCACTTGCTCCAATAACTAATGTCTTCATTTTAGTATGATGTTTCTTTGATTAAAAAATGTGTACAATAAAACAAACAGTTCTTAGAGGGTATAGTTTTGTTTTTTATGAATCTTATTTTCAATCCAAAATAGTTTAAGAAGTTTTTTTTAAATTTTCTGAATTAAAAAGAAGA
Source organism: Bernardetia sp. ABR2-2B (assembly GCF_037126435.1). Taxonomy (GTDB): domain Bacteria; phylum Bacteroidota; class Bacteroidia; order Cytophagales; family Bernardetiaceae; genus Bernardetia. The sequence continues at coordinate 3,339,039 of NZ_CP147020.1, read as the reverse complement.
AAATATAGTTTTGATTAAAAGCCAATTATTCTAAAAAAATCAAAAATGTCTAACATCAACAACTACAAAACCATTCGTGCTACTTTTAATAAAGATACAATCATTGTCTATCAAGCCTATAATGATAAAATTGCTGATGAAGCGATTGAGTTACAAAAGTTTGGAAGCGAGTTTTCATTCAATCGAATGACGTGGATAAAACCTTCTTTTTTATGGCTTATGGAACGGAGTAACTGGGCAAATAAAGTCAATCAAAATCGAATATTGGAAATTCACCTCAAAAGAGATTTTTGGAACACATGTCTTAGATTAGCTATAGATACAGATAGTAGTAAATCAAATGGAAATGTAAAAGATGCTCAAATTTTGGTTCAATGGGACCCAGAACGCACACTTAGAGGAGCAAAACTGAATATTCGGAGTATTCAAATTGGAATAAGCCGAGATATGATAAACGAATACAATGAAAATATTGAAAAAATTATTGATGTAACAGAAAAAGTCAAAAAAATGTATTCTTTAAATCAGAATGGGAAATTTGATAAATCAAAACAACTATTGCCCAAAATAAAGGAATATAAAGTAGTATAAACTTAGAAGCAGAAAAGTTACTAGAATGAAACAGCAATCAATGAATTTGAATGTAAAGTGTGATTTGTCAGACGAAATTTGGGAAACTATTATTTCTGCAATCTATGAATCCATGGAAGGCTGGATAGGATTTGGCAAGAATGACCAAAATGACGGTATTCCTTATTGGTTTGGTATCGATGAAACACAAAAGCATATTTGGGCTTCTATCGAACCTAGTGGATTATTATTTGCAGGATTGATGAAGGACGATGAATGGGAACAATGGAAATTAGCAATAAAGAAAATAGCAACTCAAAAATTAGGTTTTAAGGTGGGCGAAACTGAATTAGGAGAAGTAGATTAATAAAAAAGTTCCTCTAATGTCTTCTATTTCCTTTATTTTCGCATAAAAACAGATGAAGACCTCAACTTTCTCTTAAAGTTTGTCTAAGGATTTGATTTTATTGAGATAAATCTTTTTCTTTGCATTCAGTTTACTCATTACAAAACTAAAAAAGACAAAAACATTATGTCAGATATTTCAGCACGCGTACAAAATATCATTGTTGAGAAATTAGCAGTTGAGCCTTCAGAAGTAACTCCTGAAGCAAGTTTTACAAACGACTTAGGAGCAGATTCTCTTGATACAGTAGAACTTATTATGGAATTTGAGAAAGAATTTAATGTTTCTATTCCAGATGACCAAGCAGAACATATTTCTACTGTAGGACAAGCAATTAAGTATTTGGAAGAACATTCAGCAAAAGCATAAGCAATTTACTTGTTTAGATATTTTTTGAATACAATCTATCAAAACTACGTTTTGAATCAATGAGAGATTAGATTTTAGAAAAAGTAAAACGAGAAATGAAATATTTTTTCTTTTCTTTTATCAAAAAAAGTCTTTTTTGATTTGGATTTGTACGAACCTACGGAGTAAATTTGTATTACTCGGTAGGTTTGTTTTTTTATAAATGAGTATATTTGAAAGTTAGTATTTGCATTTACTTCAAAAATACTACTGAGAAAAAATAAGAAATAGAAAATCCTTTAAAAGATGTATGAGAAATAATTAGATATTTATAGTCAATTATTTCTGATTTCTATAAAATATAACTTCTAAATTTACATACACACATTCTACCCAAACTATAATCTTTATGCAACTTAAACGAGTCGTAATTACAGGACTAGGAGCTATTACACCATTAGGAAACGATGTCAAAACGTTTTGGGACGCACTAGAAGCAGGAAAAAGTGGTTGCGATATGATTACTCATTTCGACACTACTAATTTCAAAACAAAATTTGCTTGTGAGGTCAAAGACTTTGATATTACAAAATACATGGACAAAAAAGAATCAAGAAGGCTTGATTTGTTTGCTCAATATGGAATGGGTGCAGCTTCTCAAGCCATGGACGACTCTGGATTAGAAGTAGGGAAAAATGTAGATGCAGACCGTGCAGGTGTAATTTGGGGGTCTGGAATCGGTGGAATACATACGTTCCAAAAAGAAGTAACAGATTTTAATAAAGGAACAGGCATTCCTCGCTTTAATCCTTTCTTTATCCCTAAAATGATTGTAGATATTGTTTCAGGACATATTTCTATCAAATACGGTTTACGAGGGCCTAATTTTGTAACCGTTTCAGCGTGTGCTTCTTCTACCAATGCGATTATTGATTCATTCAATTATATTCGTTTGGGACAAGCAGACGTAATTGTTTCGGGAGGAAGTGAGGCAGCAGTTATCGAATCTGGAGTAGGTGGTTTTAATGCTATGAAAGCCCTTTCTGAAAGAAATGATTCTCCACAAACAGCTTCAAGACCTTTTGACAAAAATCGTGATGGTTTTGTGATGGGAGAAGGTGGAATTTCTCTTGTTTTAGAAGAATTAGAACACGCAAAAGCACGAGGAGCAAAAATATACGGAGAAATAATAGGTGGTGGAATGTCGGCAGATGCACACCACATGACAGCACCACACCCAGAAGGTTTGGGAGCTGCCAACGTTATGAAAAATGCTCTCAAAGATGCAGAGATTAGTCCAGAAGATGTAGATTATGTAAATGTACACGGAACTTCTACACCTCTAGGCGACCCACAAGAACTAAAAGCAATTACGACTATTTTTGGAGAACATGCTTATAAATTAAATATTAGCTCAACCAAATCTATGACAGGACACTTATTAGGTGCAGCAGGTGCAATAGAAGCTTTGGCGTGTGTAATGGCACTAGAAAGACAAGTTGTTCCTCCTACAATTAACTTCGAAACACCTGATGAAGCCATTGACCAAAAATTGAATCTTACACTCAATAAAGCAGAAAAAAGAAAAATTGATGTCGTTTTGAGTAATACGTTTGGTTTTGGTGGACACAATGCTTCAATCGTAATGCGTCGTTATACGAATGATTAAAAAAGGTATAGCAAGTCTATAAGGATTTTCGAAACCTTATAGGTTTATAATATTAAACTATGAGTTGGATTGGTAAAATAGCTACAAAAGTTAGCAAATTTTCTCTTAATGAATCAGATAAAAGGCTCTATAATGCAATCACACGTATTATCGGAACATCGCCTACCAATCTTTCTATATACAAACTTGCGATGCAACACACTTCAGTTGCAAAAGAAAATAAAGACGGTTTTAAGGAAAGTAATGAGCGTTTAGAGTATTTGGGAGATGCTGTTTTGGGAAGTATTGTAGCACATTTTTTGTTCAAACGCTATCCTTATAAAAATGAAGGTTTCTTAACAGATATTCGTTCTAGAATTGTTAGTAGAGCTTCTTTGGGCGACCTTGCCAAGAAAATGGGACTAGACCAAATTATTGAAGTAGATAACAAACGAAAAAATGCTTATTCTCATAAATCTCTTTATGGAGATGCCATTGAAGCATTTATTGGAGCTGTTTATTTAGATAAAGGATTTCATTTTTGTCAAAAATTTATTGTAAGAAGAATTTTGCTTACTCATCTGGACTTACAAACCATTATAGAAACTGACAAAAACTACAAATCAAAACTTATAGAATGGGCGCAGAAAGAAAATAGAAATGTACAGTTTTCTATTTCGAAAGATAAATCTGAAAATAATACTCGTCAGTTTGTAGCACAAGTTTTATTAGATGAAAACCCCATCTCAACAGGAAATGGTTATACTAAGAAAAATGCTCAACAAGATGCAGCAAGAAGAGCTTGTGAAGAATTAGATATTGAGTAGCATTTTTGTTTTATATAATAATTTCTTTTAGCAAAAAAGGCTTTAAAAATAGTATTTCTGAAGCCTTTTTCATTTTTAATACAATGTCCTAGTAGCTAATAATATTCAAGTGCATATCACTTTCATCCATAAAATCCTCTCCTTCTATTCTCATATCATCATGGTCTTCCTTAGGATAATACCAATTAATCGTTATTTCTTTTCCCTCATCTTGAAATTCTTTAAGCAAACGAAACAAATCTAATAAAGCTCTTGAAGAACTTGTATTAAAATAAGAAAGTTTACAATCTAAAACGACTTTTTGATGAGTTTTAAAATACTCTTTAAACCAATTCATCATATTATCATAAAACTCAAAAGCATCTTCTAAATAAGACTCTCCTTCAATGAGACAGTGCTCTGTATCGGCATTAAAATTAATATGAGGCACAAAGTAAGCATCTTTTTTACTCTCTACTACTAAATTTTTACCATTTTCTGTGAACATAGTTTATATTTTAAATTGTGAAATATTTTATTTTTCAATAGTTGAAGAGATTATAAAGTATGAATTCTCCTCGTCTATTTTCTTTGACTCTACTTGTAAAGGGTGCTCTGATTTGAGTGCTACTTGTATAAGCCCAATATTACCACCTTTGTGTGCTTTGTTGCGTTCTAAACTTCTGACCTCTTTTTTTAAAGCCCTCAACTGCTCCGTACTAAGTCTGTTTATCTCTTCACACTTAGTAATAATCTCTTTTACTTTTGCTGTCGGAACAAGGTTACCAGCACTCAAAATGACTTCGGTTTCATTATTATGAATAACGACTGTCCCTACACCATTATTTTTTTTCTCTTGTTGTAAGTTTTTAATGTCTTTTTTTGTGTCTTGATCATAAAAGAAGTTAGACTCAGCAGAGTAATAAGAAATATTTTGTGCCAACTCAATAAAAACAGAAAAAAGTTTTGCACTCATACGTGGATTTTCAGTAAACCTAAGACGTAGCTGTAAGCTTATATTTGCTAAAATATCTTTATCAAAAGGTCCTTTGTAGTAGAGTACGGCACTTTGAGAATCTAAACGTGTATGATAATCGATCATAGTGGATGCACTTATTATATAAAAAAATAGATTATTAATAAAACAGGTTGCTTAGTAAGTATTTAGTTTTAAATTTTAAAGCCCAATACAGTAATATCATCTCGCTGTTCTGTTGTTTGCTGATGTTGAGCTAGACGTTTTTCGAGAATGTTTCTTTGTTCCTTTGCTGATAAACTTCCTACTTCTATCATGAGCTCTCTAAACCTTTTCTTTGAAAAGCTCTTTCTTTCCTTGTTAGCTTGATCTGCGTATCCGTCGGTAGCTAAAAAGACAGTATCATTTTTTTTGAGTATAACACTTTCTTGATTATAACTTCTATTGTCATCACCTCTCCTACCTCCACCAACGGAACGTCTATTGCCCTTGAGTTCGATGAGTTCTTTACTTCTAATGATGTATAAATTCTGTTTGACACCACCAAAGGTTAGTTGAGTTTGGTTATCTGATGTTTCCTCTAATAGACAAAGTGTTAAATCCATTCCATCATTATTTGCACCTTCTTTTTGATTGAGCTTCTTGACTACTCCTTTATGTAAATCTTGAAGTATAATATTCGGTTGTAAAATTCCTCTTTGATTAATAATCTCACTCAAAATATTAGAAGCAACTAAACTCATAAATGCCCCTGGAACGCCATGTCCTGTACAATCAATTACACCAACAAGTGTTTTGTTTTCATGTTTAGAAACCCAATAAAAATCTCCCGAAACGATGTCTTTTGGCTTATAAATAACAAAACTCTCAGGCAGAACTTCTTGGATTAATGTTTCTGAAGGCAATATTGCTTTTTGTATTGTTTCAGCATAACTAATACTTTTTGTGATTTGTCTATTACTAACTTCTAAAATATTTTTTTGATATTCTACTGCTTCTTGTGTGGTTTGTAGCTCTTCCATGTTTTGACGAAGTTCTTCCTCTTGTGTTTGCAAGGCATCATAACTTTCTCTTAACTTTATGTCTTGCGTTTTCATTTTTTGAAAAGCTTTTTTGAGTACAGCCTCATTAGAGGCAAGTTTTTCATTTTGTTTTTCTAAAGCTGTTTTTGATGCTTCTATCTGCAACTGTTTTTGCTCCATGGCTTCTTGTATAGTCTCTAACTCTTCCATATTTTGGCGTAACTCTTCTTCTTGAGTTTGTAAAGAATTAACACTTTCTTTCAACTGAAGCTCTTGCTCCTTCATTTTATGGAAAGTCTTTTTTAGCACTTCTTCATTGGCAGCTAATTTTTCATTTTGTTTTTTTACACGATATTGTTCTTTTAATTGCTGCTGCTGTTTGATGGTAATAGTGATAATGTCTCCTATTCCTTTGACAAATGCAATATCTTCATCTGTCCAGTTCTTATATTTCCCCTGTGTCTCACAACAAATAACACCTGCAAATTCTCCATCTACAAAATAAGGAACATCTAGCATAGAATTTATTTTAAGAGGAATAAGATAAGTATCCACAAACTCAACTAATGCAGGATGATTTTGAGAAAAGTCAGCAACAATATCTTTTTCAGCAACTAAATCAGCAAAGTAAGTAGGAACATCTTTCTGCATTATTTCTACACCTTTAGAAAAGGTAGCTGCATCTTTAGTGGTTTCATATTGTTTCTGAGCAATAATTTTGGCTTCATTAGTAGTATCATATTTCCAAATACCTACACGCTCTATATTTAGGTTTTTGGCAACTGATGTAGTTATTTCCTCGAAGGCTATATCTAGGTTACCTTTATGAATATCTTTGCTTTTATTTAGTTTTAGCAGAGCTTGACTATTTCTTTCTGAAATTTCACTTTTTTCTTTAATTTCCTTATTAATCTCTTGAATATAATCTCGCTGTGCTTCTAACTCTTCTAAGTTTTGGCGAAGTTCTTCTTCGGTAGTTTGTAATTGTTCTTGATTTATTTGAATTTGTAATTCTTGCTCTTTTCTATCTGTAATTAAATAACGAATAGATAAATAACTAATAATTTTACCTTCACTATTCAACATAGGATTAATAACAGTATCTACCCAATAAAAAGAACCATCTTTCGCTTTATTTTTCACTTCCTTACGCCATGTTTTTCTTCTTGCAATAGTTTGCCACATCTCTTGCCAAAACTCTTTAGGGTGATAACCCGAATTTACTATTCTATGGTCTTTGCCTAAAAGTTCTTTTTCATTGTATTTGGAGATACGACAAAACTCTTCATTTACCTTCGTAATTTTCCCTTCTTTGTCTGCAATGGAAATAATTGCACTCTTATCTAATGCTCCTATAATAGACTTTAGCTGTTGTTTTTCTTCTGTATCATCACGTAATACAACCTGTATCAAGTTTTTTCCATCTATTTTAATTTTAGATAAAAACACTTTTAAATCTATATATTCTCCTTTTATATTTTGGAAAACTAAATCAAATACGTCTTTACCCTCTAATAGACATTTATCCAAATGATGAGTTATTTCAGTGCTTTGAAATTCTTTTTGAGAGTGATTTGACAAAAAACCTACTATACTCTTATTTAGAATTTCTTTTTTATCGTTTACTTGAAATAGCACTTGAGCTAATTCATTACACATAAGGATAACTCCTTCTTGTAAAACAAGAATTGCATCTGGATAAGTTTTATAAAAAGATTTATATAGCTGTAATTCGTTTCCTGTTATATTTTGATTCATAAAAATAAAGTATAGTAGTAGTATAACACAAGTGGATATTTTATAATTTTAGATATTTAATATCCATTCTTTTGCCTCTTTGACATTATCAAAGTACTTCGTTGTGATTTGTTGTCCAACCTCTTCTTCCATTGCTTGTTCGATAGAAAGTTGTGCTAAAAACTCTGAACTCATCACGACAGCCAATTTATCAAAACCTACTTCCATAGCTGGAGCAAATATATTGATGTTCATCCACTCTTGTACTTCTGGACTTACTACAAAACCCAACTCTTTTATATTACCTAACACTTTTTCAGTTTTTTGCTCTAACATGAACTTGAGAAGTTCTACATGCTCGTTTTTATATTCTTCAGAAGTCATGTCTGCTGTTGTTGGTAGCCATGTTAGTTCTAATAATTTTTGCTCATCAGAAGAATCTATTTGCAGATAATCGCTTTGATATACGTTCATAAAAAGTAATAATAATGGTAAGTGCTTAAGTTATTTTGTCTTTGAAAAAGAGTAATTTTAGTATGTAAAAGTATTACTATCTTTTTTTCAATTTCAATATAAAAAAAAATCTACTACTATAAAACAACTCTCTATAAAAACACAGAAAAATTCGATAAAGAAAAAGGTTTTGAAAACCTCCTTTTCAAAACCTTTTTCTTTATTTTACAGCTAAACTATTAAAAGTCAATTAATTATCGTTTTTAATTCGCTCTTCCCTATTTACTAAATTCCAAGCAGTCGCAAAGACCAAACGAGTAATTTCTTGCATTTTGCCAAAGTGAATTTTATCTACTTCGTCGGTATGTTGGTGGTAATCTGCATGAACTCCATTAAAATAAAAAATAACAGGAATATCATGTTTTGCAAAATTATAGTGGTCTGAACGGTAATAATAACGATTTGGATCATCTTTGTCGTTGTAAGTATAATCTAATTTTACATTTGGTGCATACATTTTGGCACTTGCTTCACTAAGATTATGTAATTCTGTTGAAAGCATTGTCGAACCGATTATATAGACATAATTTGGGTCATCTTTGTGGTCTTTATCCATTCTTCCAATCATATCAATATTAAGATTTGAAACTGTATTTTTGAGAGGAAAAACAGGGTTTTCAGAATAATAACTAGAACCTAAAAGTCCTTTTTCTTCACCAGTAACTAGCATAAATAAGATACTTCTTCTTGAAGGATTTCCTTGCTTTTTGGCAAGTGCAAAAGCCTCAGCTAGTTCTAAAACTGCTGTTGTTCCAGAACCGTCATCATCTGCTCCATTATAGATTTTGCCATCAATAATTCCGATGTGGTCGTAGTGTGCCGTAATTACGATAAGTTCTTCTTTTTTATCTGTTCCTTCCAAAAAGCCCAATACGTTTTCAGTATCTACTTTTTCAATTTTGGTTTCAGAAGAAATTTTTGCTTGTGCTTCTTGAACTCCTTTGCCTTTTTTATTCCACTTTTTGAATACCTTCTTCCATTTTTTGTCTGTATAACCTAAAAGGTTTGGTAATTTATCAGTTGTAGAAAGTGCCATTAAAAACTCTGACTTATCCTCTTTTTCTTTACTTTCTGAAGAAGGAACACTCCATTTTGGATCTTTGAAATAGTGTCCGTAGTTATAGTCAAAATCTTTAAAATCTGACTTTTTAGAAACAAAAATAATTCCTTTTGCACCTTTTTCTTTTGCTAGTTTGCTCTTAAAACCCATTTGTAAATAAACAGATTTTCTAGCTTCTTTATTAGGAATTAGGCTCTCTTTACCTTTTGGCGTTCCTATCATAATTACAGCAATCTTATTTTTCACATCAATAGATTTATAAGAAGAATATCCATTACCACCTTCTTCTTCTAATCCATAACCTGCAAAGATAATATCGTGTTCTTCATCGTTTCTATCTCCTTGAAGAGGATTTACTACAATGATTTCATTTTGTGATAATTCGATTTCACCTGTCAGTGTTTCGATTCTAAACTCTGCTAATGAGGTCTTATTGAGTTCGAATTTTTGAAAGTAAGAACCATTTACTGGTGCAGTAAGTCCAAGTTCTTTAAAGCGATTTGCTATGTATTCGGCAGCCATTTTTTGTCCTTTTTCGCCTGTTTCTCTTCCTTCGTATTCATCAGAAGCCAAAACAGAAAGGTGTTTTTTCATGTCTGCTTCATCTATATATTTTAGATAACTGGTCAGCAAACTATCTTGCTGTTGAGCCTTTTGTTGGGCTTGAAGAACAGAAGAAGAAAAGATAATAAACAAAACTGAAAGTGCAATTTTGTGTGTAGTAGTTTTAAACATAAATATAAATTTAGAATTAATAAAGTTTAGAAATGAGTTTTGATTAAATTATTCTGAAAAATCAGTAGCGCAATTTAATCAATTATTACAAACTCATTTTGTCCATTATTTCAAAAAAGGGATATAGAGCGTAAAATATCAATCCTTTACCTAATAATAGCCGAAGAAATCATTTTTTTTGTAGAACTTAGAGGAAAAGCCTACTAGAATTTTTGGTTTTGATTTTTAATTCTGTACTATTCATTATGCAACGCTTTATAGATTATTTGGTGGTTTTTGCGATGAGCATGTTCAAATTTATTTTTGGCTGTGTGGGTGGTGCTGTGCGTGGTTTTTCGTACTTGGAAACTGTACTCATTACTGTTTTGGGAATGATGACAAGCGTAGTTATTTTTACTTTCTTTGGAATAGCAATACGAAAATGGTTTTATAGTAATTTTCGCAAAAAACGAAAAATATTTTCAAAAAATAGTCGTAGGATAGTAAAAATATGGCGTAAATACGGAATTATTGGAGTTGCATTTCTGACACCTATACTTTTTTCTCCCATTGCAGGAACTCTTATTGCTGTCTCATTTGGAGAAGACAAGAAACGCATCTTTTTTCACATGTTTTGGAGTGCTATCTTATGGGCAGCAATACTTTCCTATATTACTACCCAATTTGATATAGATTCAGCAAGAGAATTGAAGAATTACTTTTTTAAATAATAATTAGTAATTGGGAACTAGGACATGGGAATTGGAAAGTGAACGAGAATTAAAAGTGAAAAAATAATTTAATTCGCATTAACTCATTTCCTAATTCCTAACTCTCATGTCCCAATTCCTACTACTCCTCATTGCATTCATTCTACTTCTCTCAACTTCAAGATAAGGTCAGTTTTCAAGTCGTATAATCCTTTTTCTAAGCCAACAGGATAAGAGTGTGGATTTGTAAAACGTTTGATACTTCTATGTAATGTCTTTAATTCATCTTTTACTTTTGCTTGAATGGTTTGAAGGTCTGGCTTCTCATAAACACATTTTCCATCTTTAAAAATAGGCTTTAAAAGGTCTTTGTATTCTCCTTCTACGCTTGTCATTTTCTTACGACGAGTCATATCCATTGGGTCAATAATCGTCCAATTATCATTTGTCGGCTTATTTTCTTCATCAAAAATAGCATCTCCAATACATTCCCCATTTGCATAAAAACGACGAACTTGCTGAATTCCAGGAGTAGAAATCTTGATGGCTTGTTCGGATAACTTCACTTTATAATCCCAAGCTGTATTTTCTTTATTTCTAAGTGCAGATAATTTATAAACTCCTCCCAATGCTGGTTGGTCATAGGCAGTTACCATTTTTGTACCTACTCCCCAAACATTAATTTTGGCATCTTGCTGCTTCAAACTATCAATAATATGTTCGTCTAAATCATTACTTGCTACAATAGACGTTTCTGTAAAACCTGCCTCATCTAACAATTCTCTAGCTTTGATACTCAAATAAGAAAGGTCTCCAGAATCTAGGCGTATTCCTGCAAATTTATAGCCTTTTTCTTTTAGTTTATTTCCCGATTTAATAGCGTGTTTTACACCTTCAATTGTATCATACGTATCCACTAAAAAAATGCAATTATTTGGAAGAGCTTCGGCATAGGTTTCGAAAGCATCAATTTCAGATTCGAAGGACATTACCCAACTATGAGCGTGTGTTCCCTTTACAGGAATATCAAAAAGTTTTCCTGCCAAAACATTCGAAGTAGCAACACAACCTCCAATATATGCAGCACGACTAGCAGCCAAACCACCATCAATTCCTTGCGCTCTTCGAAGACCAAACTCCAAAACATCCTCTCCTCTAGCTGCCAAACAAATACGTGAAGATTTAGTAGCGATAAGAGATTGAAAATTTACCATATTTAAAAGCAGCGTTTCCAAAATTTGACATTGAATAAGTGAACCTTTAATGCGAATAAGTGGCTCTTGTGGAAAAACTACCGAACCTTCTTCTACTGCATCTACATCACACGTAAATTCAAGATTTTGAAGGTATTCTAAAAATTTTGGGTCAAAAAGTGCTTTGTCGTCATTTCCTTTTAAGGTAGAAAGATAGGCTACATCTTCATCAGAAATATTGAAGTTTTCCAAAAAATCAATAACATAGCTAAGTCCACACGCAATAGCATAACCTCCCTTGAATGGATTGCGACGGAAAAATAAATTAAAAACGGCTTCTCTTTCCGTCATTCCAGCTTTCCAATAGCCATATGCCATTGTAAGTTGGTACAAATCAGTTAGTAGAGTGAGGTTGCTACTGTATAAATTTCTAGTGATTTTCATAAAAAAGGGTTTAATAGGTAGTTTGGAAACTGTCTGCTACTTTAAAAGAAGCAATATAATAAAATTATCTTAGTGTACGAAAAACACTTACTGAAAGTTTTTGTGTTAATTACAATCAACAGAAAAACTTACATATTTGCATTCTACTTTAACTAGAAAGTTGATTTTCACATTTCAATCTATTTACCAAAGAGTCAATCACTAATTCAATTATTAGATTTCTTTGTTCGAAAATAGCTTTCCATTGCTTATTACTCCAACTATCTTCTTGAGATTTATACATTCCATGAGCTAATATATTTCGCATTTTATCGATGCTAGATTGATTAAATAATTCATTTTGAGATTTTATTTTTCTTATTATTACCTCTCTTTTAAATTTTTCCTCTTTCTGTGGTATATAATCTTGCAACATTGCTCTTATACTTTTGTCAATATTAGACTTTCCTCTCTGATTATGCCAAAAACCTTCAATAAAAGAGTATAGAGCTAATAATTCAATCAAAACCTCATTTATTTCTGTTTTTTTATAAATTTCTTCAAAAACACTATAACAGTTTCTATCTAGTTTGCTCAAAGTATCAAAATAACTCAAAACTTTATTGAAAGTATCTGAAGTGATTTCATTTTTTGAAATAGTACGCATGTTTCTAACATTTTCCCAAGTGGGCATTATTATGGCTGCATCAGGAATAAACTCGGAAACCTTTGAAATCAAAGTTGGTTGATAATAGACAAGTTTTAAACACAACCTAAATAAGTAAGAGAAGTCTTGTGAATTATGGTTTGTATATCCATTTTTAGTTAAAACAAATATTGAATTTATGGGGAGAGGATTATTTGATAAATTTCTCATACTATGATTAACTATTTTATTATGAATCCAATCATGAAATGGTTCTTCTATATCCTTTAAGTTTTCATACTTGGTTATTAGCAGTTCAATCTTTTCTCCATTAAAATTAATAGTTTTTGTAAATTCTTTCCCAGAAAACTTTATGTTGTCAATTAACCAGCAGGAATATCTAATATTGTCTTTCATAATTTTACATCTCGTTTAGTAAATATTTTTTAATTATTCTTTGCTATTCAAACATACTTTATTATATTTTTAGTTCAAATTACAATATATTCCCTAAAAATAAATCCCATGCACTACAAATCCTTTTTCTTTATTGTATTCTAAAGCAGGAGCAGGAATTTTGAGCAAATTAATTGTTCCTAAAAGTCCTTTCAAAAATTTACTTTTCGTTTTTATTTTTGTCATATCTACATCTAGTGAAAGCAAAAATTGTCTGTGTCTTTCTAGTTTTGGCATTTCTATTCCTCTAGAAAATTCTGGATTTTCAAATTCGGCAAGCATTCCATTTCCACTATATCCAAAGGCAATATTTAGCCAAGAAGGAATATTTTTATTTTTGAAAATCCGTTTTAAATTTGTAGAAAACCAATAGGTATGACCGTTGTAATCTTGAAAAAAACGATTTGTGTGGCTTTCTCCCAATACCCAAGGACGATATTTGGCATAAGGGGAAGGAGAGTATGAAAATTTGGGCAAAATAATCTGCTCCTTAAAAAAATGCTGTTGCGTCATAAAAAGCCCAGAACCAGAAGCATTTGCAATCATATCGCCTACCGAAAAACCATAACCTTCATACAAGCCATCAAAAATTTCGATAGGAGTTTGTAAAATCAAACCCAAAAACCCACCATACCAAAAGGCTTTTTTGTCGGAAACATCAGCCCATTTTAAAGAATTATAACCTACTTTACTTTCATGATAAGCTGCGTAAAAATGCCCTACCTTATCAAGTTGTAACCAACCTTTATTGTCATTATAAAAGTGAAAAGGAACTGGTTTGTGGTCTTTGTACCAAACAAATTGCAGATACGAATTTCCTGCTATATAAAAAGCACTTTTTGATAAAATGACTACGGACAATCTTTTGTTCTTTGTCTTTTTGCTTAATTCTGAATTATCAGAAATAAAGGAGATTGAATCTCCATTATTATTATTTTTAGTAGAATCTTGAGCAAATAAATTAATAGAAATAAAGCATAACAGAAAAGCAATAAGTAAAAATTTCATAGATTTTTTAGTTTATTTTTGCATTTCTTTTTTGACGTAAAAGATTATGTTTTTTGTTGCATTTTATTTTCCTCAATCTTCTTTATCACACCACCAACAGGCAAAACTCCTCTATCAAAAATATGAACTTCTTTATCCTTCATCTGAATATGTAATTGATTGAAAAGAAACATTACTTTCAAAGGAGCTACTGCATTTATATCTTTTAAAGGAATCACAAACCCACCTTCAATAGCACTTACACTCAAGTTTTCTATTTGAAAATTTCCTTCAAAATAAAGATTATTCTTTGTTAGATAAAGAATCCCGTTGTACTTATTTTTGGCAGGAGAAAGATAATGGAAAGTCCATTTTCCTTGTAAAATTTCGTTTTTTGGGAGTTGGAAAGGCATTTTTATGTGTTTTTAAAACAATAAAAAACCTCAACGACGGTTTTATGCCTCGTTGACGGTTATATAATTAATCTACAAAGATAACTTCTACTCTTCTATTTTCCTTCATTTGTTCTCGGTTTGTAGAAATTGGACGAGTACCTCCATAGCCTACCGTTCGGATTCTGTTCTGACTTATACCTTTTTTAATCAAATAATTTCTTACCTCAACAGCTCTTTTTTCGGATAATTCTTGGTTTTTTTGAGCATTTCCAATAGGCGCAGTATGCCCTTCTATTAAAATTCTTATTTCTGTATTTTTATTCATAAAAGTAACAAGCTCATTTAGTTCATTCTCAAACTCTGGTAAAATATCAGCTTTTGCAGTTTTGAACTGAACTTTTAATCGTAGTTTTTTTCCTTTAATAGCTTCTGTTTCTTCTGTCTTTAAGAGTTCTGATAGATTTTTCTCTTCTTTTAGTTCTTCTAAATCAGTAATAGTTTCGATTTCTTGTTCTAAACCATCCTCTTTTGCTATCAATTTTTCAGGATAAGCTACTCTCACAAAAAGTCCTCTTCCTTCTGTTCCTACCCAAATATTATCATTTTTATCAATAGCTAAAGAAAGTGCAGATTTACTTTGAAAACCTTGTTTTTCTCCAAATCCTGTCCATTTTTTACTCAAAAAGTCAAACTTTGCAACTCTATCAGCAGCTACCCACAAATTACCCCTGTTATCAAAACTCATTATCTTAGGAACTTGATATTCAAAAGATTCTGAAAGCGCATAGGTTGTCCATTTTTTGCCGTCTTTTGTGGTTTTTAGTGTTCCTTTGTCTTTCTTATCATATCCCAACACCCACAACTGATTTTTATAAACTAGCATTTTACTTCCCTTCGAAAAATCAGATACAGATTTGAATTTGTGTTTTTTTTCTGTCAAAGAAATATTTTTTGTATAATAAAGTCCTGTTTCAGAAGTAACCCAAAGCTTTCCTCCAAAAAAAACAATATCACTTATATTTTCATTGTTTTTCTTGACTTCTATTTTTATAGCCTTTGAACCTTTTTTTAATGACTTTTTCCATAATCCATTTCCTCTACTGGCTATCCAAGTCGTTTCTCCTTTATTAGAAAAAATTAGATTGCTGACTATCTTTCCGTCTAAAAAATCAAAACTTTGCTTTTCTTGCTGATTTGTTTTGGTGTCTAAAATAGTTACTTCATTGGCATAGGTTACAAACCAAATTTTGTTATTTAATCCTCTTTTGATGTGTAGAATAGATGTTTTTGGCAAAAACTCATTTGCATTTACAAGAGCCCCTTCGGTTACTTCTTCAATTTGATATACTCCATTTTCTGTTCCTATCCATTTATGATTATCTTCGCCTACGAAAATAGAATGAACAGGTAATTTATCATCAGATTGGTCTTCTGTCAAATCAACAGGCAAAAATACTTGTGAATAAACAGAATTATAATGTAAATTAGATTCTAAAATAAAGAAACCAATCAAAAACAGAAGTTGTATATTTATTTTTTTTATCATTTTATTTTTTGATAATGTCGCTTGTGGGAACACGAGCAACGGTAGATTTTATTATAACCAAAAGTAATTTTTTATTTTTGTTTATAAAATATTTTTTAGAGAATTAAAAATACAGATAGACAGAAATTTCTTTTCCGTTGCTTGTGTCTCCACGAGCAATCCACATACCACCCTAAACAAAAAACTATCCGAATGAAAAAGCATATTCCTAATTTTTTGACGTGTTGCAACTTATTTTTTGGTTGTATCGGTATTATTTTTAGCTTCAAAAACTCCCTTGATATTGCTGCTTATTGTATAGGAATTGCAGCTATTTTTGATTTTTTAGATGGTTTTGTAGCAAGAATGTTGAAAGTAAGCTCACCTATTGGAAAAGAACTAGACTCTTTGGCTGACTGCGTAACTTTTGGTGTCTTACCAGCTTTCATCTTGTATCATCTAATGATTTCGGCAAGTTTGGAAAAAGTAACACAAGGCTTGGTGGATGGACAAATTCCGACAGCAATGGATTCTTATCTACCTTATGTTGCACTTCTGATTGCCGTTTTTTCGGCTTTGCGTTTGGCAAAATTCAATGTAGATACTCGTCAGTCAGATTCTTTTATTGGCGTTCCGACTCCTGCAAATGCTATTTTGATTGCTTCGATTCCTTTAATTCTACTCAATAACCCAACGTATTCAGTTATTATTCTACATCCTATTTTACTTTCTGTTTTGGCTATTGTAATGAGTTTGCTTTTGGTGGCAGAACTTCCACTTTTTGCCTTAAAGTTCAAATCTTTTGCTTTTAAAGGAAACGAAATTCGTTATATTTTCCTTCTTTCAAGTGTTCTTTTGCTGGTTTTCTTGCAGTTTTTGGGTGTTCCTTTAGTTATTTTACTTTACGTTTTGCTTTCCGTAGTTAATAATATAATTAGTGTGAAAGTTTCGGATGAAGACAATTTGATTGAGAAGGAATAATTGTATTTCATTGCAGCATTTTTTATTATTTCTTCGTTCTATAAAAAATGTTAATCATTTTAAATTAAAAACGATGAAAGTACAAATACCAGAGCCTTGTCATGAAGATTGGAGTAAAATGAAACCTCAAGAGCAAGGACGTTTTTGTGGCTCTTGCCAAAAGCTGGTAATTGATTTTTCACAAATGAGTGATAAAGAAATAGTAGGCTATTTTAAAGAGTCCAAATCAAAAAATACGTGTGGTTATTTCAAAAAGAGTCAAGTTGATAGAAAGTTAAAACAACCTGCTGCACCAACTCCTATTAGAAAATTCTTTCTGAAAGAACTGGCAGTAGCTGTTTTTACTTTCTTTGTAGCTTCTAATGAGGCAAAAGCGCAAGGAGGAACTTATTTTTCAGAGGAAGAAATAGAACAAAGTAAAAATAATTCGGATACAATAAGAAAGAATATTATTAAAGGAAAAATAATCAATGGAGAAAAGAATCTAGTAAATGCTACGATTTCTATTAAAGGAACAGATTATAAAACAGTTTCCTTAGAAAATGGCTTCTTTTCAATTACTATTCCTTCTGAAATTGCTCAAAATAAAGATAATATAATTTTGATAGTAAAGTATAAAGGTTTGGCAGATAAAGAAATTAAGGTCAAAACTTCTCTTACCAATCATTTTTTAAAAGTAGATTTTTCAGAAAAACATATAACTAGCAATGAAGAGCTTATCAACGCTCTATCTGGACAAGCTGGAGGAATACAAATTGTAGAAGACGTAATAACAGTAACAGGCAATGTTTCATCAGTAGATGGTGCGCTACCTGGTACAACTATATGGATAAAAGGAACGACTCAAGGAACTCAAACCGATATTGACGGAAATTATACTTTAGTAGCTCCACAAAAAGCAACATTAGTTTTTAGATTTGTCGGCTATGATACACAAGAAATAACTTTAGAAATAAATCAAAAAAATGTTGATGTAAAGCTAAAAGAAGATGAGAGTCTGAGTGAAGTTGTAGTTGCTGGTGGTGCATGTGCATACAACTATAGATGGTACACTCCAAGAAACTTATGGTATAGCTTCAAAAACCTTTTTAGAAAATAATATTCTATATCAATCTAGAAACCTGTCCATTCACAACTACAAGGTATTTCTTTGGATTTTCTATGTTTTCAAAAGCTAGATTGAGATTGCTCTCTACTTCTTTGTTTTGTCTTGTATGATGCAAAGTTGGTTATACTACTAGACATTTTACTTTTAACAAAATCAATAAGATACAACAATTGCTATTTTTAATTCTTCCTAGTGAATGTAACTAAATAAAAAAACTCCTTCCGATTGAAAGGAGTTTTTTCTGTCCACTTACTTACTTTACTACTTAACTATTAGAAAACCTAGTTGAACAACTAAAAAAATAAACTGTTGCTAAAAGTTGATAAATTTCTTTATCGCAAACACTCTGTTGTCAGACCACTATTTCCTTTTTCTGATGCTTCTAAAAAGTAAAGTTGATGTTAAAATTTTTAGTAAATCTATTCTGAAATAAATTACTAATCAAAAACTTTATGAAGCTAAAATCTTTTATTCCAATCTTCTATTAGAATGTTACTAAATATGGGTCAATCTGTTTACCAAAAATAACATTTGTATCGTTTTTTTAGTAAAAAAAATAAAAAGCTCTTTATTTAGCCTAAAAATCAACTTTTTATTTTTTAGCTCTTTTCTTAAAAAAAATATTTATTTCCATTTTGAAAGAGTTCTATTTTCATTTTGGAAAAAATATTACTTTCATATAAAATTAGACTTTATAATTATTAACAAAGTAATACAAATAACCTTCTATCACACCTCTGTATGACACCACTAAATTAATAATTTATATTGAAAAATAGAGTAATTCTTCTCCATCTACATTTACTTTTTCTATAAATTTCAATCCTATTTTTGATAAAACCCTTTGTGATGCCAAATTTTCTTCTGTTGTTATTGCTACAATTTTTTTTAGGTTTAGATTATTTTTCCCATATTCAAAAACAGCCTGTGTAGCTTCACTTACATATCCCTTTCCTTCATAGTTTGGTAAAATAGCATATCCAATGTCTGGAAAGTCTAAATAATCACGTTTTAAAAAACCAACTGCTCCAATAGATTGATTAGTTTCCCTTAAGCTCATTTTATAAAATCCATAGCTATTTTTTTCATAATTATCTATCAAAGACTCTTGCACATACTTTGTAGCATCTTCTAATGAGTTGATATTTCTATCACCTATAAATTCTAGCCAATTTGGGCTGTTTAGTAGCTCAAAGAAAAAAGAAGCATCACTCAAAATTGCCTCTTCTATAATTAACCTTTCTGTTTCTACGATTTTCATGTTTTTAGATAATACTACTTCATACTGCATTTTATGCAAAAATAAGTATAAAATATTGAGTTTTACAACTTCCTCAAAATAGTCTTAACCATGCCGTTATAATAGAACTATATTTTAGTGCTTTTTATAAAAAAATATAACCTTCTGTAATTCCCTACATTTCCCAAATATAGTGTAACCTTTTAAAAAAACCTTAATTTAGAGTACAAAAAACATCAGAATTGTATTTTTAAGCAAAAAAATATGCCTTTTAACAATGTAAAGCACAATAATACTTTAAAAAGTCATACACTCAAAATATGATTTTTTTAAGAAAACGCCTACTTTCATAACTAGCTGTTTTACAACGACTTAAGATTACTTAACTTTGTAGCATCATAAGATAATAATGGCTTTAGCCCTAAGCAAAAGCTATTACATTTTTTTCCCCCTCAAATTTTTATTATTATGGCAACTGCTACTCTAGCTTTCCCAAAAACAATTACAGAAAACGAAATTAAAATGCCAACTTCTATCATTCCTCAAAAGATGAATTTGCGTATTCGTGTGTTACATGTCGCAGATTATCCAGAGATAGCTCAAAAATTTTATGAAGGACAGAAAAAAGTATTAGAAGAATTTGAAGTAGGTGGTGTATCTTCTATAAAGAATGAATGGTGGAAAAACCAGTATTCTTATATGATAATTATAGAGGATGTTGATACTGGAGAGATAGGCGCAGGAATGCGTTTAGATGTAGTTGATAACAGACATCATATACCATTGGAGGGAGCTTTTTCTCACACTGACCAAAGTATTATAGCCCGAGTTCACATGTACGATCATATGTTAGCTGAATCTTGTGGTTTGTGGGTAAGTAAAAAGTTTAGTGAAAGAAATCTAGCTAGAATTTTAACTCGTTGTGCTATTGCAATAGCTCCAAAGTTAAGAATACAGGTTATATTAGGGTTCGTTAATCAGTACACATTGAAGATGGCTACTGAAATGGGATTTACACCTGTATCAAATGTTTTGAATAACGGACAAATTGCGTATCCAGACGAACGCTACCAAACTACTTTAATTGAAGTTTATGTAGATAGTTTGATGAGTGCTAAAGAAGAAGAAAAAGCATTGATGTGTTGGTTGCGTACTCATCCTTGCGAAAAAATAAAAAATGAAGAGTTTAGAGGAAGAATAACCAACTTTGAGTATGATTTGAGAATTATGTGATTTTTTTATAGTTTATCTTTTAAATTTAGCCTTTCATAATGTATTTTGTGAAAGGTTTTTGTTTTAATCAAAAAATATCCAAAATGCTAAAATTTATAAAAAAGTGTGAAGAAAAATTAGGAAAAAAAAATGTCAGAAGAAAAAGTGCTAGTACTCCATTAAGAACAGCTACTTTTGACTTTAAAACTAAAGTAAAGGTAATGTTATTCCCTACTTCTATCTCACAGCTATCAAAATGTCTTAAGTATGCGAACAAATTTAAAATACCAGTTCATGTAGTAAGTGGAGGATACAATATTGGACTAGGTTCATCACTACCTCCAAAAGAAAATAGTGCATTGATAGATTTATCAAGGATGAATAGAATTGTTGATTTTAGTGAAAAAATGGCTTATATAACTATTGAAGCTGGAGTTACTTTCGAACAAGTGTTCAATCATTTGGAAGAAAATTATAGTAGCCTTATGATGGATAGTATTGGTTCATCACCACAAGCAACTGTTGTCGGAAATGCAGCAGAAAGAGGACATGGTATGGGAATGTATGCTGACAGGTTTAGTCATGTTTGTGGCTTTGAAGTAATGTTGCCAACTGGAAAAATTATCAAGACAGGATATAATGCTTACCAAGAGAATAATAAAATAGCTCCTTTAGCAAAAGGAGGGATAGGAGCAAGTCTTGATGGTTTGTTTACTCAGTCTAATTTAGGAATCATTACAAAACTTACTTTTTGGCTCAAGCCTAAACTTGATTTTTTTCAAACTTTTTATTTTGAAATAGATTCTGATGACGTTTGTGGAATTGTATCAGAGCTTTGGAGAGATTTACGCTTAAAAGGATTACAAGCTTCTTTAAGAATATTTAATGATACAAGATTAATAGCCTTTAATAAGCAAAAGCCAACTGATTTAGAATGGTCAGAACATAAAAGAAAAGAGTTTAGAGAATCCTTTGGTGTTGAAAATAAATGGATAGGTTTTGGAGGGGTTTATTCAATAAGTAAGGAACATGCTGAAGCTGATAGAGAAATAATTAAAAAATATATTGGAAGTCTAACAAAAAATTTAGTATTTTACGATGATAAAAGTTTAGGTTTAGCTCAAACAGAAGAAGAAAAAGCAAAAGTAAATTTTTTTTATACTACTTCTGTACTTAAAGGATACGTTTCTGATGCACCATTGAATATGTGTTATTGGAGGAAACCTCAAGAGGCTTTACAAAAAACAAATGTTCATAAAGATTTGTGTGGTGTGTTATGGTACTGTCCTATTATCCCTCAGACAAAACAAGATGTCCAGAAAGCTATAAATATTGTAGAAAAAATTAGCAAAAAATACAATTTAGAACCAAATATTGGATTTTTGTTTGTTTCAGAAAGAGCAATAGACATAACAGGTGCAATCTGTTATGACAGAGAAGGAAAAGAAAAAGAAGAAGAAAGAGCCATGCAATGCCATGATGAAATTATGGAAGCATTTATTTCACAGGGCTATGCTCCCTATAGATTAGGAATACAATCTATGGATTTAATGAGTAAGTTGAACTCAGAGAATCTTACTTTTCTTCGACAACTAAAAAACAGCATAGACCCAAATAATATTTTATCCAAAAAAAGATATATTATATAATTTCAGTTTTTTTTATATGAAACTAAGACACATAATAGCAGCATTAATTTACTTTATTTCTTATTCTATTTATTCACAGAATATAGTTACTTTTTCTGATGAGATAGAAGTGATAGAATTAGATGGAAGGAAAGTTACATTTTTTGAGGATAAAGAACAATCTTATACATTAGAGCAAATTCTTGCTCAATCAGATACGCTGTTCAAAGCAGTAGAACAAGATATTCCCAACTTTGCAAATACTACTTCTACTATCTGGGGAAGATTTACTATAAAAAATTCTACTGATAATGAGTTATTATTTGAAATTGCGAACCCTTTGTTAGACAGCTTAGCTTTTTTCTATCTTACTCATGATACCAATTATGATAAATTACAATTAGGTGCAAAACAGATTTTTTCTTCTCGTCCCTTACAACTCAATAACTTTGTAATTCCTATTTCTTTTGAAAGTAAAAATCAAATTAAAACATTTTATTTCAAGATTAATAGTGAATATCCTATTGAGCTACCTATGAAAATAGCAACTCATCAAAAAATTACTGAAACAAACCATTTATATGACGTATTGTATGGTATATATTTTGGCTTCTTGATAGTAATGATTTTGTATAACTTTTTTATATTCCTATCTACAAGAGACAAGACATACTTATATTATATTTTATACATTAGTCTCGCTCTTATTATTTATGCTAATTTTAAGGGTTACTCATTTGAATTTATTTGGTCAAACTATCCTATTGTCAATTACTATATTCCTACTTTGGTTTCTCTAGGGTCTATATTCATGCTGCTATTTGCTACAAGTTTTCTTAACACAAAGAAAAATTTTAGAAAAACTCATATTACAGCTCATGTATTAATAGGTATATTTGGAATAGCAATTGTTTTAAATGTTGTAGGATTGTATGTAATTGCAGCTCCATTATCTCAAATATTGTCTCTTTTACTTTCTTTCTATATATTGTTTGTTGCATTTTATAGCTATTTTAAAGGTGTAAAAATAGCACGTTTCTTTGCTTTAGCTTGGTTTGTATTTCTTATAGGAATTATAATATTTATGTTACAAGTCTTGGGAGTGATTGCATCTACTCCTCTTACACAAAATGCAACTATAATTGGCTCTGCCATAGAAGTAGTATTATTATCTTTTGCACTTGCAGATAGAATAAACGTCTATAAAAAACAAAAAGAAGAAGCACAAAAAGAAGCCTTAGAAAAAACAAAGGCACATGATAAACTAGTAACAGAACAGAATAAAGTATTAGAAATAAAAGTAAAAGAAGCAACAGAAGAGCTAAGTATTTCAAACGAAGAACTCAACTCTACAAATGAAGAACTCAATGCTATGCTAGAAACAGTGCAGCAGCAAAATAATACTATTGAGCAACGTTCGGCAGAGATAGAATCCATAAATGAGGAAATAAAAGCTACTAACGAAGAACTCAACTCTACAAATGAAGAGCTTTATTCTACCGTAGAAACTGTAAAAACCCAGAATCAAATCATTGCAGAGTCTAACAGAAGCATTACAGATAGTTTGCGTTATGCACAAACGATTCAAGATGCCATTCTGCCTTTTGAAGAAAGAATGGATAGTCACTTGAAGGAATACTTTACTTTTTATCGTCCGAAAGATATTGTAAGTGGAGATTTTTATTGGCTAACAGATTTAAAGGGAAAAGTTTATCTAGCCGTAGCCGACTGTACAGGACATGGTGTACCAGGGGCATTTATGTCGATGATTGGTTCTGCTGCTCTTGATGCTTTGGTGGATAGAAATGAACTAGAAGCACCTGATGAGATTTTAGAAGAACTTCATCTTACTATTCAAAAAGCTTTGAAACAGGAAAATAGCACTAACGATGATGGAATGGATGTCGGTTTGTGTGTGCTAGAATATCTGCCAAATGGAGGATGTAAAATTCTTTTCTCTGGAGCAAAACGCCCTTTGTATCATTACAAAAAAGCTACACAAGAACTTTTAGAAATAAGAGGAACACGCCAAAGTATAGGAGGATATTCGAAGAAAGAAAGAAAAGCTTTTGAAGTAAATGAGCTTATTTTGGAAGAAGGAGATAGTTTCTATTTATGTAGCGATGGGTATGCAGACCAAAATAATGACAAAGATTTGAAATTTGGTTCTCATAATCTCAAAAAGTTAATACATGATATTGCACCCCTCTCAATGAAAGAACAAGGCACGATTATCAAGCAAAAATTTGATGAGCATAAAGGCGAAGAAGCTCAGCGTGATGATATTGCAGTAATCGGAGTACGTATTTCTTAAAAAAAGAAACTTGAACAAACAAAAAAAACGACCCTTTACAGAAATAGTGTAGAGGTTCGTTTTTTTTTGAACACAAATCAATGATTTAAAGTTATTTTTATTGATATACAATACTATTGTTAGTTACTTTGTGAAATATTTCTCCTAACACAACTATTTCTGATTTTACTCTAATTTTTCATCTCCAAATTCTTTATTTCAATTTGAAAGCTATCCATTTTTTGCTCGTTTTTTCTATTTTCTTTTTACTTTCTCCATTTAGTTTTGCCCAAAAACGAGGAGAGTATATGTATCCTATAAATCCTAATCAAACCAATTCACTTTCTGGGGGAATGGCAGAATTGCGCTCTAATCACTTTCATATGGGTATTGATGTTCGTACTAATAACCAAATTGGTTTGCCAGTTCATGCAGCAGCCGATGGTTATGTTGCTCGTGTCAAAGTAAAAGCTACTGGGTATGGAAATGCTATTTATATCAAACATAAAAACGGAACAACAACATTATATGGACATTTGAGTGAGTTTAATGAAAAAATTGCAGCTTACGTCAGAAAAATTCAATATCAGAGAGAAAGTTTTCATGTTGATTTGTACCTTTCCCCTTCGCAGTTTCCTGTCAAAAAAGGAGAAATTGTAGCTCTCTCTGGAAATAGTGGCTCATCAGGAGGACCTCATGTACATTTCGAAATTCGTGATAAAGCAGAACGAGCCTTGAATCCTTTAGATTATGGATTTGATGAAATAAAAGACCATATTGCACCTATTATGGATAGAGTGGCGTTTGTTCCATTAGAAAAAAATGCACTTATAAAAGGAGAACATAACAGAGAAAATGTAGGAGCTTACTCAAAAGGAAAAAATAAATATGGACTTAGAATCCCAAAAATGACAGCTTATGGCTTGATAGGATTAGAAATTGATGCAAAAGACAAAGCTGATAATGTTTATTTTAGTTATGGAATGGATGAAATAGAAGTGTTTGTAAATGAAAAACAGACATTTAAAGCGCATTTTGATAAAATTTCTTTTGCTAATCAAAGGCATATGAATAATTACATGAATTATGAATATTATATCAAAACAAGAAAAAGATATAGGAGGTGTTATGTTCCTGATGGTGGAAATGGATTGCACTTCTATGCCTCTTCTGATAAAAACAAAGGCAAATTATTCATAGAAGATGGAAAAACGTATCAAGTCAGAATCAGAATGACAGATGCCTATGGAAATGAATCTAATACAGAGTTTCAAATTGTGGGTAATAAAAATCAAAAAATAGTAAAAAACTATCCTGTCAAACTCAATGACTATAAAATTGATAAAAACTATATGGTTTTTAATGCAATTACTTCTAATGATAAGGAAGAAACAGAAATCTGTGTGGATTATCTAGCTTATAAAATAAAACCTCAATTTGAAGCAGGAAATATAGGTACATTCTTTTGGGATTTAAGAACAGGATTACCCGATTCTTTGATTTTGCCTAATGGAACAACTATCTATCCCAATATAAAAGCACAAGTTCCTTCCAAAACTTCATTTGCATTTTATCACGATGATTTTGATATTTATTTTCCCAACGGAGCTTTATATGACACTACTTATTTAGCTTTTCAGAGTAAAGACAATACACTCAAAAGTGAAGATTTTGTTATTGGTCATTCAGATTTGGCACTTCAAAAATCAGTTACCATAAAGCTAAAACCTAAAAACCCTTCTGCTATAAAAAATAAGTCGAAAGTTAATGCGTATGCAGTCTATGGACGAAGTTTAGGATTTGCTGGTGGTAAGTGGAAGGGAGATATTTTTGAATTTAAGACACGTAATTTGGGTACTTTTCGTTTGGTAGAAGACAATGACAAACCTAATATTAGAGTTATAAGTAGAAATTCAAAAAGTATTCGTTGCAAGATTTCAGATAATCGCTCTGGTATAGCTTCGTTTCGTGCTACTATTGATGGAAAATGGCTTTTGATGAATTATGATAAAAAAAGAGCAATGCTTTCTTCTGAAATGTCTAATAAAATGGAAAACCTCAAAGGAGAATTTGTCTTGACAGTTATTGATAATGCAGGAAATAAAGAAGTCTATACAACTAAAATTAATTGATATATTCTTTTTCTCAAAAACATTCATATCATAATTTGTTTTATTTAGAATAGAATCAAAGAATTTAAACTTAAAAACATCATGGGAAAAACAGCCGTCATTGCAGGAAGTACAGGACTTATCGGACAACAACTTATCAAACACCTATCAGAAGATAATCGTTATGATAAAATTTTGGCTCTTACTCGCAAAGCAAAAGCATCAGACTTACCAAAGGTAGAGTATGTAGTTGTAGATTTTGAACACTTATCTATTTACCAAAAAGAAATTCAAGGCGATGATGCCTTTTGCGCTTTGGGAACAACTATGAAACAAGCAGGAAGTAAAGAAGCTTTTTATAAAGTTGATTACACCTATATTTGGGAATTTGGACGCATAATGGCACAAAATAAAGCCCAGTCTTTTACTTTAGTTTCTTCGATGGGAGCAGATAAAGATTCCTTTTTTTATTATAATGAAGTAAAAGGGAAAATTGAAGATGCTATTTCTCAATTAGATTTTGAAAAAATAACGATTGTTCGTCCTTCGCTTTTGTTGGGAGATAGAAAAGAAGAACGCTTGGGAGAGGATATTTCAAAAACTTTTGTAAAACTTTTCAGTCCGATTATTCCAGCAAAATACGATGGAATTGAAGTTTCACAAGTAGCAAAAGCAATGATAATAGCTGCTAATGATGGAAAAAATGAACTTGAAATTATTGAGAATGATGAATTGCAGAAGATGTAGAAAATTTTAAACTCTAAGGGTCTTGGAGACCCTTAGAGTTTTTATGTTTTACAAAATTACTTCTTTTTCAAAAGTCTTTATATTTACTCTCAAAATTTGATGATTATTTGTATCAGAAATATATAAATAATTCCCAATTAAAAGAATATCATTTGGCTCTGAAAGTCCACTAATTAAAGTCTTTACTCTATTTTTTTCTAAATCTAATACTTTTATTTTTCCATTGTAGGTATCAGCAATATAAACTTCATTCTTATTGTAAAGAATCCCCACTGGGTGCTGTAAAACTGCTTTTTTTGCTGTTCCATCGGTATCTCCAAAATCAAATAATCCTGAACCGACTAGCGTTCTGACTTCTTTTTTCTGTAAATCTATCTGACGAATTGCACTTGCTTCTGAATCTGCTACATACAAGAAATTCTCAAACTGTGTAAGTCCACTTGGCTGATTAAAAGCTACTTTTTTGAAGTCATCGCCATCTGTGAGCTGTTCTCTTCCACTTCCTGCAAAACGTTCAGTTTTATATGTTTGTAGATTCATTTTTAAGATTTGATGATTTCCTGCATTAGCGATATACATAATGTTTGGATATTTTTTATCAATTAATAAATCCCAAGGCGAATTTGGATTTACGTTTTCTCCCCATTTTTTATCTCCAAAATAATAGCTTGTTTCGCCTGTTCCTGCAATTGTCTTGACAGTTTTACCTACTAAATCTGCTTCTTTGATTACATTATTTTTTGTATCAGCAATGTATAGTTTTTCTCCGTTTTCAGAAAGTGCAAGTCCGTGAGGTTCGTAAAAACTTGTTTCCTCAAAACTCCCTTCTGTATTTCCTTTTTTGCCTGTTCCGATAGTTTCTAACACTTTGCCTTCCAAATTTATTTTCAGAATTCTATTATTTCCACTATCAGCAATCCAAAAAGTAGGATTATTATTATCGTTTTGTTTTTCTGCTTTTGCTTTAATGATTTTGGAAGGAAACATAAGTTCTTTTTTCTCTACTTCTACAAGTTGAAACTCAAACTTTTGTGTATTCAATTCTGCTTTGTGCTTTTCTTTTAAAGCTAGTATTTGATTACGAGCATCTTCATAAAAAGATTCTCCTGCACGTTGCCAAACCACTTTTTGGTCTGGAGAAATTAGCGTAACGGTAGGCCAAGCACGAACAGCATAATTTTTCCAAACTTTCATGTCAGAATCATTGACAACAGGATGATGAACACCAAATTTCAAAGCTGCTTGACGGATTCTTTGTGTTGATTGTTCTGCGCTAAACTTTGCCGAATGAACACCAATAACGACAAGTTCATTTTCGAATTCTTTCTCTAGTTTTTCTAAGTCTGGGATAATATGTTGGCAATTAATACAACCAAACGTCCAAAAATCTAATAAAACTATCTTTCCTTTAAAATCAGCTAATTTATATGATTTTTCAGTATTTACCCAGCCAAATTCTGTATCAATTTCGGGGGCAGTAGTTGGGGGAACAACCATATATTTTGGATTGAGTTTGATTACTTTTTGTTCTGATTTATCTTTATTTATTTCACTTGCTGAACTTGATTTTTCATTACAGGAAACTAGAGAAAAGCAAAGCAAAAGAGCGAGGAATATATATTTCATTTAGTTATTATTTAATTGAACTTTGATGCTAAGAGTTTTCTTGATAAACAAAGCTAACTCCAGTCTGAGTAACTTATTTTGTTAATAAAATGTTGAGTTAAAGTTTTACAATGTTATCTTTTCGGAACTCTTTTTTAAAAAAAATTAGTATCTTGAAAATACTTCTACTAGTCGAACTATCCTTATGAAAAATAATCTACAACTTATTACTTTACTATTCTTGTTATTTTGTTTTGCCCCTTTACTTTCTATTGCTCAATTTGATATAAATGGAACGCCTTTTATTCAAAACTATGATAGAAAAGCATATAAAAGTGGAAATGTAATATGGACAGTCGTACAGGATAAACAAGGAAAAATATATGCAGCTACACGAGATAATCTATTACAATATGATGGTGTACGTTGGAAAAAACTCAAAACTTCTATCAATGGAGTAACTAGAGATATAGTTATTGATAAAAGTGGAAATTTATATATTGCTGATGATTCGGATTTGGGTTATATGAGTCCAAATGAAAATGGAAAATTAGTGTATCATTCTCTTTCTCATCTCTTACCAAAGGAATATCAAGATTTGACGTTTATCACACAAGTCTATTATTTTGAAAAGGAGGTTTATTTTTCTAGCGAAGATATTTATTACAAATTCAACCTCGCTGATAGTAGTTTTGTCATAGAAAAACAGGAGAATGAAAACAAACTAAGTTTATTTCAATTTGAAGATCGTCTTTTTTTACAGAAATCTGATAAAGGATTATTTGAGAAAATAAACGGAAATTGGAAGCAAAAATTAGATACGAGCTACTTTACAGATGATAATATCAAAGGTTTCTTTCCTTATAAGAAAGACAAACTGCTCTTTTTTGGTGCAGAAACAGGAGCATTTTTATACGATGAAGCAAAGGATAGTGTAAGCCAATTTCAAACACCTGCTAATGATTGGATAGCCAAAAATTATTTATATACAGCTACTTATTTTCAAGACCAAAATAAAAACTACTATTATGTTTTGGGTTCTTTTGATGATGGAGCATTAATAATCGATACAAACGGGAAAGTAGTTCAGCATATCAATAAAAAAGTAGGTCTAATTTCAAATGATATTTCTAATTTTCATGTAGATAATCAAAATGCGCTTTGGGCAGCTACTTATAAAGGATTAGCAAAGATTTCTTTGGAGCTTCCTTTTACGTTTTTTGATTTTAATCATAATATTGCCACTCGTGTCAATCAAACGTATAAAAACGGAGATAGTACAATTTATATTGCTGCTAATAATGGCTTGTTTTATAAGAAAAATAATCGCTTTGAAATAGTTACAAACTTTCCTCATACGCAGTGTTGGGAAATTGTACCTGTTACAGATTCTAAATTCGTAGTAGCTGGTGGAAATCGTGGTTTTTTCTATATTTCTGATAAAAAAGTAATTCAAAATGTAGGTGGAGATTGGGCAACAATGGCAATAAGTCGTTCAAAAAAGGACAGTTCTATTTTTTATAATGGAAAATATCAAGGTTTTGAAATGCTGCGTTATGAAAAAAGTCAAGATAGATTTATCCGTTTGGCAGAAGTAAAGGCAATGGAAGAAATTATTACTAGAGAGATAATAGAAGATAAAAACGGCTTTGTTTGGACAACTAATCCAGCTAAAGGGTTTTATCAGATTGATATAAAAAATTTCTCAAAGAAAAACATTGAGCAAGCAAAAGTAACTCTACAAATAAAAGGACTAGACAAGGTTGAGAGTTGTAGAATGACAGAAAAAAATGGAGAGATTATTTTTAGCTCTGCACAAAAGGAATATACTTTCAATTATGAACAACAGGTTTTTGAGCCTTACTCAAAGAGCAGTTTTATTTTATCCCAATCTCTTTTCATAGATTCTAAAAACAATCATTGGGATTTGATGAATAAAATTATTTATCAAAATGGAGATAAAAACAAAGCTGACTCTACTATACTTTTGGCTATTGATGGCAATATAGAACACATTTTAGAAGACAAAATCAATCAAAAAACAATTTATTGGATATCAACAAGCGAAGGACTTTCAGTCTATCAACCTCAACTAAACTTTGGTAAAAAATCTGAATTTTCTACTTATATCAGAGAAGTAAAATTATCAAATTCTGATAGTATTATTTTTTATGGAGAAGGAAACGCAAATGAGTTTTTAAGTGAAAATAATTTTGAGTACGAGAATAATTCATTTGTTTTCAGCTATGCAGCCCCCAACTATTATCTTGAAAAAGAAACGCTATATCGTTTTAGATTAAAAGGCTATGAAAATAAATGGTCAGGGTGGACAAATCAAACACAAAAGGAATATACCAATTTGAATCAAGGAAATTATACTTTTGAAGTACAAGCTAAAAATTTCCTTAACCAAATTAGTGAAATAGATACTTTCTCATTTTCTATCCAACCTCCTTTTTACCAAACAGCCCTAGCCTATTTCATTTATACAGCTTTAGCCATTTTGCTTGTTTATGGAATTGTCAGGGTTTATACGTTGCGCTTGAAGCGTTCCAAGAAAAGGCTAGAATCAATAGTAAAAGAGCGTACTGCAGAAGTTGTACAAAAAAATACAGCTTTAGAAAGCCAAAAAGAAGAAATTATAATTCAGTCTGAGAGTTTGAGACAAGTTAATGAAGAACTCAATATTACTGTAGAGATGGTAAACGAGCAAAAAAATGAACTACAAGAACGAAGTAGAAATATAAACTCTAGTATTACATATGCAAAACGAATCCAAGAGGCAATATTGCCTTTTCATGACAGAATAGAAAGTCGTTTAAAAAAGCATGGCAAAAATGATTTTTTCGTTTTTTACAAACCTCGTGATGTAGTAAGTGGTGACTTTTATTTCTTTGAAGAAGTAGATAATAAAATAATAATTGTTGCTGCCGACTGTACAGGACACGGAGTTCCAGGTGCATTTATGTCAATGATAGGAAATCAATTATTAAATACTATTGTCAAGGTAAATAAGATTACAAGTCCTGCTCAAATTTTAGAGGAGCTTCACAATGGTATTTTCGAAGCCTTGAAACAAGAAGATTCTAAAAATGTAGATGGAATGGATGCTGTTGTGATTACTCTACACAGACAAGGCGATTCCTTTTCACATGTAGAATATGCAGGTGCTATGAATCCTTTATACTTCATTCAAGAAAATAATAAAGAAGAACTACAAATATTGAAACCAAATAAACGGAGTATAGGAGGAAAGCAAAAACATAAAAAGCTAGAGTTTGTGACTCAGAAAATTTCTTTTTATGATGAAAACCAAGACTTTATTGCTACAACACTTTATTTGTGCTCTGATGGTTTTCAAGACCAATTTGGAGGAAAAAAAGGAAGAAAGTTAATGCTCAAAGGACTAAGAAGTTTGCTTCTAGAAGCAAGTACAAAACCTATGATTCAGCAAGAAAAATTTTTAGAAAATCAGTTTGAAAATTGGAAAGGCAAAGAAAAACAGATTGATGATATTCTGATATTTGGATTACAAATAGAATAAGGCATAAAAAAAGGAAAAGGCAAACCTTTTCCCTACAAATTTCTGTATTTATGACAGTTGGAAACTGTGGGCTACTACAATTTTTCTGCAATTTCCATCGGATTCATTCTTGAATTATAAAACTGAACTGTTTTTCCGTCTTCACTCACTACATATTTACAAAAATTCCAAGAAGGTTCTTCACCTGCTTTTTCTACTAACCACGTATATAATGGTTCACGGTCATCTCCTGTAACTGAAATTTTGGAGAACATATCGAAGTCTGCACCAAATTTAGAAGAACAAAATTCTTTAATTTCTTTATCTGACCCTGGTTCTTGTCCACCAAAGTTATTAGCAGGAAAACCTAAAACCGTTACTTTATCGCTGTATTTTTCTTTTACGTTTTGTAAATCTTCGTACTGAGGAGTAAAACCACATTTCGAAGCTACATTGACAATCATTAATTTTTTGCCTTTGTATTTTGATAAATCGACCTCTTTTCCGTCGATATCTTTTACTTTAAATTCATAGACTGTTTCGGCTGAAGTTGGGTTTGTGGTAGTCATATCTGATGCATTTGAGGTTTTAGGTGTGTTAGAGCAACTTGCTAAAAATAGCATTAGTGAGCTTAAAAGAAATAAGTTAGAAAAAATAGTTTTCATTTATATAAGAATTAAATGGAGTAAGAAGTTTGAATTGAATATAGGCTAAACGATCGAATAGATTTGAATGTTTATTTTTCAAGATGAGATTTAGGAATTATAACATAAAAAAACCATTCTTCTTATAGAAAAATGGTTTTAGTTTTTTCTTTCGGGCTGACAACTTAGAAGTTATCTGCTACTTTATTAGTGAGGCAAACGCTCTCTCAAAAGTCCATACGTCCAAGTTCCGACAATAGCACTTAGAAGTGTAACCAAAACAACTGTTGCTCCTGTTCCGATTTGAGCATACAAAGGACCTGGACATGCACCTGTCATTGCCCAACCCAAACCAAAGATAAGACCTCCATAGATTTGACCTTTATTAAATACCTTATCTTTAAAAACAATTTTCTCTCCTGATAAGGTTTTGATATTAAATTTTTTGATAATAAAAACAGAAATCATTCCTACCAAAATAGCCGTTCCGATAACTCCGTACATGTGAAAAGATTCTAAACGAAACATTTCTTGTATTCTG
Source organism: Bernardetia sp. ABR2-2B (assembly GCF_037126435.1). Taxonomy (GTDB): domain Bacteria; phylum Bacteroidota; class Bacteroidia; order Cytophagales; family Bernardetiaceae; genus Bernardetia. The sequence continues at coordinate 3,305,271 of NZ_CP147020.1, read as the reverse complement.
AACCAACTGATTATTTCAGCTTTCACAAAGACAATTCCGAAGGCAATACCAACAAATAAATATTTAAAGTTATGATACCACTTTTCTGTTTTTTTACTTTCATTGACGCAAATAGCATCTTTTCGACGAGTAGCATCTTCAGTTTTTGTTTGAAATGGAACTGCTTGACTTTTCATTTGTATCGTTTTTATTGAATGAGAAATATTTTTTATAAAGATGATAGAGAGATATAAATAAACACATTGTTTATAAAGCTAAAATTAAAGGTAAAATAAGATTTGCCATAATGAATCCTCCTATCATAAAACAACAAGTCGCTATTAAAGACGGAATTTGAAGTGTCGACATTCCCATAATGGCGTGTCCACTAGTACAGCCACCAGCATAGCGAGTTCCAAAACCCACCAAAAATCCTCCTACAACCATTAGTAAAAATCCTTTTAGTGTAAAAAGGCTCTCCCAATTCATAATATCTAAAGGAACAAGGTTTGAATAATTTGTAATTCCTTTCGCTGTCAAATCTGTTTTCAAACTAGCTGCAATCTGAACATCATTTGGATTAGATAAAAAATTGGCTGCAATCACACCACCTAATAATATACCGACTACAAAAAATAAATTCCAGGTTTCTTTTTTCCATTCATACTGAAAAAACGGAATTTTGGCTGGTACACACATCGCACAAACGTGGCGCAGAGAAGAACTGATTCCAAACGATTTATTGCCAATAATCAAAAGTGTAGGAACAGTTAGACCTACAAAAATACCTGCCACATACCAAGACCATGGTTGAGTTATAAAATCTATCATTTTTTTTGAGTTTAGACCCTAAGGACTTTTGAAAACCCTTAGGATCTGTCTGAAAATTATTTAATTAGAAAGTGTCTTACTCTGACAAACAAAATTTGAAGTTGGTACACTTTCTTGCTTCTGAATCTGTCCAAAACCACCTTCTACTTCTGTAAAGTTACGGTAACCTCTTGCTTGTAAAATACTAGCTGCAATCATCGAACGATAGCCACCTGCACAGTGCATAAAGAAATGTTCATCTGGGTTTATATCTTTTACCCAATCATTAATATTACTAAGTGGTCTTAAATAGGCTTCCTCTACATGTTGGGCTGCGTACTCTCCCTCTTTTCTGACATCAACGACCTTGCTTTTTTCTTTATCAAATTTTTGAGCAAACTCTTCAGGCGAAATTCTATCCACAGTATCTACTTCTTTTCCTGCTGCTTTCCACGCCTCAAAACTTCCGTTGAGATAACCCAAAACATTATCAAAACCTACTCTACTAAGCCTAATGATTGTTTCTTCTTCTCTTCCTTCATCTGCTATCAATAAAATAGGCTGATTTACGTCACGAATCATAGCTCCTACCCACGGCGCAAAACCTCCATCAATCCCAATATTGATAGATTGAGGAACGAAACCTTTGTGAAACTCTTTTGGATTGCGAGTATCTAAAATGAGCGCACCACTTTCTTCGGCAGCTACCTCAAAAGCATCTACTTCTAACGGCTGCTTACCTTTTTTCATTACCTCGTCAATACTAGAGTAACCTTTTTTGTTCATAGCCACATTCATTCCAAAATAAGCAGGTGCAGGTAAAAGTCCGTCCGTTACTTCTTCTACAAATTCTTTTTCTGTCATGTCTGCACGAAGAGCATAATTGAGTTTTTTCTGCTCTCCAATGGTAGAAACAGTTTCTTTACTCATATTTTTACCACAAGCACTACCTGCACCGTGTGCTGGATAAACGATAGTTTCATTTGGCAAGGTCATTATTTTATTTCTCAAAGAATGAAAAAGGGTTGCTGCGAGTTGCTCTTGTGTCATGTCTGCTGCTTTTTGAGCCAAGTCTGGACGACCCACATCTCCAATAAAAAGTGTATCACCAGAGAAGATAGCATGTTCTTTTCCATTTTCATCTAAGAGCAAATAAGTTGTGCTTTCCATAGTATGCCCTGGAGTATGAAGAGCTTTAATAGTGATATTTCCTACTTTAAATTCTTGTTGGTCTTCTGCAATAATTGCTTCAAACTCTGGATTTGCTGTTGCACCATAAACGATAGGTGCATTTGTTTTTTTAGATAAATCTAAATGCCCAGAAACAAAATCTGCATGAAAATGCGTTTCGAAGACATACTTTAGTTTTACATTATCTTTTTTCAGACGCTCAAGATAAGGTTCTACTTCACGAAGTGGGTCAATGATAGCAGCTTCGCCATTTGAAGTAATATAATAAGCACCTTGTGCTAAACAGCCTGTATAAATTTGTTCTATGTTCATAATTGTATTGAATTAGTCGTACTAAATTTTGAGTGATTTAAAAAAATGATTAGTATGAAAAGTAGTTGAAATAGTTCATTCTATGTCTATCTTTCATTCTAATATACTACAAAATTAAGGTATAAGTTGTTTGGGTACAGTTACTTTTGTTACAGAGCTATTTTTTTAGGATATTTTTTGGTTTTGAACTATTTTATTTAACTCATCTATTCTTTTATAATAAATCAATTGCAAAAAAAAGCACTATAAAAAATTATAGTGCTTTTTTGATTTCTATGAAAATCTAAAACTAATTGTAATTATTTGATATGATTATGTTCTTCTTCCGAACCACCACCAAGTGATTGTCCGTCGTGAGAGGAAAGTTCTACCAATTGTTGATATTCTGTTGGAGACAAGTCATTAAAGAAGTAATTAATTGGATTTACTGGTTTTCCATTATAACGAACTTCGTAGTGTAAGTGAGGAGCAACTGAAAGCCCTGTGCTTCCTACCTTTCCTACTAATTGTCCACGTTTGATTTTTTGCCCCTTCTTGCAATCAAATGCTGAAAGGTGAGCATATCTTGTAATATATCCGTATCCGTGATCTACTTCTACTAATCTTCCATATCCACTAGACCAATCTGCTTTAATAACAACTCCATCACCTGTTGCATGAACGGCAGTTCCTGTTTTAGCTGTAAGGTCACAACCTGCGTGCATTTTACGTACCTTATAGATAGGGTGCGTACGCATTCCAAATCCAGAAGCAAAACGTGTAAGGTCTTTTCCTGAAAGAGGCTGAATAGCTGGAATAGAAGCCATCATATCATTCTTATTTTGTGCCAATTTCATAAGCTCATCATACGATTTTGTTTGGATATACATTTGTTTTTTCAAATTATCCAATTTTTCGTGTGTATTTACGATAAGCGTTTCATTTACAAGATTATCATCTAATAAATGTTTATATTTTTCTGAACCACCTGTTCCTCCTTTTCTCATTTCCATAGGAATAGGTTCTACTTCAAACATCGAACGATAAAGTTTATTGTCTCGTTGTTGAAGATGAGATAACATATCAGTTGCCTGACTAATTTCTTTATTAAGAACTGTATATTTAGTTAAAAGTTCTTGTTTTTCTTCTTTGAGTTGTACCACTTCCTTTGAAGGGAACATTTGAGTGTAAAATGTCGCAAAACCGACTGCTAATACTGCTGAAACTACTAAGAGTCCAAGAATATTAAATGCAATATCTGCTTTAGACGCTTTTACTTTTTCGTAACGACACGTTTCGGTGTCATAATAGTATTTTACTTTTGCCATATAATTAGTGTTTGTTGCTAACCTTTATCAGACAAAATAACTATTAATAAACTTTGTTTGGGTTCAAAACCTTTTTCAAAGTTGAGTTTAAAAGTTATTTAAAGAGCGTTTATTAATCTGTTTTTATATTAGTTTATGTATTTTTATGTATTCATCTTTTACGAATACTTTTCTTTTTTTATCTAAATAACAGAGTTGATAATAAATTGAATGTTTTTTTTAATTGAAATGATAAATAATTGATAATCACAACATATTTGTTCTGTCCAACTAAAGATTAGTAATGCAAAGAAGCAAAAAAAATAGAAAAGTTCCAAAAAACTTAAAACTTTTTTCGATGAAACCACGTATATCACTCCAAAAACAGCTATTTGAACTATATAAATATTTTTTTGTGTTTTTTTGAGCAACTTTCATAAGACATTGTGTGGTCTTTATAAAAAAAATAATTATTGTGCTGAATGCAAATATAGCACACAAAAAAACGTTATATTGCAGTAAGCCACCTATTTAAATAAATTATTAATCTCTCAGAACTCATGAAAACTTCCATATACTTTACATTACTCTTATTTTTTTCATCTATTTTTTCAGCTCAAGCTCTTGTTTGTACATCATTAGGCGATGGAGTATGGTCTGATGCTTCTAACTGGAGTTGTGGGCGAGTGCCTGATACTAATAATGATATTGTTATTATTGCCCATGATATACTTTTGGATCAAGATGTAACGCTCTTATATGATGATGATAATACCTCATTTTCGCTTACAATAAACCCAGGAGCTTCATTGGTAGATGATGGAGGAAATCATACTTTACAGATAGGACAGGGTTCTGGTAATGGATACAATGGAATAAATGTAGAAGGGGTACTAGATGTATATACTCTGACTCTACAGAAGGCTCAAAGTCCTAGTAGTATTTTAGCTTCAACAGGAGAGATTATAGTCCGTTGTCAATTTGATACTTCAAACAGAGGAGATATTTTGGTAGAAGGTTTTTTAGATATAAGAGGAGATTGGCTTTTAGGTAATGGAAATACACAAACGACTGGTACAGGGTCTATAATTGTAGAAGGTTGTTTAGATACTGGAGGAGGAGGACAACCTAGTAATATTGAGCCAGAGTATTGTATAGTAAGACCTAATAATGGATGCCTATGTGGAGGAAACCCAAATAATGCAGTAGATGAGGCAGATAGTAATGCAGATGGCAATGGAAATAATGGAGGAAGTAGAAATGAATGTTTGAATATATTACCTGTTACGTATTTGAGTTTCACAGCAAAAGTAGAAAAATCAACAGCTACCTCTAATGCTAAATCTATTATTGAGTGGATAACTGTAAGTGAAATAAATCATGATAGATTTGTTTTAGAGCGTAGTTATGCAGGAAAAATATTTGAAGAAGTAACTACTATAAAAGCAAAAGGAGGAAAAAATATACTTACTACTTATAACTTTATTGATGAAAGTTTAGTAGAAGAAGGAGTATATTATTATCGTTTGAAAGAAATCTCCCCGTCGGATGAAATTGCTTATAGTCCTGTCGTTACGATTACCGTAGGTGCAGATTTATTTTTTAAAGTGTTTCCTAATCCAGTTTCGCAAGGGCAGAAATTATATATTCGCTACCCAAATAAAATAAAAAAAATACAGATAAAAACAACCCAAGGTAAAATAGTATTTGAGCTTTCACAGGATGCAAAACATGGTTCTGATATAGAAATTCCAGTAAACTTACCGAAAGGATTATATATGATTGATTTTTCTACTCCAGAAGGAACAGAGTATAGAAGATTAATCGTTGAATAAAACAAAAAAAAATTAAACAAAAAATCCTTTTTTCAACTCTAAAAGAGAATAAGAAAGGATTTTTTTATGAGGAAATTTTACAAAAATAATATCTAGACTGGTAAAACTTCTTCTTTGATTATCATGTCGTGCAAAAATGTACTGCCATCAGAATGATAAGATTGTTGAGCTGCAAAATCAGTAATAAAATGATTTGCCTTTGCTTGAAAAATACTAGATGGCGTTTGTTCATTAAACTCAGCAAAATTACCACTTCCTAACTTCTCTGAAACAATTTTATCATTATAATCAATACCTTTTGGAGTGAGTTTGTGCCAAGTTACTTGTAGATGAATAACCTCTTCACGCCCAAAATAATATCCACGAATAAGTTCTATTCCTGTAATCAGATAACCTTCTTTATAAATTTCGATTGGACTTCCACCATCTCCTCCAAAATGTTTGCCCATTCTTTTAGACTTAAAAAATTTATCCTTTGTTCCTATTTCACTAAAAATAGGCGTAAAACCATCAATTATATCTCCACTTCGAACCACAAAACCAGTCAGAGCTAAAAAATTATCTTGCTCAATAGGATTTCCTTCGCCTTTTTCTTTATCTACCAACTGACTTTTTGCACTTTTCATTTCAGTTACACCTACTTTATCAGTCTGGACAATATTTGGAGCATTGAATTGAGGTAAAAGGTCTAATTCTTTAGAATTAAGTATTTCATTTACACCTGCTGTAATTTTTTTGTCTTCTATCAAATTTACTTTTATCAAAAACTCTAATGATTTGGCTCTGACCTTTGGGTCTGGAGATTCCATTGCTTTTTGAATGAGAGCTGATTGTGCATTTTTCTTGGCAAGTTGTGTTGACCAATAGCCATTGATAATATTTCCAATGACTGTTCCCAAGATTGCCAAAAGACCTGTAATGAGTAAAGGAGTAATTTGTTCCATATCTTTTGTAGTAAGTTTTAATAGTTACCTTTAAATATAAGAATTTTAGCTATTTATTCTAAATCTTTTATGCTTTAAATACACTGTCTCTTGTTTTTTGATAAGAGAACAAATTTTATTTACTCATAAAAAATTGTCCTTAATTATATTTTTCGTATTTTAATTGTTCAAACGTTATTCTATTATGAAACGAAAACTATTTCTCAAAAAAATTCGTTTTGATAGACCTTAATTTCACAAACCTAACTTTTACACTCCAAAAGAGTGTCCTACATTTTTATTACATTCTCCAATGATGTTTCGCAACAAAAAAAGTGAAGAAAAACTATATAAACTCAAAGACCTAAAAATTTATTCTTCCCCTGAATGGCTCGCTAATGGAATGCGAAAATACAGAACCGTTTTTGAAAGTATCGAAACGAGCTATTTGTATGTAGAACTTTCTTTTTATAATAAATTGTTTGATGTAGAAGAATGGGAAGCCGAATTTTTATTGAAATGTTACCGTTTGAGCAGCCGAAAAGAACGAGAAATCGTCTGTGAGATAAATGTAAATCAAGTTATTTCTCCACAACACAATATCGTAAATATTAGAGAAGGCTGGGGAAATGATGAAGTAGGTACTTTTTGGACACGAGGAGATTATATTTGGGAAGCGTATATCGATGGTGAAATTTTTGGAACAAAACCTTTTTATATAGAAAGTGGAGGTCCTGTAACTTCTCAAAACAATCCTTACTTTGAGATGCAAACTATAAAACTCTACGAAGCAACACAGGATGGAGTAGAAGAGGAAGATAGAGTGTATCATAAACAGTTTTCAGCTGCAGAATCAAGGTATATTTGGGTAGAATTTAATTTTGAAAACCTACAAGAAGATGATTTTTATTGTGAACTGACTTTTAATATTTACAATGAAACTCGCCAACTCAAAGGACAAACTATTGAAATAAAAAAAATAGAACAAGACGAAGATTTCATAGAAATAATTTCTGGTTATGGCTCTGATGCAAAAGGTTCTTGGGTTCAGGGACATTATACTGTTGAGGTTATTTTTATGGATAGGCTCATTGCAATCGTTCCGTTTGAAGTAGGGAAAAAATTTATAACAGGAAGCACAGTCATTTATCCTCCTTCATCATTCTTGACAGGAAGAGCTTATTCAAATCCAGCTAAGGAAAATGAAGAAGAGGAAACAGAAACCTATGAGCAAGTAGTAGAAAGATTGAATAATTTAGTTGGACTTCAAGACCTCAAAAAACGTATCCATGATTACACTTCTTATCTTCAGTTTACTCAAATCAGACAAGAAAAAGGGCTAAAAGAAGATAAAAATCTCAATCTGCATTTAGTTTTTAAAGGAAACCCTGGAACTGGCAAAACTACCATAGCTCAAATGATGGGCAAAATTTATCATCATCTAGGATTACTTTCAACAGGCGAACTGCACGAAGTAGGAAGAGCAGAACTCATCGGACAATACATCGGACAAACTGCACCAAAGGTAAAAGAAGTAATCGATAAAGCTAGGGGAGGTGTTTTGTTTATTGATGAAGCCTACTCGCTCGTTCGTTCGGGTGAGGACAGTAAAGATTATGGACAAGAAGTAATTGAGATTTTGGTAAAAGAAATTTCAGATGGAAAGGGCGATATTGCTATCGTTTTGGCAGGTTATACACAACCTATGGAACTACTTTTAGAGTCCAATCCTGGGTTAAAATCTCGTTTTCCTGTTCAATTTGAGTTTCCAGATTATACACCAAACGAGCTTTTAGAAATTGCACAGCTTACAGAAAAAGAAAGCGATTTGCAATTTACGCCAGAAGCCTTTCATATTCTCAATAAAAAAATTACAGAAGAATACAGAAAAAGAGATACTACTTTTGGAAATGCTCGTTTTGTCAAGACTACAATTAGAGAAGCCAAAATGAATTTGGGCGTTCGTATTATGAAAAGCGAAAACCCTAAAGATTTATCAAACAAAGACCTTTCAACAGTTAATGTGGCTGATGTAGCGCACCTTACGGCAGGAAAAACAGTTACTCCTCTTTTGCTTTCAATAGATGAAGAAGAGTTGCAGCGTTCGATGACAGAACTTCACGCTCTTGTCGGACTTTCAGAAGTCAAAAAACGCATTGATGAATTGATTGCCCTTGTTCGTTTTTATCAACAAACAGGTCGTGATGTTTTAAATCAGTTTTCGTTACATATGCTTTTCAAAGGAAACCCTGGAACTGGAAAAACTACTGTAGCTCGTATTCTTTCAACCATTTATAGAGCCTTGGGAATTTTAGAACGTGGGCATTTGGTAGAATGTGATAGACAAAGTTTGGTAGCTGGTTTTGTAGGACAAACAGCCATCAAAACACAAGAAAAAATCAATAGTGCTATTGGTGGAATTTTATTTATTGATGAAGCTTATGCGCTGACTTCCGACTCAAAAACACAAAACGACTTCGGAAAAGAAGCGTTAGAAACTATTTTGAAACAAATGGAGGATAAAAGAGGCGAGTTTATTGTGATTGCAGCAGGTTACACTCAAAATATGGAACAGTTTGTAGAGATGAACCCTGGTCTGAAATCTCGTTTTGATAGAACCATCATTTTTAAGGATTTGACCGTAGAAGAACTTTTAGAAGTTGCAGAAGGGTATTTTGAGAAAGAAAAATTGACTTTGACAGAAGAGACAAAAGAATATCTCAAAAATCAAGTTGCTGTTTTACATGCTCAAAGAGACAAATATTTTGGAAATGCACGAACGATTCGAACTATTGCTGGGGAAGCTGTTAGACAACAACATTTGCGTATGGCATCGCTCTCAATAGAAGAAAGAACTGAAAAAGTATTACAGACTTTAGAGAAACAAGACCTTGAAAAAGTCAATTTTGCTTATGAAGATTTGACAGGAAAGCGTAGAATGGGATTTAAAATGTAAAATAATTATTGTCTATGCTGTCTAACCGTCAATGAGGCTTTGCCGTCGTTGAGGATTTAAAAAACCTCGTTGACGACATAGTCTCAACGACGGCTAAAAGAATTATTTTAACCTATCCAAAATTTCATCATCTAACTTTATTTCTTCTTTCTTTGTATTTTTAAAAGTAACATTCAAAATTACGCCCAAAAGCATCAGACCAATTCCGATAGAAACATAAATATTAAAGACTTCGTGAAAAAATAAAAATCCAAAACCGAGTGCATAAATAATTCCCGTATAGCTCACACTTGCCACTCGTGCAGCTTCTTCAATCTGATAGGCTTTCGTCATGTATAATTGTGCAATTTGTGTCAAAACGCCTATCAATAAAAGGTAGAGCCAATCCAAACCAACAGGCATTTTCCATTCATAAAAAACACAATAAAGAGTAGCAATTGGCAGCGTAACAAGTGGAAAATAAAGAATTACCATAAGAGGATGCTCCGAAGTTTTGAGTTTTCTGATGCAATTGTAGGCACAACCAGAAAGAAAAGCTGATACGATTCCCATAATAAAATAAACAGTATCAACACGCTCATCAAAGCCTTTTACCATCGTTACTCCTACAAAAGAAATCAAGAAAAACAGCCATTGAAGAAGCACCAAACGCTCTCCCAAAATAAGCCAAGCAATTATCGCAGTAAAGATTGGAGCTAAATAATGTAGTGTAATTGCAGAAGCCAAAGGAATATTCTGAATCGTAGTAAAGAACAGAAATAGAGCTGTTCCTCCAAAAAGACCACGCAGAAAAAGAACTTTTTTGTTTGTTCCCAGTCCCTTTACTTTCTGCATTTTCAGTCCAACCACACAAATCACAAAGGAAACAGCAGAACGAAAAAGTATAATTTCCATCGCAGGAATATGAGGAAGCATTTTTACTATCAAATTCATTGTAGCAAATAACAGAACAGCAAAAAGCATATACAAGATGCCTTTTGTAATTCCGATTTTGGCAAGTAAATTATCAAGTTTTGAGGTAGAAACAGAAGAGGGAGTAGAGTTTTGCAAAGAATGTAATTTTGTGATTTTTACTATAAAAACTTTTCACAAAGGTAAGTAAGACAGAAGGAAATAGGACAAATACAGGCTAGAAATAACTAAAATTAAGTTATACACTACTTGAGATTAATTGATAAAGGTCTATCAAAAGATTTAGGCTTTTGGAAAGATAAATTGTATCTTGTTTTCTATTTTAAAACACTACTTTCTCCTCAAAACGCCATTATGCAACTCCTCTACCTTTGGATTGAAGACTATAAAAATATCAAACAACAAGGATTTAATTTTAGTCCCTTGTATGATTTTCATTTTGAGCCTACTTTTGATGAAAACGATAAAGAAAAGAAAATCGTTACTGGTGGAACTTTGATAGATAAAATGAAACCGACAGAGAAAACAACTAAGGAAAAGTTTTATAAGGATTTTTTCAAAGATGAAACAACAAAAAATACAGACTATGGAATAAGCAATGTTACGGCTATTGTTGGAGAGAATGGAGCTGGGAAGAGTTCGGTATTGGAGTTTATAAGAAAACTTGGGACTATATACATAGAAGATGTAGTAGAATTAAAATGTGTCATTTTAATGGAAGGTAAGGGTAAGTTGTACAAAGCACCAACCAATATAGAAGTATCCAACGATATTGATTTGATAGATATAAACAATTTTAGTATAGTAAATTACTCATATTCACTAGAAAACTTCATCAAACACGGAGTAGATGTGCATACTAAAAGAGCAAATTACATTGATATTTCGATCAATAATCTATTTTATAATTTAAAATCATTTGATGAAAATGGCAAGGTATCATTAAGTAATTACATTGACGATGAAAATTATTTACAATTTCTCTATTTCCTAGAATTTGGAAAATACTTTGGCTTTACTGGTGATGAATTAGCAATTTCAATATATTTCGAAAAAAGCTTTCAATCTGATATCATAAAAGAACTAATTGTAAAAGAAGTACAGTCGAACTCTCTTCAAGAAAACATATCAGAAAATTTTTATCGTTCTCTATACCTTAAAATTATGAAGAGTATAGAGTCTAGATATATACATGAAATTCTAAGTATGCAAAAGGCAAAAAATAGAGGTAATATTTTTTTGGATAAACTTTTTTATACCATTCGTAACTCTAAAGGAAACTATGAGAAATTGATAAATGATATAAAATTATTGTATGACTCTCAGGATGCAATTATCAAATATGACTTCCAAATTCTGCTTATTATTGAGCCAAGCAAAAAATTACTAAATATTCTACAACAAAGTAAACTTCAAGATAATCGCTTTAGTATAAAAACATCAAGTAATTTATTTTTTAAATTTATTGATATAGATAAAAAGATTCCTATTAAGTTTTATAGTTTAAATTTTGCTACCAATGGCAGTGTTATTTATTTAAGCTATGGAGAAAAAGCGTTAATGAAAACTTTTTCATTACTTCATCAAGTTAATGAACATATAGAACGTATTTGGTCTAATATACAATCTAGTATTGGCTCTTTCACTCTTCTCATAGACGAAGGCGAACTAGGTTTACATCCCCAATGGCAAAAGCAGTATTTAAAAATCTTGCTTGAGACTTTGCCAAAGATATTCCTAGAGAAAAAAATCCAACTTATTCTAACTTCTCACTCTCCTTTCTTGGTTTCTGACTTGCCGAAAGAGAATGTTATTTTTTTAGAAAAAGAAGACAATACAGGTTTGTGTAAAGTGTCCAAACTAGAGAGTATGAAAGAAACGTTTGGAGCAAATATTCATACACTTCTGACAGATTCGTTTTTTATGAAAGGTGGTTTGGTGGGGGAGTTTGCTCAAAGTAAGATTGATGAAGCCATTGATATTTTGAATGAAAGCGAACCTAAACAGAAAGAATTAGATAAATGCGAAATGATTATTTCAATGATTGGAGAGCCGATTGTAAAAAATATGCTACAAAAACTCTTGGATAGTAAACGCCTTCGAAAAGTAGATGAACATACTAGCGAAATTAAAGAAATGAGAGAGGAATTAAAAGAATTAAAAAAGTGGAAAAAGTTAAAAGAAGAGCAAGATAAAAAAAACAATAACGGTACTGACCTATAAAGGTATTTTGATAAAAGCATTTTTCTGACTTTGACAGTCCTTTTCAGAAGGCTGTCAATAGTTGGAAAAATAAACACTCTTGCGCTAAACTATTGTCAGAGTTATTTTGGATTACCAAAAACTACTGACAAAGTTTTTATTGACTGACCGATAAACTACCAATAAAATGATTCCAATACAACACCGAGATTTAGAAAAACTGGCGCAAAGGCATTGGGAAGCGATAAAAAATTATGCTGAAAAAGGAACGAAAAAATTTGATTTAAAATATTTTGATGATGCAATAAAAAAATATTTTGAGGGCATTACTTTTGAGCAAATTGTCCTTGCTTCTCCTAGTGAAATAGATGATTTAGTAGAGATTTGGAATGCTCATCAATGTAAAGACAAAGAAGATTTTCAGGGCTTTCTAACTTATTATGGCTACTTGACAAATGGTTTTGTTAGAAAAAAAGAAAATGATGAAGAAACAAAATATAGTTCAAAAGACATTGTAGAAAGTTTAAATATTTCAGTTTGTCCGTACTGTAACAGAAATTATATCAAACTTGTTGAAACAGAAAGAAAAGTAAAGGAGGAAATAGAGGTAACAAAAGAAGAGAAAGTAAAAATACGAATTGATGAATTAGACCATTTCTATCCAAAAAAGAAATATCCTTTTTTAGCTGTATCGTTTTATAATCTCATTCCAAGCTGCAAAACTTGTAATCAGACTTTTAAAGGAACAAAATTAGTTTCAGTAAATCCATATTCTAAAATAGAAGAGTTTAGTTTTGGTCTGAAAATCGAAAATTCAAAATTCTATTACGATAAAGATGGATTTTGTATTGATTATGAAAGAGCTAGAGAAGTTCTAAAAGAGAACTACAAAGTTTTTCATATAAAAGAACTTTATGACCAACACAAAGACCAAGTATTAGAGCTTATCCAAAAACAAATCACTTATCCAGATTCGTATATCGATGAGCTTTTTAAAAAATATGAAGGGACTTTTTTTAGAAATAAAGAAGACGTAATTCGCCATCTTTCCAACGGAATTATGGAAGAAGAAAATTTCCACCTTCGCCCACTCTCCAAACTTACCCATGATATTGCTCAGGAATTGGGTTTGTTGGATTGATTCAACCGTCAACGAGACTTCGTCGTCGTTGAGTAAATAATTTAATCCTCGTTGACGGCAACGCCTCAACGACGGTTATATTTAGGCATCTTCGCCTTCCTCCTCCCAAATATCCACATCAATCACATCAGAAAACGGAATACTTGCATCAAGCATTTGCTCTACTACCTTCTGTAAAAAGGTTTCTACTTCTGAAAGAAAACCATCTAGAGTCAAATCTTTTTCGGCTTTTAGCGCATAAGGCGTAAAATTGGAACTTAGCTTCCTAAAAAACCAAAAACCAGAAGCAATTTCGTATTCTTCTAGGCTAAAATCTGTCGGCAAATGCTTTATTTGTCCTGCTTGATAGGTTTTAATGAACAAATATTTATACAAAACAAGTTGAATAATTTTAGCTTTCTCATCACTCAAAAGCTGTTCGAAAGTATCGGCTTTTAATGCTGCTGCATCCATTTTTCCAGTTTTATAATCGATGACTTGTAGCTTTTTGATTCCTTCTTTTGTTGTAATTATATCAATTCTATCAGCCGTTCCGATAAGTTTTAAAGGGATTTTACGAATTTTTCCATCTATGGCAATATCAAACGAAATTTTGTGTGTTAGTTTTTGCTCTAGCGCAATCAGACGAATAGGAGCTTCTTCTTTCTGCAATCGCATAAACTCTGGTATCAAAGACTGTGTAACTTCTTTTAATAGAAAATTCTTTCCTGTATCGTGTATCACGCCACCAGCCAGTTGTGTGATTAGTTTTTCTACTAAGAGCTTTAAGTTTTCTTTGTCATTTCTTGTTTTGTCTAGCCACTCTTCGGTTACTTCTTTTCCTACCAACGGCTCAAAAAGTTCTTCCAACGCCTCGTGCATAACCTGTCCGTAGGTGTGCTGAAATAAATCTTCTTCCATCATTGGAGGTTCATTTAGTTTCAAAACTTTCTGCTCATAAAAGCGCATCGGCTCTTCCAAATAACGACTGATATAACTTGGCGAAAGTCCTTCCTCTGTCAGATATTTTTCTAACCTTTGAATGATGGCAGGTGTTTTTTCTACTTCTCTAGCACTATTTTCGAAGGTTGGTAAAGGCAATTCCAAACGAGATTCATAAAAACTGATATTCTCTAAAGGCGCAAGTTCGCTTTTTATTTGATTGACATAACGGCTCGGCTCTCCTCCACGCATTCCTTCCATATCAGAAGCATAAATGAGTGTTATTTTTTTGCTGCGTTGCAAAAGTCTATAAAAATTATAAGAATAGGCAGCATCGTCTTCGGTATGTGTAGGAAGTCCAAACTGCAAACGAATATCAAACGGAATGCTAGAAGTCAGAACTTTTCCACGAGGAAAAATCCCTTCATTTGCCGAAATAATAATTACATTTTCAAAATCTAAGGCTCTACTTTCCAACATTCCCATAATCTGAATAGGTGCAATCGGTTCTCCAGTAAATGGAATTTTTCTATCACGCATCAACTCTAAAAGCAATCTTTCAAAAGATTCTATCTTTAATGGAATACGTAATTTGCCTTTGCTTTGATTTTTAAATTTTTCTTTATTTGTTTTTCTATCTAATTCTTCATCAATTTCTCCAAAAATAGAATTTCCAATATGAGTTTCTTCATTTGGCGAATAATTAATTATCATTCTCTCAATCTGCTTCAAGAGCTTATAAAACTCAAACAAATATTCACTTTCCAATGAAAATTCTTCTTGTGTAAATCGGTGCGCTAGAGCTTCAATAATTTTGAAAAAAGAACGCAAGGCTTTATGAATATTTCCCGAATTATTTTCGTTATCTTTTTTCGTACTTACGCCCCAATCTTCGAAGAGCTGCCCATAGAGCCAACCGTTTTTCTTATAATCAGCTAACTCTTTTACAGAAAAATAAATTAAATTCTCCTCGTGCATTCGCTGCAAAGGTGGATTTTCGTCTTCATCAATCGGACGAATATAGGGATGCTGCAATATTCTTTGAAGGTCTTTGTGATAAACACTCAAAGGCTGGTCTTCATCTCGCAACATATTTTCTTGCGCCTGAAAAAGATTTTTGATAAGCGAAAAAAGTGGCGTATTTCTAAGCGAAACTCCCATCGTAATATTGACTAGCTTCTGAATATTTACGCCTTCACTACTTTTTGGAAGTGAGTAAAGCATCGGCAAAAGCATCGTTTCATCTGGTAATAAAACGGCTGTATGATTTCGTGCTTGTGAAAACTTAAAAAACTCATTTTTAGAAATCAGTCTTTCAATCATTTCGTTTAAAAGATGTCCTGCTGTTTTGGCTTGTGTAATTGTATTTACTACACTAATTACTTCAATTTCCTTCTTCTCTGTTTGGATAAGATTTTCTACAAAGCTAATTTCTTCTCGCCTTCCTTTTATAAATCCGTTTTGTCTAAATTTTCTAAAATAGTTTCCTGCTTCGTGCCATTTAGCATCAATATAAAACTTGTCCATATCCCAAAAAACTTTGGCTTTATTTAGCTTTAAAAGTTTTCTAATTATCAATTCTTCTGCTTTATAAAGCTGATTAAAACCAATAAAAACAGCACATTTTATTCTCTGTTCTTCCACTACTTGCTCCAAATTTTCATAGACATTACGAAATGCCAAACCACTATATGCACGTCCAGAACTCTCTAGTTTTTCTCTAAAATGATTGTAGGTTTTTTCTACATTCTGCCAAAAAAGATAGTATTCTGTAATTCTACTTAGCGAACTTATAGCTTCTTCTTGTCCCTCTTCTCCGTACATTTCGCCCCAACGCTCCATTGTCTTTACCTCATCCAAATACTCAAAAAGCTCGTGTGATTTAATTAAATTTCTATCAATCAAATTAAAATCTGAAAGCATCGTAATTGCCATCGGTGCAAAACGCTCAAGAGAACCAGCCACAGCCTTGTCAAAATTTTGGTACGAATCATAAAGCTCAAAGACAAGCGCACTTGTATCTTCAATTTCCAATCCAGAAGAACTCACAATAAAATCTTCTAAAGAAACTACTTTTGGCGAAAAAATGGTTTCTTCTGCTATTTCAGACAAAAATGTTTTGAAATACAGACAAGCTCTTCTTGTAGGAAGGACAATATGTAAATCAGAAATTTCAGTTTTCCATTCTTGATATAATTCGGTAGCTACTTTTTGAAGGAAAGAAGAAGATAAAGACATATATTTTTTGTAAAAATTATTTCATTTGTTTGGTAGCACAAATTACACATATTTATGCACTATGTTCTAATTATTTTAGATAGATTGATAAAAATTAGCAAAATTGGTTTTAGTGAAAATTTTCTTATTTTTAAGAAGTTTTAAACTTTTTATTTAAAACATTGCCAAATTTATTTTATCATTTAACTATTTAAGTTATGAATACCATTTCATTAAAATCAGTATTAGTTTGTCTTTTTTTGATTTTTAGCTTTGCTTCTTGTGGGGGTGCAGAGTCTAATAGCAACTCTGCTAAAGGCACAGCAGAAGGAATTACAGGTGAACTTACCCTAGAAAAAACGTCTTTCAAAGTAGGAGAAGCCGTTAATGTTACTTTCAATGTAGATAAGAAATTGGATAACAAACCTTGGGTTGGAATTATTCCTTCTGAAATAGCACACGGAGATGAAGATAAAAATGATCAGCACGATGTTGCTTACAAATACTTTGATAATCAAGAAAACGGAACATTGAATTTTACAGCTCCTAATAAAGCTGGGAAATACGATTTCAGAATGCATTCTACTGACAGCAAAGGAGTAGAAATTGTTTCTCTTTCGTTTGAAGTTACAGAGTAAACTGTTCTTTTTAATTTCCTCAAAAAATACCTGCTTAATCAAGTGTTTTTTGAGGATTTTTTTATGAGAACTGAGTAAAAAATAAATTTGATATGCCATCCAATTTTTTATAAAACTAAATGCTCAAGCCGTGAAATACTTATTCGTTATTCCATCTATATTACTGTTAATAGGAGTTTTTAATTCCTGTACAGAAAAAAAAGAAGAGGAAACAAGGCAAGAAAAACAAACTCAGTATAGAGTTAATAGAGGGCAAGTCGAACCACAGAGAGCAACAAGTACAAAAAAAACCTCTAAAACTCCTTCCCTGAAGGGAACGCTTTATCTAAAGGAGCATATTTTTGAGTCTAAAGAAAAAATTAAACTGACTTTTGTAATAAATCAAAGACTAAATAGGCACCCTTGGATTGGAATCGTTCCTTCTAAAATACCTCATGGAGACGAAGCTACAAATGACCAACACGATATTTCTTATAAATATTTTGACAATCAAGAAAATGGAGTTTTAGAATTTGAAGCTCCCAAAGAAATAGGAAAGTATGATTTTAGAATGCACTCCTCTGACAAAAATGGTATAGAAATTACCTATGTTTCTTTTGAAGTAGTAGAAAAGAACACTTTTATTGACCTTGATGGAGAGTTGAGTTTAGAGAAAACTTCATTTGCTCCAAACGAGAGAATTATGCTCAGTTTTAAAGTCAATAAAAAACTAAATCAGTATCCTTGGATTGGAATTATTCCCTCCGAAATTCCTCATGGAGACGAAGCTAGAAACGATAAATATGATATTTCTTATGATTATTTTACCAATAAAGAAAGTGGAGTTTTGAAATTTAAAGCTCCCAAAAAAGCAGGAAAGTACGATTTTAGAATGCACTCCTCTGATAAAAATGGTGTAGAGATTACTTCTATTTCTTTTGAAGTAATAGAGTAGATAAACTGTCTTATTATTTTTTTGAAACGATATTTCTCATAGACAAGTAATATTATTTTTTCTCTAACAATGTGCAGTATCTTGAATCTTTTTTGTATTTTTGTTATCTACTACTACGTAAATGATTGAACACTATATTTGTTCTTTTCAAATCATACCAAAAACTAAATTATTTTTAGATTAATTATTCTTTAATTTTATTTTTTTGTGATTTTGTGCTGCACTTTTATTTCTACCTTCGTACAAGGTATGATTCATTTTCTAACTATAATTAAATTTTTTACAGAAAAAATCCACAAAAAACCTTATCTTGTTCATTATCAATAATTTGAGTTAATAATCTATTGATTCTCATTAATAGTTTTTTTGTAAAAAGATATTTCAGTAATCATAAGTAAGCTAATTTATTTTGAGTTTTTTAAAATCTCGTGCAACCATTTTATACCTATTGTGGGTCTAATATATGAGTGAATTTCCTTTTATGTCAAAAATTTATGAACATAACGGAAGTCAATCCATTGAAAAAGTTGAGTACCAAACCAATCAAGAAGAAGAAATAGATACAGATAATGCGAACCAAGAAACTCGTGTTGCTTACATTCCTTCTTCTGAAGAAACTCAACTCATCAATGATTGCATCAAAGGCAAACGTCAGGCGCAACGTACTTTGTACGAACAATTTGCACCAAAGATGTATGCTATCGCAATGCGTTATGCAAAGACTACTTTAGAAGCAGATGATATTTTGCAAGAATCTTTTATTAATGTTTTTAAACATGTTGAAAGTTTTGAGCAGGATTGTCCGATAGAGTTTTGGATTCGCAGGATTGTTATCAATCAAGCACTCAAGTCAGGAAGAAACAAATATGATAAAGCCTTCAAAGAAGAAGTAACGGATATAAACTATAATTCAGAAGAAAATATAGTTTTAGACCAATTTGACTTAGAGGAACTTTTACAAGTTATTCGTAGACTGCCTGATGGTTTTCAGCAAATCTTTAATTTGTATGCCATTGAAGGATACAAACACAAAGAAATTGCCGAGCTATTAGAAATCAGCGTAGGAACATCGAAATCACAGTATGCACGAGCAAGAGCACAACTACAAGAAATGCTCTTGAAAGAAGATGAAAGTTATGAACAACTTCGGAGCTAACAACCGAAAGCAGTTGGATGGAAAGTTTGAAGAGCAGTTTAAGAATAAATTCGAAAATGCTCAATTTGCGCCACCTGCCCACTTATGGGAACAAATAGATGCAGCTTTAGATGCAAAGCCTTGGTACAAACGTCCTTTATTCTACTGGACTTCTGGACTAGTGGCAGCTCTTCTTCTGGTGGTTATGTTTTGGTTTACGTTGGTTTATGACAACACAAATACTCCTTCAAACAACGATATTGCAAATTCAGATAAAAATAAAATTGAAACTATTCAAAATGGCATAAATAATAGAGAAAACAATACAGAATCAAATCCAATTCAAAAAGATAATTCAGTAGCTACTTCTGATACAGAGAATCTCAATTCAAATTCTTCTACTTCAATTAATTCTGATAAAAATATTACTGACTCAAATTCAATAGATAATAACTCTACAACGAATACAGATAATAATTCTGATGTAGCAATTTCTGTTGTTGTAAATAATAAGCCTAAAAAAGACAAAACCCAAAAAGATAAAAATACAGATTTACAGACTGATAGTAATTCTGATAAAACAATTACAGAAACAAACACAGATTTAGCCTTAGTTGATGTCAAAGAAATTGACTGGTCAAAATATGTACCTGTTGGAAATCCTTATTTTGAACAAGAAGACGTTTTTATAAAGATAGACAGCACAGGCGAAGCTATTGCGAATAACCAGAACAGCAAAAACCCAACAGAAGATTCAAAAAAATCATCTGGAATAGCTCTTACTTTTGGTATCAATCATACACAAGGAGTTTATAGACCAAGCTTCAGAACTGATTCTCTTCATTCTGGTCTTACGGTTATTGAAGCTTATAGCTCAAACCTTGCTGACACACTTACACAAACAGCTATTAGTGGAACATATCAACAAACAGGTTTTGATGTCGCTTTAGCATTTGGTAAAAACAAACGTTGGAGCTTGAATACTGGCTTAGGAATGGGAAAGGCTACTTATTCTTTTGGTTCTACAAATTATGTTCGTCTTGATGTAGATTTGACTGATACATTGAACTTGAGAGAATTTCCCAATAATCAAGTGGAAGTAAATTATGAATGGATACAAGTTCCGATAGCTATTGGTTATCAGTTTGGAGAAAGCAGAGCTAAAAAATTTAGTGGTTTTGCACAACTCGGAACAGCCATAGAGTTTTTGAGTAATTCTTCTTACACAAGTGCTGATCCTGACTTTACGTATGCAATGGGAACTCATAGAAACACAAATACGCAAGTTTGGACACAAGTAGGAATCAATTACCACATTACCAATCGCCTTATGATTTGGGGGGGAGGAACATACAAATCTTCTCTTTCTTCATTGATTAATGAAAATGGAGTAACTTTTTCTTCACAAGCGTATGGTTGGCAAGTAGGAACTCGCTTTACGATTTTTAATAGTGGTAAATAACCCTCTTATTAGATAAAAATATATAAAAAGCCTATTCATTTTTTTAGTGAATAGGCTTTTTTGATTTTGATAAGATTGATTCACAAATAGACTAGAAATTGAATAAATTACTAAATTAGCTTCACTAGTTTAGCAGTTCGTAATTGAGTTTTAATACCAATTCTTTTTCAAAAATTTAATTGTTTTTTTACGAGCTTCTTTAGCTGTCGTTTCGTTGTAAGCTGGAGAACTTGGGTTTGCAAAAGCGTGGTCAGCTTCATATCCTAAAATAGTAATCGTTTTACCAGTTTCTTTCATTGATTTTTCAAATTCTTTCATTACTTTTGGCGTAATCCACTTGTCTTTGTTGGCATAGATTCCCAAAACAGGAGATTTGATTGTCTTGATTCTTTCCATATCTTTTTCAGGCATTCCATAATACATAACCGTTGCTTTGGTATAGTCATTTGCAATAATAGAACCTTGCAATGACCAACCACCACCAAAACACCAACCAATTGTAGCAATTTGTAAAGGCTGACTAGCATCTTCCATAGCCTTTTCTTTCGCATGTTTGGTTACAGCTTCAATGATTGCAGTAGCACGTTCATTGTCCATTCCTTGCATATATTTTTGAGCATCTTCTCTTTCTGTTGCCACTTTGCCATCATACAAATCAATAGCAATTACGTTTACTTTACAGCCAAAATCTTTGTAGTATTTTTCAGCTTCTTTTTTTACATAGTCATTCATTCCCCACCATTCGTGAAAAACAAATAAATATTTTCCTGTTGCTTTTTTAGATTTTACCATAAAAACATTCGCAGCATCGCCACCTTCTACGGCTACTTCGGACATTTCTCCATAGGCAGGAGTAAAATCAAAGGCAATCGGATTGGGATGTTTATTTACAAATTCTTTATCTGCCGTAAATTTGGCAAACTCATCAACGGCACAACACGCTTTATTTTCAAATTCTGAATCAGAGTTGTTAAATACTAAAAAGTAAGAACCTATTCC
This sequence comes from Bernardetia sp. ABR2-2B, assembly GCF_037126435.1. Lineage (GTDB taxonomy): Bacteria > Bacteroidota > Bacteroidia > Cytophagales > Bernardetiaceae > Bernardetia. Next base: position 3,283,418 of record NZ_CP147020.1, on the reverse strand, counting down.
TGTAAAGACAGCAATAAGTGATAAAAAAAAATAGTTTTTTGAAAGCATCATTTTGTAATAGGGTTAAATTAAGAGAAAAGAAGAAGAATAAAAATTGAGTTTTTGAAATACCTATTCCGAACAATAAATAAAGCTAAGTTGTTTTGAAGAAAAATCTAAATTGATTATCTTTTATAGAAATAAATTAGAATGAGTAAACACATCAAAAAATCAGATTTACCTCAAAAAATATGTATTGTTTGTCAAAAGCCTTTTACGTGGCGCAAAAAATGGGAAAAAGTGTGGGACGAAGTAAAATATTGTAGTGAAAGATGTCGGCGCAATAAATAAAGCCAAATCAATAGTTCTTTTATAATTTGTATTTTTGTATAGAATAATCTCAACTAAAAGAAGAAAAAAATGTCCACACAAGAAAAATACTTAAATCCATTTACCGATTTTGGTTTCAAGAAATTATTTGGTTCAGAAGTCAATAAGGATTTATTGATTAGTTTTTTGAATGAGGTGTTACCACAAGAAGCAAAAATTGCTAATCTAAACTATCTCAAAACAGAACATTTAGGACATTCTCCTATGGATAGAAAAGTAATTTACGACCTTTATTGTGAAAATGATGAGGGAGAGAAGTTTATTGTCGAACTTCAAAAGGCAAGGCAAAAATACTTTAAAGAACGTACTATTTTTTACTCTACATTCCCTATTCAAGAACAAGCAAAAAAAGGGGCAGATTGGGAATTTGATTTGAAGGCTGTTTATACTGTTTCAATTCTCAATTTTTTATTAGAAGTTAACATATGTCCATATTCAAATCCCATTTTTTAATAAAGAAGAACACGAGTTAGAAACATTAGAAGATAAATGGTTCTATGTGATTCGTAATTTGCAACGCTTTCAAAACCGTCCTGTGGCTCTTCAGGAAAGAATATTTGATAAAGTTTTCAAAACAGCAGAACTTGCTCAATTTAATAAAAAAGAAAGAAGAGACTACGAAGATAGTTTGAAGTATTATAGGGATTTGAATAATAGCCTAAAGTTTGCCAAAGAGATTGCTTCAGAAGAAGGAATAAAACAAGGGCTAGAAAAAGATTTAGAAAAGGGAATTAAACAAGGCTTGGAACAAGGCGAAAGAAATAAATCTATCAAGACATCTGAAAAATCTATTTTGAAGGGTTTTGATTTTGAAGATATTGCTGACATCACAGGACTATCAATAGAAGAAATACAAAAAATAGCAGATTCACTAAAAAAATAATTCGAACTTATCCCTTCTCAAATAAGTTTAAAATAAACACTCACTAAAAATTAAATCAAAAAAATTATGTCAGGCAAGAAAAAAGAAATACAAAAGTCAGTTAGTATCAGAAATCGTAAGGCTTCTCACGAATATCATTTTATTGATATTTATCAAGCAGGAGTTGTCTTACAAGGAACTGAAATCAAATCTATTCGAATGGGAAAAGTTACGATAAGTGATGCCTTCTGTTTGTTTATTGGAAATGAATTATTTCTTCGTAACCTTCATATTTCACAATATGATAAGGGAAATATCCATAATCACGAGGAAAAAGCAGATAGAAAGTTACTTTTGAAACGAAAAGAACTCAAAAAACTTCAATACGATGCTCAAGATGTAGGTCTGACAATCATTCCAACAAAGGTATATGTCAATGCTAGAGGACTTGCAAAAATAGAGGTCGTACTTGCAAAAGGTAAAAAGCTATATGATAAACGCCAAGACTTGAAAGCCAAAGATGCAAAAAGAGAAATCGAACGCTTCTAAACAATTACCAGTCAGTAGAGATCAATTAATTTTAAATACTTTTTTATCTATGAATAAACAACCTATTTTAGATTTATTGCAAGATTATCAAACTTCATTTTCAGAAGAAATAGAATTTCAAAAACAAATGATTGATTTTTTAGAGCAAAACAATGATTTTGCTTTGCGTTCTAATCTAACTGGACAGCTTACAGGTTCGGCTTGGATAGTCAATAAAAATCGTACGAAAGTGCTTCTTATTCATCATAAAAAAATAGGTAAATGGCTACAAATCGGTGGACACATAGAAGAAACTGACAAAACAATTGAAGAAACTATTCTGAGAGAAGTAAGAGAAGAAAGTGGTCTTAAAGATTTAAAGCTACTTTCTTCTCATATTTATGATGTTGATATTCACACTATTGCTCAAAAAAAAGAAATCGCAGAGCATTTGCATTTTGATGTTCGTATGATTGTAGAAGCTGATGAAAATGAAACATTAACTCCTCAAGATGAAGAGATTTTGGCTATAAAATGGTGTTCTAAAAATGAAGTTCTAAATTTGGCAGAAGCAACTCATTCTATTAATCTATCTATGAAAAGAATGATTGATAAAATGAAGCATTTTACTATTTAATGTGATTCTTATCAAGCTGAAGAGATAAGCTATATTATCTCAAAATAGCTTTTATTTTCATCGTTCTGATAGGTTTTCTAGGGTCATTACAAATTACAGTTAGCGAACGAACATATGTCCCTCTATCTTCTGGCGTTTGAAAAATTACTTTTACAATCGCATTGCTATGTGGCGAAATCTGATTCCATTCTGATTTTTCTGTAATTAGTTTGCAGCCATACCCTTCTATTATTCTATGCACTTTTAAAGGCATATTACTTTCATTTTTTAGTACAAAGGTAGCTTCTAAAGAATCTTTGCCATTTAAGTTTTTGAGATAGTGACTTCCCAAGTTGATATAATCATCTTCAACTTTGAGTTCTGGGTAAGCCTCTAACATTTCGATATTTAAAGCTGGAAAATACTCTTCTACATTAGCTGTTACTTTAAAATCTAATTTTATAGTTTTTTTATTTTGTTCTCCAAAAAGAGTTATTATGTCTTCTAAGTAACCAAAATCATTTTTTAAAAGTGGGTCATAGATAACATAAATAGCACTTGTTTCTCCAGCTTTCAGGATATGAGTAGAATCAAAGCGCACTTGTAGATGGTTTGGCATTTCCATCTTTCCTGTAAAAACAACATCTTCTTTACTTGAATTATAAAACTCAAACTTCTTAGTCATAGGAACTTTATTCAATACATTTCCAAAATGTAAATACTTAGTTCGTGTACGTATTTCTGGTGTTTTTTCTACTGTATATTTAAAATCTCTATTTTTATTCAAAACGGGTTGTAATTCTCCCTTTAGCATTAGTGTTTGCGTTCCTGCTTTATCTGTTTTGATGGTAAACACTTTGGCAAAACTTCCATAACTATAAGGCAAAAAAACTACTTCTACAAAGCTACGCTCCTCTTTCTGTATAGCCATTTTTGTGGTTTCATTTGAAAAACTACAAGCACAATCTGTTGAAATATCTAGTATTTTAATTTCATTTTCTGTGTTGTTTGTAAAATAAAAACGATGTGTAAGTGTATCTTGAAATTCTACTTTTCCAAAGTCAAACTCTGATTCTTCAAAATCTAAGGTAGAGTTTTGAGCAAAACTTGGTATTGAAGTAAATGAAAAAACAAAACTGAAGAAAAATAACAGAAAAAATTTAGAAAATAGAGAAGATGAAAATACTCCTTGTAACGTAAAGTGGATTTTGTACATAGCTGATTACTTATTAACTTGTCTTTATAAAATGGGTATAAATTGTTGTTTCTAAAAAAATGATAGAAGATAAGGATATTTAGAAGCAAACATAAAATTATCTTTATTAGATATATCTTATGAAAATCAGTCTAATTGATTTTCATATAAAGCAATATTATGGATTCGAATACAAAAGTAACAAAAAACAACTTTGAAGGTGCTAATTTTTTATTGGTAAGTTGGGTAGATATGGTGTCTAACTTTTCTCTTCCTGAAGATAAAAATATAGAAATATTTACACTTTTAGGCTCTCAATATAAAGAAAATACTCGTCATTATCATAACTGGGAACACATAAAAGCAATGATTAAAGGCTTATATGATTATCCAGATGAAGTTAATGACACACTTTCTATTGAATTAGCCATTTGGTTTCATGATGCTATTTATGTTCCACTTCGTAAAGATAACGAAAGCAGGAGTGCAAAATTTTTTCAAGAACAACTATCTCCTTACTTACCTATCGAAAGAGTACGAAAAGTGATGAATTATATTGAAGCTACCAAAAATCATTCTAAAACTTCAGATAGAGATTTACAAGTGCTTTTAGACTTAGATTTAGCTATCCTAGGTCAATCAAAATCTATATACAAAAACTACTCTAACCAAGTAAGGGAAGAGTTTGGTTATGTTCCAAACTTCTTATATAAGCGAGGACGAAAATTGGTTTTAAAGAATTTTTTAGAGCGATCTATCATTTATCAAACTTCGTTTTTTAGAGAGCAATTAGAAGAACAAGCAAGAGAAAATATTAGAGAAGAATTAGAGAGTTTATAAAAAAAATCATCAAATAAAGCTAAAAACTTCTATAAAGTAGTATTCGCTATCTAAAAATAGTGCATACTACTTTTTTGCTTTACGCATATTTTTTCGACATAAAACTGTGCTTTTCAAGCGATTAAATTCTTTTTTTTTCCTTAAAGCTAACTTAACAATTGATATAAATTGAAATATTTTAAGTTTTTATAAAACAAAACAAAGGCTTCTATTTGGAGCATAAAATAATTACGAAAAATATTGAATTTATTAGTACAAAACTGGCTTTCAGAATAACCTTTTGGTATTGTTTTCTCGTTTAACAAAGTAAGAACATAAAACGATACTTTAACAAAAACATATCTATATAAAATACTACTACCAAAATAAACTACCAAAACACTATGAATAAGACGATTTACTTTACACTAATTCTATTGGGTAGCGTCTTTAGTTTTTCAACTTTTACTAATTTCACTTATGCCCAACACGAAGGTTTAGATTGGTTTGCTAATGGCGAACGTCATAAACAACAAGCTCGTTATGATTTGGCTCTACAAGAGTATGATAAAGCTGTTCAGCGAGAACCACGCAACCATCTCTATATTTATTCGAAGGCGCAATGCGAGTATCAACTCAAAAAGCCAAAAGAAGCAGCACAATCATTGAGTTATGTCATTCGTTTGAATAGCAATTACTCTCCTGCTTATGCCTTACTTGCAAAGATTTATGCAGACCAAAACGATAATGCAAAAGCAGCTCAACTCTATGATATTGCAGCACGTTATGAAAAAGAAAAGGAGAAAAAGCAGTTTTATCGCTTCTTTGTCATCAAAGAAAATTTAGCCAAAAAAAATTGGGCAACAGCTTATGAAAAAATTAAAGTAACCAAAACTGAATTTCCTGAAAACCTAGAGCTTTATTACTTAGAATCTCAAGTAGCCAATAATTTAGGACAATATAGAGAGTCCATTAAATCTATTGAGACAATTGAATCCAAAATTGCTACTATGCACCCTAGCGAAAATGCTCGTTATTATTATCAAAAAGGATATGCCTATTATCATTTAGATAATTTTGAAGAAGCTTTCAAGACGTGGTCAAAGGCAAAATATGGTAACTTCAAAAATAAGATTGAAGAGTTTTCTCCTGCTCGTTATGCCTATCTAGCAGAAGCTTATGTAGAGGTTCGTCAGTTTAATGAAGCACAGGCTTATGCACAACAAGCTTTAAAAATAGACCCTAATAACGCAAGTGCTTATTTTACACTTGCTAACCTACAAGACAGCAAAGCAACAGCAAATGTAGATAAAACATTAGAACTATATTATAATGCAGCTAAGTTTGAAAAAGATTTGAAACGTAGTACACAGATTTATGAGCAGATAGCACGACTAGAACTCTCTAAAGATAATTATGATAATGCACTAAAAGCATCACAAAATGGCTTAACATTTAATTCAGCAAACAAAAACTTACTTTATCTGAATGGACTTACTCTTTTTCATCTTCATAAGCATCAAGAAGCTGCAGAAGCACTTCAAAAAGCACTCGCTCAAATGAGAGACCCTATCGAACATTCTCGTTGCATGTTTCTATTAGGATTAGTTTATCGCAATGGTAATAAATTGGATATTGCCCTTAGAGCATTTGCTAATGTAAAGGCACAACCTTTTAAGATTGCAGCTACTAATGAAGTCAAATTAATACAACAAGCTACTGAAGGCGAAGAAGAACTATAATATTTAAAGATAACTTTCACTTACTACTATTACTATCTAAAGTCATTTTTTATAATTGAATCATTACGATTTGTTTATATAAAGTGGCTTTTTTTATTGAGCATAAATAAACAGCTTCTAAAAAGGATAACCAATAGCAATATTGAGAACTAAATTATCTCTACGCCACTTTCTGTCTCCAAAGTCTGTCTGTCTTCTTACCCAACGTTCATTTTCTGGAAGCCACGGTTTGCTAACAGGAAAGGCAACATCAAAACGAAGTACAAAAAAGGTAACATCAATACGAAGTCCTGCCCCCACACCCACAGCAATATCATCTATTAAATCTTTAGCCTTAAATAATCCTCCCTCACGATTTGGGTCTTCTCTAACTAGCCAAACATTACCAGCATCTGCAAAAACAGCACCTTTAAAAACACTATAAATTGGAAAACGATATTCAATATTTGCTTCTAAGCGCATATCTCCTGTTTGGTCATAAAAAAGCCCACTTGTACTATCCTTTGAGATATACGAACCCGGACCAATAGAACGAGCTTGAAAGGCACGAATACTATTTGCTCCACCTGCAAAAAACTGTTTAGTATAAGGCAAAACATCAGCATTTCCATAAGAAGCTCCTATACCAGCAATAAAACGAGTGGCTATTTTGTGATGAGTTTCTTCGTTAAAATTGAGATAATACCTAAAATCTATATCTGCACGAGCATATTGGGCATAAGGCTCACTAAAAATTGTATAAGGATTTGAACCACTAGATTTTCTTGACACAAAAATACTTTGAACACTATGTATTAGATTTCCACCTATATCAATATTTCCATTAAAGAAAATATGATTCTTATTTTTTCTAGCATTCTCATCTACTTTGGCTGCACTTTGATAAGTAAATGAATAATTTCCACCCAAAATAAATTGATTTTGAAAACTTCGCTGTAAGAGTGGATTATCTCCAATGGCTTCATTAAAAAGACTTGTTGTGTCCATCAAACGAACATAATTTATAGAAACTGGATTAAAACGGTGTCTTTTTGTAGCTGTTTCTTGCCAGTCATAACCAAACTGTGCTGTTCCTGAAAGAAGTTTAAAATAATTTACACGACTCAATAACCGAACTTCACCTTGATAAACTGTCTTTGGAACATACTCTTGAGCTAGACTAGGGATTTTGAAAGGTACAATAAAACGAGGTACGTAAAGCTCTAAACCTGCTCCAATTTCATACGAATAAAGTCCGTTTTGTTGATTGGGTTGTTCTATATTTTGATTACTATTTCGTCCACTTATTTGCGTTTCGAAACGTCCATCAAGACGAACTACTAAAAGTTCTGCACCACGAAAGGCATTTTTGTTTCTATAACTCAAATTAATACCTGGACCTGCAAAATTATTTGATTTGGAAACTACATCCAGCTCTGCCCTCAATGATTTCCTTTTCGAAGGAACCATCTGAATATAAGCATCTAAATAACCTTCATTGCCTAAAGAATCAATAGGTTTATAGCGAATATCTGCAAATTTTAAAGCTCCTAATCCCATAAGATGTTTTAGTGTTTGCTCGTGTCTTTGAGCAGAGTAAAGTGTATCTGGCTCTAAATAAATAGAACGACTAAGAATTTCTGGACGAAATGTGCAGTTTTCCATTAAGCAATAATAAGAAGAATCTCCTTCTAACTTTCCTATACGTTTCAAACTAGAAGGACTTTTTATAGTATCCATTCCCATTTGATAATTGGGATATAAAAATACATTACGGATTCGGTACGGCTTTCTAGCAATATCAGGCATTTTATCTTTTACCTGCATATAAATATTCATCTTACGATTTCCGATAGTAGAATCTACTTTGTAGATGATAAATTTATCACTAAAATAGAAATAGCCTTTTTCTTTTGCATAATCATTTAACCTTTTTCTTTCTTGTTCTAGAAGAGCAAAATTATAAGGGTCTCCTTTTTTGATGAGTGTTTCCTTATAAGCATTGTTTAAAACATTTCCCAAAGGATTAGGCTCTTCTGGGAAATTAATAGAATCTAATATATAAGGTTGATAAACGGTAGCTCCATAAATTATCTCTGCTGTTTTTCCCTTTTGCTTTATCTCTACTTCTGTTTCTGCTTGAAAATGTCCGTTTGATAAAAGCCTATTCAAAACCAACAAACGAACACGCTCTTCATTTATATCTTTCACTAAAACAGGAGGTTTTCCTATTTTAGTCATTACCCAATGCTTAAAGCCTTTTTCTTTTTCTGTATAAAATGTATTATAAAAAGCCAATTGAGGACGCATCCACAAAAATTTGGTATTGGGTTCTGGAGCTATAACTTCCTCTGATTCAGCCTTTACTCGTTTTTCTTGAGGAATATCACCTTCTTTTTCCTCCCACTTAATTTCACTTCCTGTGTATAAAGGATTTTCTTTGGTAATTTTGCTAAGACCAGTACAGCCACTATTTATTGAAATACTAACTAAAACAAAACAAAAGATAGAAAATGTTGAAAAAAAGCGAGGTACGAAAAGATAAAAAATGTTTCGCATTTGATAAAATGAGGATTAAGCTATAAAAACGAAGGAAAACAATATGACAAACTACAATAGTTTTTTACATAAACTTAAATATGTAGATTTTGTTTGTTTAATAAAATAAGTTGGAAATTAATTATTGATACTACCTTTTTGATTTCAACAACTTTTCTAACTTTCTAAAAGACTAAGACATTTTAGACAAATATTTTTAGGATATATTATTGATGAAAGTCAAGATACAGGAGGGTATTCATTTGAAATTGAGAATACTAATTTGGAAGTTGTTTAAGAATGGGCTTTGTAGATATATTTGTTGGTGTCGCTACGCTAAAACACCAACAAAGGCTGTGTTATTTTTCCTTAGAACTGGGTTTGCAAACCCAGTTCTAAGGAAAAATGAGTATTCTTAAACAACTTCTTGGAGTAAAAAACAATATTATTTTAGAAAAGTTAATCAAATATAATCCTACTCTGAAAAAGGGTTCTATTTTTTTATTTTCAATTAAAACTATTTTTTTAACTTTACTGATTATGAAATTTATCGTTCGAATAACATTTTTTTTCTGCCTTCTATTTTATATTTCTTTTGCTGCTTCTGCTCAATTTATGGCTGATGCAGAGTTCAATATTCTAAGCACAGGCTACAACAAAATTCAAGTTTCGGGAACAGAAGGAACACGTTTTAATGTTGTAGAGGGAGGAAATGGAGAATTTGACAACCCTACTTCCTTGACTTTACGTTTACGTGCTGGTTATCGCTTCAAAAATCGTCATAATGTTTTTGGACTTTTTGCGCCTTTACAAATTTCTTATAACGGAAGTTTTGATAGAAATACTCGCTTTTTTGAGAAAGATTTCTTGCCTTTGATAGATACAAAAGTCAATTATCAGTTTAATTCGTATCGCCTTACCTATCGTTATGATTTTGTGGTAACTGATAAAGTGCGTTTGGGTGCTGGTCTGACAGGAAAAATACGTGATGCGTATATTGAAGTTGAACAAAACGGGCTTTCTTCTAAAAAAACAAATATTGGTTTTGTACCTCTCATAAACTTATATGCTGCCGTAAACCTAAATGAAAAAATAGGTCTCATGGTAGAGGGCGATGGACTAGCTTCTCCACAAGGACGAGCATTTGATTTCGAATTAGCTGCCTTTTATAGGATTACAGAAAATATAAACCTTCGTTTTGGATACCGTATTTTGGAAGGAGGCGCAGAAAATGATGAGGTTTATAATTTTACACTTGTCAATTATGGTTTGATGGGAATGAATTATAATTTTTAAGACTAAAAATATATTTATCAGCATGAAGGCTAATTTACTCTCATAGACAAACGTAATACCAACTCATTTTTTTAGTGTGATTAGCTACTGTAAGAAAAATGTTTTTTTAAACATTTTTTAAGAGCTTGTGTTTAAAATCAAGTATAGGCAGCAAAACTTTCAGATTTATTTTTCAAACTTCTATTTTTTATTTAAACTGTCAGTAAATTTGCTGCATCATTTATCTGTAAAAATATATTCATTACACTATTTTTAAAATCTATTTCAATTATTTTCTCCAACTTATTGAAATGGCTTTACTATTTTTAGCTAACTTGTAACTTATCAATTTTTTATTTAATCCGTATTTTTTAACTACAACAAACCCTATTTTTTGTTATGCAAAAGAACAAATCAATTCGCAAATGGTATTTCCGTCTAAGTTTTTATCTAATGATTCTCTTAGGAATGGGAACTACCCTAACTACTACAAGCTGTAAAAACAAACAGAAAATTGCAGCCGAACAAGCTGCAGCAGAGAAAAAAGCAAAAATTGAAAAAGCAACTAAAGACTTACAAGCCGTTTTAAACGACACTTCTATGTCTGCTGAGGAGCGTCAGAAGAGAATTGATGCTATCAAAGCAATGAATGTTGATGACCCAACTGTAAAAGACCTTATCGCTCAAGCTGAGCAGAGTGTAAGAGAGCAGCGCATCAGAGAAGAAGAAGAGAAGCGTCAGAAAGAAGCAGAGGCAGAGGCGAGTAAGAAAAGCAAAACTATCAAAGATTTCTTTTCTGAAATTGCTAATGCAAAAGATGCAAATGCAGCAAATGCTTCTATTCAAAATGCACTCAAATTATTTACTTCTCCACAAGCTCCTGTATTGATTATCATTGCAGAAGAAGGAGGCGAAAAAGATTATGATGAGCCAACAACTGCTGAAAAATACCTAAACTTCATCAAAGACCAAAAGAAGATGAATCACAAAGTAGTGAGCATTGGTACAGATGCAAATGGCAAAATCAAACTTTTAGAACTTAGCAACTAATCTATAATTGAAAGTGGATAATTAATAATTGGCATAGTTTTTTGCTTTTCCTTTGTTAGTTATCCATTAGTATTTAACTTTTTCAACTAAAAAAACTTTTCAACTCATTATATCTAATACAATGAAAAATATAAATAAAATTCTTTTCTCATTTTTGTTCGTTTTTGCTTTTATAGCAGTAGATTCTTCTGCTTTTGCTCAAACAAATGCAGACCTTAGTCCTACTCGTAAACGTGCTATCGATTCTCTTGCACTTGAAAAAGTAAAAGATTTGAGCCGTTATATTTCTCTTATCGGAAACAAAGAAACTCAATATTCGGAAGCAATGCGTGTCATTGACCGTGCGATGGAATTGTTTTCTGATGGCGCAGAAATGGGCGTTTCTTCCGTAAACTCTAAAGCAATTCGTTATTATGGTGTTCGTAAATATTTTGACCGTTTGATGGCTCTTAATTACGACCAAGTAGAAATTGATTGGTTTAATATCCAGTATATTTCTGACCTAGAAAAGCAACCAGACGGACGTTATGTAGGTGTAATTACTATCTTCCAACGTTTTCAAGGTAAATCTGCCGATGGTTTGGTTCAATATTCTGATGTTACTAAAAAGGACATTACTGTTTATGTAGAACGTAAGAAAACCATTATTGCAGGTCGTGAAATCGGTTTTTGGGATGTTCTTTTAGGCGATGTTCGTGTAAGCGAAACTAGAAGAAATTAATATTTCAAATTAAAAATTATCAATTACGAATTACGAATGAAATCGTAATTCGTAATTTTGATACAAGCTGATTTTTTATCTCAATGTATAATTGAATTACTATAATTCTTAATATTAGCTATGCTGATTTTCCAATTCGTAATTCGTAATTCGTAATTCATGATTGTATTCAAACACATTTTTTCAACTTTCCTTTTGGCATTAGTAATTCTATTGCCTTTTTCTGTTTCTGCTCAAATAGGAAATTACTTAGGAGACGAATCTGATTTGTATGCTGCAACAAAGCAAATGAATCAATTTTTCAGACGTTTCAACCACGAAGAAGACAAACTTGGAAATAAATTTGACCCAAGTAGTAAAGATTTTAGAAATAATTCGGATAGAAAAGATTATATCAATATCCTTTTTGATGGGCAAAATAAAGCTGTTCCTCAAAATATAAAAGATGATTTTGTAAGCCAAGTTACTAATTCTGCTAATCCTACTTTTTTAGAATTTCATGGAGGAGACTGGTTTGCAGAAGTAACTACTCGTTTTGTTTATGAAGGAAGAGAACGAGATTTGACGCTTTTTATGAAGCTACAAGAAGAAAAAGTAGGTTCAAAATGGGTAATTAGTAATGTTTACTTCGAACCTTTTGCTACTACTATGGGAAAAGATATTCAAGACCCAAATAAATTTTTACACCCTCTTAGTCATGAGCTAGAATTTATGAACCTAAGAAAGATATTTGATGAGCCACAAGAACGCAAAGAAGTCAAAAATTATGTAGAAGCAAATCATAAAACAGATTATGTAAGTTTATTTTTATACGAAGTTGCTCGTAATGCGCTTCAATTCAAAACAGTTACAAACGTAAAATTTCATTTCTTTCAAATAGATAATTGGTATCTTGAAGTTTCTCGCTTCAACCGTGGAGGATACAACAATGGCTGGTTAATTTCAAACTTAGCTCGTCTCACTCCAGATAATAAAGATGTTTTGTTAAATTATATATATACTAATGGTAATTAATCTCCGTTCCTTTCTATTATGCCTACTTTTGGCATTCTCTACTACTATACTTTTTGCCCAAAAAAACACAGGCAAAAATGATAAAGATAAAAAACAACAAGGCGATGAAATTGCGCCCGAAAAGCTAAAAGAATATGAAGGGCGTGTTCGTTCTTTAGTTTCTTTTATGCAATTTATGTACAATACATTAGGCGAGGCAGAATCTTCTGTTCGTGATAAAGAAACGATTGTGAATCAAAGTTTTCAGAAAATCTTTAAAGACAAAGATGTTCAGATAGAAGACGATTTGATTGAAAAGCGTGATTTGTGGGTAAACAAAAACGTCCAATCTTATCTAAAAGATATTGACTTTTTTTATAAAAATGTAACCTTCGAATACGAAGTTTCTACAATTGCTCATAGAGTTGCTCCTGATGGAACAATTTTTTTTACAGCAACAGCAAACCGTTCTTTGGAAGGAACAAACTTCAAGAATGAAAAAGTAAAAAATAATCTTCCTCGTTATATAGAGATGAGCTATGACCCAGAAAGTCAGGATATGAAGATTATCAGTATTTACACAAGCCAAGCCAACGAAACAGAAGTTTTGCGTAGTTGGTGGAATGATTTACCTGCTGAATGGTTAGCTGTTTTTAGTGAATATGTAACAATTCCTGTTGGAGATTCAATTTCTAACAGCCAATTACATTCGATTGTAGGAATGGAAGTTTTGGATATTAGTAATAACCCAACCGTAAAAGATATTCAGCCTGTAAGCCGTCTGATGAAACTCAAAACATTTAAGTGTTCGAACACAAAGGTTTCAAATCTTTTTCCACTTCGCAGTATCACAAATTTAGAAGTTTTAGATGCTTCTAATACGCCAGTTCAAGACCTTTTAGCTCTTACTTATGCAACTAACCTTAGAGAACTCAACGTTTCAAACACAAAGGTAAGCGATATTCAAACGCTTGAATATTTGACTAACTTAGAACGTTTGGATATGTCTGTTACAGGTGTAAATTCGTTGGAGGCTCTTGGAAAAATTAATGGAAGCGTTTTGAAAGAATTAAGAATTTCGAAAACAAAAGTAGCTAGTCTTGACCCACTTAAAAATGTTTCTACTTTAGAGTTTTTAGAAACGGCTTTTACCCCTATTACTTCTATTTCAGCACTTTCAAATACGAAAGAGTTGGAACGATTAAATATTTCGAATACAAATGTAAGTAGCTTAGAACCACTTTCTAAATTAGAAAAATTACGTTTATTGTACGCAAATAACACGAAAATATCTAGCCTAAAACCTCTTATTGATGTTGCTGCGCTAGAACGTGTCTATTGTGATAACACAGGCGTAAAGCTAGGACAAGCACAAGAACTGACTAAGAAAAAAACGAATGTTTTGGTAGTCTATGAATCAGAAGCTTTGCAAAATTGGTGGAAAAATTTATCCCTTGACTGGAAAGAAGTTTTCAAAACGGCAAGTAAACTAACGCCATCAAATCCTACGAAAGAAGAACTAGCAACACTTTCAAGAATCACAAAAATAAATGCAAAGGGACAGAATATCAAGACTGTTGAACCTCTTCGTATTTTTGAAGGATTGAAGGAAATTGATATTAGCAGAACACAGGTTACAGATATTACGGCTCTTCGTGATTTGATTGGATTAGAAATTTTGATAGCAAATAATACCAAAATTTCTGACGTTTCACCACTTCAAAGTTTGGCTAGATTAAAAAAACTAGATATTGAAAATACAGCCGTAAGTGATATTTCTACCTTACAAAACCTAACGAATTTAGAATTTATTTATGCTGATGGTGCTGCTTTGAAAGATGAGTCAGTAGCAACTTATTTGAATAAGAACCCTTCTACGGTGGTAATTTATAAAACAGTTACACTCAATAACTGGTGGACGGGACTATCTGAAAGTTGGAAGAAGGCAATGAAAAGCCATGTTAAGATAGAAGGCGAACCGAATAAAGAAAATTTGCATTCTATGATTTATTTAGAATCAATTAATCTTGATGGAATAAATACTATTCGTGATTTACAACCTTTACAAATGTCTGTTCGTTTGCGTGAGCTTAGTTTTGTACGTACGAGTGTAAGCAATCTTTCTCCTATCAAAAACATCCAAACGCTTCGTATTCTGCGTTTCTCTGAAACTCCAGTTTCTAACCTTGAGCCAATTACGCCTCTCAGAGATTTGGAGCAATTAGTTTTCGAAAACACGCCAGTAGAAACGTTAGAGCCAATGGGAGCATTCAAAAAACTCAAACGTCTCAACTGTGCAGGAACACAAATCAGAACTATTAAATGTTTAGAACCTTTAAAAGAGCTGACAGAGCTTTCTTGTAACACTACAAAATTACGCAACCTTAAAGGCTTAGAAAATATGAGAAAACTAGAAATTTTGCGTTGTTATAACACCAAAATATCTAGTAAAAAAGTAGATAGTTTTAAAGAAGATCACCCACGCTGTGAAGTGATTTATTATTAGAATTTTATTTTTTCTAGAAAGAAAAATCCTTATTCAATTTTTATATTGGATAAGGATTTTTATTTCAATTCTAAATCTTCCTTAGCAGCTTCTCTAGCCAAACGGTCAGCTTCTCTCAAAACATCTAACTGTCTGTATTCTCCTGTAAGTTCTTGGGTTATTTCTAAAGCCTGAGTGCTAGATAATTTGTGTCCTGCACTCACAAAAATAGGCTTTACGTTTTCTCGGCTTCTATATGCATAACCAACAATTTCATTTTGACTGATTATGTCTTCTTCTAAATAAATAGGCAAACTACTTCCTTTTTCTTTAGACAAAGTTCCATCATATTGTACTAAAGTATCTTTAGCTACTCCAACAGACATTTTTTCTAAAGCCAAACCAACATAGGAAGCCAAACCAAACTTTCTTGGGTGTGCGATTCCGTGTCCATCGATGAGTAAAATATCAATATTTATAGCAAGTTCTTTTTCAGCATCATTGACTAATTTGATAATAATATCTCCTTCTCTAAAAGCAAAAAAACTAGGAATATAAGGAATAGTAGCTTTATATTTTTTTGTAAATTTATGAAGCATTTTTCCTGTTCTATCAAAAATAACAATAGCTGCAAATCCATTTTCTCCTTCATACTGAACATCTATCGCCCCTAGAATAGCCTCTTTATAAATAGGTTCGGCATCTATCGGAATCCAAATACTAGGTGCAAGTTGATTCTGAAAATTAGTCAGTTTTTTTATTAGGTCTTTATGTTCCAAAATGAGAGAAATTTATATCGGTTTTAGCTTATATGTTTAAAGTTATAAAAATATTGACTAAAACTTTAATTATTTTTATTCGTAAACTTATTTTTATCCATTCATAATATTACTCCACTTTATGTCTTTACTTACCGTCCGAGTTTTTCCTAACCTTACTGAAGCTAATCTTTTCAAACTTAGATTGGAAAGTGAAGGTGTAGATTGTTATTTATTTGATGAGAATATCGCAGGAATGGATATTACCTATGATGTAGCCATTGGTGGTATCAAAGCAAAAGTTAATTCAGCAGATACAGAACGAGTAAAAGAAATTTTGAAGATGCTAGAAGCAGAACAAAAAGAAAAGGATATATTTATCAAATGTCCTGTTTGTGAATCTACCGAACACTATAAAAATATTATCTCTACAAAAGGTTGGTGGGCTATTATTTGGGCTTTTTTAGGGGTTGGTCGTCAAACTCAAAACTATAAATGTAAAGAATGTGGAAATGAGTTTGTATAAATTTTTATTCGTAAATTTATTCTTTTCTTATCCATAACTAATTGTCGTTTTATGCCTCTACTTACCGTCAAAATTTTCGAAAATAGCGTAGATGCTCATCTATTCAAATCAAGATTAGAAAATGAGGGAGTTGATTGTTATTTATTTGATGAGAATATCAACTCTATGAATATGTTATATGGAGTAGCCACAGGAGGAATAAAAGTAAAAGTCAATGCAAGTGATACAGAGCGAGTAAAGCAGTTTTTGGAGGAGATGGAAAGCGAAAAAAGGGCAAAAGATATATTTATAAAGTGTCCTGTTTGTGAATCTACCGAACATTACAAAAATTTTATTTCTATAAAAGGCTGGAAGGCTTTCTGGGCTACTTTAATATCTACCTTATTTTTTGCTTATCCTTTCTATCAAAAAAAAGTTTATAAATGCAAAGAATGTGGAAATGAGTTTAGAAAAGGAGAAATCAAACAAATAGAAAAATTATAATGAAAAAAACACAACATACTTCCCAAATTTGGACAATAGAAAATTTTTTATCAAAAGAAGAATGTCAGAATCTTATCTTTTTTAGTGAGAGTAAGTCTTATGAAGAGGCAACTGTAAGTCTGAAAAGTGGTGCAAAAATGATGAAAAACATCAGAAATAATGAACGTTTGATTTATGAAGACGAAAAACTAGCTCAAAACTATTGGCAAAAATTGAAAGAATTTTGTCCTATATTTATTGGTAACATTGTAAAAGAAGAAGAAGAGAAATATCAAGTCATTGGACTAAATCCTAGATTTCGTTTCTATAAATATGAATCTAATCAACGCTTCAAAAAACATATTGATGGAAGAGTAAAATTAGAGAAAGGAGGGAAAATACAAGAAAGTAGAATTACCTTTATGATTTATTTGAGTGATGATTTTGAAGGAGGACAAACTATTTTTGATTATAAAAATGAAAATAATAATCAAATTGAAGTTATAGAAATTCAGCCAAAAGCAGGAACAGCACTCTGTTTTGTTCACGAAATAAAACACGAAGGAAAACCAGTTCCACAAGGAACAAAATATGTTTTGCGTTCGGATATTATGTTTCAAGTTGTATAACCAAAACTTTGTAACTACATTTATAACTACTTCTAAACTAGCTATTAACTTTATCGTTGCTTGTGTCTCTACGAGTGACATCATATAAAAAATGGAAGAAAAAGAATTACCTATTAATTTTTTTAGTGAAGAAATTGATTTTTCATTAGAAAACGAAGACAAAACAAGCAACTGGCTTCAAAAAATTGCCAACAAGGAAGGTTTTGTCGTCTCTGCCATCAATTATATTTTTTGTGATGATGAATATTTACATAAAATTAATATGGAATATTTGAATCACGATACTTATACTGATATTATTACATTTGATAATTCAGAGCAAGAACAAGTTTTGGAAGCCGATATTTTCATTAGCGTCGAAAGAGTAAAAGAAAACTCAAAAGAACTCAAAACTACTTTTCAGCAAGAGATTCATCGTGTAATGGTTCACGGACTTTTGCACCTTACAGGAAATGACGACCATTCAGAAGAAGATAAAAAATTAATGAGAAATAAGGAAAACGAAGCACTTGAATCAATTACTCATTTCTAAAAAGGATTTTCAAAACTGTATTTTGTAATTATCCTGTATTTATCATACGAATCATAACAATCACTCGCTAATTCAGATACAATTATGAGAAAAAATCCTCCAATGCCTAAAAATAATCCTCGCATCATCAATGCGTGGGCTACTTATGACTGGGCAAACTCTGTTTATAACCTTGTTATTACCACTACGATTTTTCCTATTTTCTTTAATAAGCTAACTCGTGAGGCTTTTGGAAGTGAGAAGGTTCTTTTCTTTGGCTTTTCTTTTGAAAATACAGTTTTGTATTCCTATGCGATTGCATTATCTTATTTGTTAATTGCCATTATTTCCCCCCCTCTTTCAGCAATGGCAGATTATGGAGGAACAAAGAAAAAATTCATGCAGTTTTTTACATACTTGGGAGCAGGTGCATGTTTGTGTCTATTCTTTTTTGATGGTACAAATGTAGAACTAGCCATTATATGTGCAGCGATTGCGAGTATAGGATATGCAGGAGGAATGATTTTTTATAATGCTTTTTTACCTGAAATAGCGACAGAAGACAAATATGACGGAGTAAGTGCAAAAGGTTTTGCTTTTGGATATATTGGAAGCGTTCTTTTACAAATTTTCAATATTGCTATGGTAATGAAACCAGAGTTTTTTGGATTTGATAGTGATAATGAAGGCGCAAGATGGTCATTTCTTTCTGTTGGTATTTGGTGGATTGTGTTTGCTCAAATTCCATTTTATTTCTTAAAAGATAATCCTCCTTCAAATCCTGTAAAAATAAACTGGTTTAAGAAAGGATTTGAAGAATTGAGTATGGTTTGGAAAGAAGCCAAAAAACTACCTTCACTTCTCAAGTTTTTGATTTCGTTTTTCTTTTTTAATATGGGTGTTCAGACAGTTATGTTTATGGCATCACTTTTTGGAGAAAAAGAATTACATCTTGAAACAGGAAGTCTAATCGCTATTATTTTGATTATTCAAGTAGTGGCAATTTTGGGGGCATATCTTTTTGCGAAAGTATCAGACAAAAAAGGAAATATTTTTGCTCTTGCAGTCTTGATTATTCTTTGGATTCTGATTTGTATTTTGGCTTATTTTGTCCAAACAGCAGAACATTTTTATGGTTTGGCTATTTTGGTAGGCTTAGTAATGGGAGGTATTCAGTCGCTTTCTCGTTCTACTTACTCCAAACTTCTACCAAAAGACACGCCTGATACAGCTTCTTATTTTAGCTTTTTCAATGTCGCTGACCGTCTTTCTACTTCTATCGGAATGGGAGTTTTTGCGCTCATTGAAGATTATTCAGAATCAATGCGAAATGGTATTTTTGCACTTACTATTTTCTTTGTTATTGGTCTAATTGTTCTTTTACAGATTAATAGAAAAGCAATCAAGATTTAAAAACTCAAAATGTATAACAGACTTCCTAATCTGTTCAAAAGAAATAATTATTCGAAAATCTAATGAAAAAAAGCATCTTTCTTTCTCTATTTCTAATTGTATTTTTTTTTCTAAAAGTAAAAGCACAAACTACTACACCTACTTTAGAAAAAAATCCGAAGGCATTTATTAGCATGTCTGTAATTTTGGGAAGACATGATGTAGTTTTCAAAAAGTTCAATCATGCAGCAGGAATGAGCTTTGGCTTTAAAATTAATGCAGGAATCTATGTTACAAACAGTAAAAGATACAGAGGAGGATTACAATTTACGCTTATTGAAGGAGCTTCAAATAATAAAGACAGAAGAAGGTTGAGCGAAGAATTCGAACTTATAGACAAGGATTTTGATAAACATATCATTTACAAATTTGCAATGTTTAGAAGCTCAAATATAGGTTGGTTTAGTGAATTAAAGTTAGGACAAGAAAAAAATAACATAGCTCTATTTCATCAAGTTGGGTTTGGCATTTTTGGACTGACAGAAAATAATCCTTTATTTAATTTTGGAATGCATAATAGTTTGGGAGTAATAACAGGGGATTTTACGGATAATTTTAGATTGAAAGTAGGTCTTCTGCACGATACAATGATAGGAACTGGCAATCCAAATTATGGTGTAAACAATTTTGGTTTTTCTATTGGTGGAATGAAAAACTTCTAAAACTTACTTAATTAATTTCAATAAAAAACGTCATTCTATTTTTCAATGAAATGACGTTTTTTTCTTCTTTAAGTAGTCGTATAAAATTAATAATACATATAACTGATTAGCGAGTGATTTATATGATTTTTAAGATGAAATGCAAGATAAATACAAATGAAAATTAATGAAACTAAAAAATATTATCTTTTAATACTTATTTGAATTTTATTGTATTATCCTGTAATTATCATAGTAATCATAAAAATCACTTGCTAATAATGTCTTATTACTTACTTCGTTTCTATTGCTCTTCATTTGGATAAGGAACAAAAACAAACCTCGTAAAACCTTCATCGATCACAAACAAACAACAAAACTCTTCTGGGTTTTTGTAAGCAGCCTTAAAACGCTCACTTCCATCTTTATCCAAAATATTTCGTTGTTCAAATTCTTCCAAAAAAGAAGCATAATAATCCCATTCTAATTCAGGCATTTCACTCTTCGAAAACAAAACTTGTCCGATAGGTTGCTTTGCTTTGCAAATTGGAAAAACAGGATAAGAAGAAAAACCTCTTTTTTTGATTTGGTAGGCTGCTTCTTTCAAATTATCTGCAATCTTGACAAAATTTGTTGTCAATTTGCCTAAATATTTAGTGTCTAATTCTGCGTCATTGTAATTTTCTATATCCATTCTTAATCAGTTAGCAGTTACCAGTAATCAGTAACCAGTTTGTTCAGTTACCAGTAAATAGTTACCAGTAGCTAGTTAAATTTGAATTAAATATGTTATTTTCTTTCCCTTAGCATTCTCTATAATCAGATATTGGTAATGGAAATATGTCTAGCGAATTACTTCTCTTGGAAAACTTACAATACTTTCATGTCCGTTTTCATCAACCGTAGCTACTCCAAAAAGATAATTATCAATAACAATATTTTCAAGTACAAAGGTAATTTGTTCTGTTGTATTTGTATCATTTTGATAAAATTCTTTTGGAACAAAACGAGTATATTGCCATTGTGGGGCTGTTGTTTCTCTCCAATAAATTTTATAACCTATAATATTTGAGTTTCCTTTTTTTGGCTTATCCCAAGAAAGTGTCGTTGAAGGCTGAACTGCTCCACCAATTTTTACATTTTGAGGTGCTAAAGGCGACCAACCTAAGTTGGCAAGTACAATCGCATTGACAGACGTTAGTTTTGCCAAATAATCAAAGTTTACTCCTGCCACTACATCGCCATATTTTATTCCGTTTTCTTCTCTAATGTCTTGATGCTGACGGTTATAATTTTCGTGGCTTTCCATAATTCGTACACCTGCAAAACCTTCATCATTAAACGGTCTGTGATGCCCTCCTCTTCCAAATCTATCCAAACGATAAATCATAGTGGGGTTCATTTCAGGCATATATTTTTGAGTTGTTGAATGAACATAACGGGCAAGTTGGCGAGAAACACCATCTATTTCTCCTCCATAATAACGCCTTCTGTTTCTTTCCTGCTCAGTTTCTGTCATTGAAGTTGGTTCTGAAAAAATACGAAAACTACGATTATCAATCACTCCATCAACGCCTTCAATATTTCCAATCATATCATTATTTATTACTCCAATAACATCCCAATTGTCTTTTTTTGCTTGTTCTGCCATAAATTTACCTCCAAAAAGTCCTTGTTCTTCTCCTGAAAGAGCAGCAAAGGCAATACTACTTTTGAATTTAGATTTTCCTTCTACATGATACTTTGATAAAACTCTAGCAGCTTCCAAAATCCCTGCAATTCCTGTTGCATTATCATTCGCCCCTGGTGCATCAATCGTATAATTTGTTACATCAGAAGCACGAGAATCAATATCGCCAGACATAATCGCATAACTATTTGGATTTTGTGTTCCTCTCAAAACAGCCACTACATTGACAATCCAAACATTATTTACAATACGATTATTAGCACCTTTTTCTAATAAATTTCTTTGATAATAAACTTCCAAACAGCCATTACATTCTGCCGAAATTTTATCAAATTCTGATTTTATCCATCTTCTAGCTGCACCAATTCCACGAGTTTCTGAAACGGTATCAGAAAGTGTATGACGAGTGCCAAAGTCTGCTAATTTTTTGACATCTTTTTCTACATTTTCAGAAGAAATAGTTGATATAATATCATAAACTTTGGTGTCATATTCTGAATAAGAATCTTGAGCAAAAGATAAAGTAGAAAATAATAGAAGCACAAATAGTAAAGGGATATGAAGTAATTTCATGTTGAGCAAAATTAATTTTAAGTTTAAATAATTGCTAACTAGAATCATAGAATTAAGTTTTTTGTTTTAATCTATAAAACCTCCATTAGCATTACGAAATATTCTTGGTTTGCTTTTAAAATATCTAATTGCACGAATGAGTTTTGTAGAGTCTTCTTCTGAAACCTCCCAATATAATGAAGTTGTATCAATATAGTTTTTATGAATAATTCTTATTTTAGGATAATAAGTATCTACATTTTTCTCTGTAATCTTGTCTAAATAAACATAGTCAAACTCTTTTAAGGAGTTATTAAATTCTTCTATATCAATAAGTAACTTCATTATAGAATCAATGTAGCTATCGTGTTCGTACTTTTCTGGAATAGGAATCGTATCTTCTGCATAAGTAAAACATTTGGCAACGATATTATTACCAAATATTTGATAAGACATTTTCAATCGTTTATCCGTTTTTGGTTGAAAATTGAAAAATCCACACATTCCACCAATCGTATCACATTCTACAAGTTGATTTGTATCAATATCAAAAACATCATCAAAGGGATTGTAGGTAGGAGTTTGTTTGTAAAATACAATTCCAAGACAGAAAAG
Organism: Bernardetia sp. ABR2-2B; assembly: GCF_037126435.1. GTDB lineage: Bacteria > Bacteroidota > Bacteroidia > Cytophagales > Bernardetiaceae > Bernardetia. Next base: position 3,260,410 of record NZ_CP147020.1, on the reverse strand, counting down.
TAAAGCTGATATGAGATAAAATAATCGTTTCATAAGTTGAGTTTATTGGAAAATTGAGAAAAGCTTCAAGTTATTTTTCACTACGTAAATCGTTTACGTTCTGCACTCCTAATTTTGTAATATCCTTAAAAGAAAAGGAAGAAAAAAACGGGAAATTAAAGCAAGAAGAATAATTTAGAAAAAAATAAAAAAAACTTCAAATTATTTTTTACTACGTAAATCCCTTACGTTCTGCGCTCTTAATTTTGTAATATCCTTAAAAGACAAAATAAAGTTTTGAAATTTGAATAAGTGAAAAATTAAGGTTTTTTTAGATATTATTTTTTTACTACGTAAATCCCTTACGTTCTCTGCTCCTAATTTTGTATTATCCTTAAAAGGAACAATAATTTAGTAAATCATTTATCACTCTTATATATATTTCAATTATGGCTAAATCTGCCGACGACCAAAACAAGAAAAAACTAGAAGCACTAAAAGTAACTTTAGCAAAACTAGACAAAACATACGGAAAAGGAACAGTCATGAAACTGACTGACGACAATGTAGTAGATATTCCAAGTATTTCAACAGGTTCATTAGGACTTGATATTGCTTTAGGAATTGGAGGACTTCCTCGTGGTAGAGTTGTAGAAATTTATGGTCCAGAATCTTCTGGTAAAACTACACTTACACTACACGCCATTGCAGAAGCACAAAGACAAGGTGGTTTGGCTGCCTTTATTGATGCAGAACACGCTTTTGACCGTGCTTATGCTCAAAATTTAGGGGTAGATTTGGACAACCTTCTTATCTCTCAACCTGATAATGGCGAACAAGCATTAGAAATTGCAGAGCAATTGATTCGCTCAACTGCCATTGATATTGTAGTAATTGACTCTGTGGCTGCCCTTGTGCCAAAAGCAGAGTTGGAAGGCGATATGGGAGATTCTAAAATGGGTCTTCAAGCACGTTTGATGTCTCAAGCACTTAGGAAACTAACAGGTGTAATTAGCAAAACGCAATGTACTTGTATTTTTATTAACCAGCTTCGTGATAAGATTGGGGTAATGTTTGGTAGCCCAGAAACGACAACAGGTGGTAATGCACTCAAATTTTATTCTTCTGTTCGTTTGGATATTCGTCGTATTGGTGCAATCAAAGACGGAGACAAAATCACAGGTAACCGTACTCGTGTGAGTGTCAAAAAGAATAAATTAGCTCCTCCATTCAAACAAGTTGAGTTTGATATTATGTATGGAAGAGGAATTTCTAAAGCTGGTGAAATCTTGGATTTAGCCGTTGATTTGGATATTGTAAAAAAATCGGGTTCTTGGTACTCTTATGGAGATAACAAACTCGGACAAGGTCGTGATTCTGTAAAAGCTCTTATCGAAGAAGATGAGGTGCTTATGGCAGACCTTGAAGGACAACTTCGTGAACTTGATAAAGCTGCAAACGCAGCCGAAAAGGACAGTAAATCGTCTAAAAAAGGCAAAAAAGCTGAAAAAGCAGTTGCCGAAGCTAAAGTTGAAGAAGAAGATAACGACGAAGATTTTGTCTTTGAGGACGAAGAATTAGAAGATAAGAAATAATCTGTTTCTAATTCGTTTAAAATGGATTTACTTCATCTATTTGTTTGATATATCAAAAGACTTTCTACTTTGTGGAAAGTCTTTTTTCTTTTTATTTTCTCTAGAATCACATCCAAAATAATGTTTGGTTCGTTTAATAAACTTTTGAGTATAAATTTTACTGAACATGAAAAATATTATAGTATATATCTTATCAATTTTGATGGGAGTAAATATTACCTATTGGGGAACAACTTCTTATCTTGAAAACTGCGAAATAAGAGAGGAGGGTATAGAGGTTGAAGTTGTGATGATTAAAGAAACAAGGTACACTAAAAATGGTTCTGTACCTCAAGTGAAATACAATGGAAAGATACACGATTGGCACGGAAAAAAAGAAAAAGCAGGAACAACCTATAAAGCTATTTATAGTCCCTCAAAAGAGAAGTTGCTTGATAAGCGTGAGGAGTGGCACGTATTTTATTTTCCTATCTCATTAGGAGTATTTTTTATGATTATTGGAATTTACGGAATAACCAGTGAGCTATTCTTTTCTAAATCTTAAAATACAAAATCAAACAAACAAAACCCCTAATTTTCAGTTAATTATGCTAAGATGTGAAGTGTCTTGATTAATAAAAAGAGACACTATTTTTAACGTCCATTTTTCTAGCCTACTTTTTCTGTATAATTCTGTATGAACTTCCTTCAAAACCTTAATAAAAAAATACGAAATAAATTTTCTAATTCTTCAAATAAAACTACTGACAATCAGACTGATACAACCTCAAAGCCTCAATCTAAAACAAAAAGAGTTTTTAAGAAAATAGCAAAAGTTTTGATGTGGATTTTTGGTTCTATTTTCGGATTTTTAGCTCTTATTTTTATCCTTCTTTTCCTCCCTCCTGTTCAAGATTTTCTGACAGGAAAAGCCGAAAATTTCTTATCCAAAAAACTTACTACAAAAGTAGAGATAAACAAAATTCGTTTGAGTTTGCCTTTGGGCGTACTGATAGAAGGACTTTATATTGAAGATTTGCAGCAAGATACGTTGCTTTATGCTGGGCGTTTCAACGCTGATGTAAATCCTTTTGCTCTTCTCAAAAATACAGTTCAAATCACAGAGATTGAACTTGAAGATGTCTATGCAAATATTTGGATAGATGAAGATAGTGTTTCGAACATTGATTTTGTAAATGAAGCCTTTGCACCTACCGATTCGGCAAAAATGAGTGAAGACCAAACAACTACACAGATTGAAGCAAACGATTCTACAAGTACAGGTCTGATTATTTCACTGGGTGGAATAGATTTTAAAAATATCAATGCAAAATTTGATGACCGTTATAATGGAAATGATATCAAAGGAAAAATAGGACAGATAAAAGTAGATGTAGATGATTTTGATTTGAATAATTTGAGTTTTACAGTAAAAGATATTTTACTCAAAGACACCGATTTACGTTATGTACAGACGCATTTACCTCCTCCAACACCAGAAAAACCAGATACAACCAGTTCGGAAATTGGTTTTCAAATTGATGTAGATAAAATAAATTTAGAAAATATAAATGCCTTCTATCAGAGCAACGTTACAGGACAACAAGTAGATGGAAAAGTGGGAAGTCTTTTTGTTAATGCACAAAAAACTAATTTAGGAAGTCAAAAAATTGTTATTAAAGATGTAGAATTAAAAGAAACCTATCTTTCTTACAAACAAGGACTTGTAACAACAGCCCTAGATTCTGCCATCAACGAATCTGCTGAAACTGTAGTTGACGAAGCACAGCAAGTAGCAGGAACAGAAGAAGATGAAGGAAAACCTTGGGTAATTGAAGTCAAAAATGTTTTATTAGCTGATAATGAAATTGTTTTTGATAATGATAAAGTAGAAAAAATAGACTACGGTTTTGATACAAATCATATTCACTTTAAGGGAATAGCACTAGAAGCTGAGAATTTTAAATTCTATCCAGACAACATTGCAGCAGACCTAAAGACTATTCAAGCCACCGACAACAGAAACCAGTTTGAACTTCAAGATTTTGATGGAAATATTCGTTTAGATTCCAATGGAGTTGCTGTTACAGATTTGAATATCAAAACGTCAAGAAGTACAATAGGACAGAAAGTAACACTTGATGCTTCTCTTGAAAACCTTTCAAAAGACTGGCAAAACGCTGATTTGGATATAAACCTAGATGGTACAGAAATCGCCCTTGCTGATGTTTTTTACTTTGTTCCAGACCTAGCAAAACAAGTAAACTTACCTAAAGAAACTACCGAAACTATCAAAATTTCTGGACAAGCAACAGGAAAAGCAAACAACGCTACACTAAAAGACTTTCAAATAAAAGGATTGAATAATACACACTTGCTTGTCAATGGAAATATAAAAGGTTTACCAGATATAGAAAAAGTTTATGCTGACTTAAAGGTAAATAAACTGACTTCTTCTCGTCAAGATTTACAAAAAATCATTCCTCGTGGTACACTCCCAGCAGGTTTTAACTTCCCTCAAAAAATATTTATGACTGCTGCTGCAAAAGGTTCTATGGACAGTATGTTTGTGGAACTTTTGGCGAATCTTGATGAAACTAAAATTGAACTTGGTGGAACAGTCAAGAATCCAACTGACCCAAACAAGATGTATTTAGATATTTCTACCAAAGAGTTTTTGGTTTATCTAAGTGATGTCAAAAGTTGGATTCCTGATACACTTTTGCCTTCCAACCTCACTTTACCTCCAAAAATTGATGGAAATATCGTCTTTACAGGTTTTTTGAATGATTTTAAAACAGATACGAAACTAAATACAGAACTTGGAAATGTAGGTGTAGAGGGAACGATGCAAAATCTGATAGCAGAAAATGATGTTCCAGTTTATGATATTACAGCTTTAGTAGAAAATACACAGCTAGGAAAAATATTGCAAGATACCACACTAGGAATTGCAGATTTAAGAATTTCGGCTAAGGGCAGTGGTTTTGAGCCAGAGATTATGAAAGCAACTATTGATGGAAATGTCAATAAGTTTGAATATCAAGATTATGTATATAAAGACTTAAAAATTGATGGGAAGGTAGATGGAATGGCTTATAATGGAAAGCTAAATATGAAAGATGATAACCTTACCTTTGATTTTGATGGAAATGTTGTTTGGGATACATTAAGACCTAAATTTGTTGTTGATTTAGATTTAAAAAAGGCTGATTTACAGGCTCTAAATTTGTATGAAGAGCCTTTGACTGTTAGTCTATTGCTTGATGCTGACATCACAGGAATGAGTTTGGACAATATTAAAGGAACTACAAATCTTCGTAAAGTTATTATCAGTACAAAAGATAAACAATTTAGGGTAGATACAGCTGCTTTTGTATCAATCTCTCAGAAAGGAGAAACTAATATTGATCTAAACTCAGATATTATTTCTGCCAAAATAGACGGGAATTTAGATATTTCTACTTTTATGGCAACCGTCAAAAATCATATCAATACCTACATCGAAATTGACCCTATTGACCCAAGCAAAGAAATCAGTAATCAAGAAATGGATTTTGATATTCAGATTCATAAATCAGAACTTCTGACAGCTTTAGTTCCAAGCCTTACAAAATTTGAACCTGCTTCTCTTGATGGAAAATACCGTAGCAATTCTAAAAAATTAGAACTCAATGGATATTTTCCAACGATTGTTTATGCAGGAATTACAATGGATTCTCTGACAATAAATATAGATTCGGATAAAGAAGCCTTAAATTATAGAATCGGAGTAGCAGAAGCCACAAACAGCACTTTTCAGTTCGAACATCCTCTTATTTCTGGAACAGCAGCCAATAATAAAGCTGATTTGAAAATAGAATTAACAGATAAAAAAGGAAGAGAACAATTCGAAATTACGACTCGTTTGGAGCGACCAGACACTACAAAGTTTATTGTTTCACTTGCTCCTACTCAAATCTTAAATTATGAAAATTGGACAGTAAAAAAAGGAAATAAAATTGTTCTGCCAAGTACAGAAAGTCAAAATTTGAGTATAAAGGATTTTTTGTTAGCACATCAAAATCAAGCAATTAGTGTACAGACAACAGATAATGATAAAAATTTGGCAGCTCGTTTTACTAACTTCGAACTCTCTACCATTGCAGATATTGCTGCACCAAATGACACTACCCATTTAGCATCAGGAAAGTTAAACGGAAAAGTAGATTTGCAAAACTTCCAAACTGAAATGCAATTTTTGGCAGATTTGAGTATTGATAAGCTTACAGTTATGAATAGCAAATTGGGAGATTTGAAAATTGATGCAGAAAATAGTGTAGCAAAAGACCGTTATGATGTAAATGTAAATCTGACTGGAGAAAATAAGTTCGAACTGACAGGTTATTATAATGCTGCTCAAAATGCTAATGATGCACTCAATCTGAATTTGGATATCCAAAGACTTTCTCTTCCTACTTTGGAAAATCTAACCATGGGAAACCTTGAGGATATGAAGGGAACTGTTACAGGAAATTTGAGTGTGAAAGGAAAAACAGACAATCCTAAAATACTAGGAAATTTAGATTTCGATAAAACTTCATTTTTTCTGACAGCATCTGGAACATATCTACATTTGGAAAATGAAACTATCAAATTTGATAATAAAGGAATTGCATTCAATGATTTTAAGTTACAAGACAAAAAGAATAACGATTTACTAGTCAATGGTAGAATAAATATACCTACACTAACAGATTTGAAATTAAATCTAAATGTAAAGAGTAAAAAGTTTTTGTTTGTAGATAGTAAAAGAAGCAAAGATCCCAAAGAAGAACAAATGTTTTTCGGAACAGCACTTGCAAAAATTGATGTTGATGTAAGAGGTACAGCTACTAGCCCAACCGTAACAGCAAATGTAAATGTTTTGGAAGGAACTGACTTAACCTATCTACTGCCTGAAACAGAAGTTGCTACGATTGATAAAGAAGGTATAGTAGAATTTGTGGATAGAAGTTATTACGGTGATTCATTGATTTCAGTAGCTCCCAAAGAAGTAGATACTACACAGTATGCAACTGATATGGACGTTCGTGCCGTTATCAAAATAAATCCATTAGCTAAAATGAAAGTTGATATTGATGAATACAATCAATTAGAAGTACAGGGAGGAGGCGATATTAATTTCAATCTAAACCCAAGTGGAGAAATGTCTTTAACAGGACGTTATGAAATTACAGATGGAATCTATAAGCTTAATTTTTTAGGTGTTGCCAAACGAGATTTCAAAATTCAGAAGGGAAGTTCAGTTACTTTTTATGGAGATATTATGGATATGAAAGCTGATATTACAGCTATTCATTTGGTAGAAGCTGCGTCCTATGAGCTTATGGCAAACCAACTCGGTAATGCTTCAGAATCAGAACTAAATAAATATAAACAGAAATTGCCTTTTAAAGTCCTTCTAAAAATGAGTGGTGAGATAATGAATCCAAACATTAATTTTGATATTGATATAGCCGATGAAGAACGTGGAGCAATGGGAGGAACAATAAACACTCGTCTGCAACTGCTCAACAAACAAGAATCTGAATTAAATAAGCAGGTTTTTGCGCTTCTTATTCTAGGTGGTTTTATTTCTGAAAATCCATTGGATAGAGCTTCAGGAGAAATGGGTTTTGCAGAAAGTACAGCCAGAAATACTGTAAGTGGACTTCTGACAGACCAACTCAACAAACTGGCTGATAAAAGCCTTTCAGGAATTGGACTTTCATTTGACCTCAACTCATACGAAGATTATTCTTCAGGGGAATCTCAAAGCCGTACTGAGTTGGGAATCAATCTTTCAAAATCCTTTATGGATGATAGACTTACATTTCAAGTCGGTACGAATGTAGATTTAGAAGGAGAAGCAGCTCAACAGCAACAACAACAAGGTTTGAGTAGTATTGCAGGAGATGTCATTATTTCTTACTTGATTACAGAAGACGGACGTTATAAAGTTCAGATTTTTAGAGAAAATAGTTATGCAGGTGTTATTGATGGACAGATTATCCAAACAGGAGCATCACTTATTTTTGTGAGAGAATATGATGAGTTTAGTGAACTTTTTAAGAAAAATGAAGAAAATGAAAAAACTAAAAAGAAAAGTAAAAAGCGAGAAAAACAACAGAAGGAAAAAAAGGATAACGAAAATGCCACGACATCATTAAATTTGATGTTGCAAGATGATGATGATGAAAGCTTTAATTAGAAATACAGACAATCTACACATAATTATAATCTACAACAATATTATTATATTAGATAGTAACAAATTATTAATTTCGGAATGATTTAAGCAAAATATCAATATATTTTTGACCTTAAACGTTGTAAGTGTGAAAAATATTTAACATATTAAACTATTATTACTACCAGCCTATCAGATTATAACCAAAGTTTTTTTCTTTATGTAGTTTTTATGAAAATTATTCTCACTAATCTTGTAAAAAGTATTGCTCCTTGCTCAAAAAATATTTTTGCGTTGCTTTTTTCTATGATTTTGATTTTTTGCTCTAATATAGCTCTTGCTCAATCTATGGAGCAATTGGAGAAAAAATACGCAGTAGCTAGTTCTGATAGCGTAAAAGCACACCTCAAAAATCAGATGGCAGCGATTGAGATTGAAGGAAAAAATTATGAAAAAGGTCTTTTACATGCCCAACAAGGCTTTAGTTCAGCTCTTCAAGCAAATGCACAAACAGAACTAACAGAAAGCATTCTTCACTTCGCTCATATTTATAGAGGCAAAAACCAATTTACAAGTAGTTTGCGTTGGTATTTACAAGCTCTCAAAAACATAGAAAAAACAGGAAATAGAAAGCTACTGGCAGAAACTTATCAAGAAATTGGAGAGTTTTATCAAGAACAAGAAGTAGCAGGAAAAGCATTAGAGTATCTTACTAAGTCAAACGAAATTTATGAAGAGCTAGGAGAAGGTGTACATCCAACACTACTCTCAAACATTGCAGCTTCACACCTTCAACTCAAAAATTATGACCAGTCTTTAGCCTATTACACAGCCGTTTTAGAAATTTATAATGCTGATAATGACACAGAAGGAAAAATAGAAACCCTCCGTAATCTAACAGATTTATATAAAATAAAAGGAGATTATCAAAAAGCATTGGAGTATAATGAGCAAGTTTTGGCGATTAATAAATCTCAAAAAGATAATAATGGAACAGCTGTAGCTCTAAACAATATAGGGTTTTTGAATAAGTTTTTGGGGAATTATGATAAATCTTTAGAAAATTTTAAACAGTCTTTAGCTTTTAACCCTGCTGACAAACCCAATGCAACAACACTTACAAATATTGGTGTCGTTTATCAAGTAAAAGGAGATTATATCAACTCTTTAAATTACTTTACACAAGCTTTAGAGGCAGCTAAAAAAAATAAAAACCCCAATGAAGTAGCACAAGCCTATAACTATTTAGCTGCTATTTATTTGTTGCGCAGAGATTTTCAGAATGCTCGTACTTATACAGCAGAGGCAATAAAATTAGCTAAAGAAACTCAAAATGCACAAGTTTTGACGACAAGTTATCGCACTATGTCAGAAATTTATCAGCGTCAGAATGATTATAGAAATGCCTATTCTTATTATGGACAGTATGCTGCTGTTCGTGATTCGCTTTCTCAAAATGAAAAACAAGAATTACAAAAATCATTACAACGACAAATTGCTTTTGAGAAAAATGAAAAAGAACTCAAACTTCTCTTGGTAGATGAAGAAATTCAAGACCTTGCTTCTAAGAAAAAACAACTAGAAACAGATAAGAAATTGCAAAATCTTGAATTAGAATTACAAGATAAAAAAATACAAGAGGCAACACTACAAAATGTAAAGTTAGAACGACAAAGAACACAACAAGCTCTTTTGCTTACTCAACAACAGCTTGAAAGTGAAAAGAAAGAACAAGCAATAAAAGATTTGGAGCGAGAAAAAGAACTAAAAGACCTTGCCCTAAAACAAGAGATTTTAGAAAAAGAGAAGCAAAAGGAATCTATCAAAAGTCTTGAACTTGAAAATAAACTCAAAGCTGAAAAAATTGAAATAGAAAAATTAGCTCGTAACGAAGATAGGCTATTACGTTATATTCTTTATGGTGCAATAGCATTAGCTTTACTTATTGGTTTGATTATTTTATTTGCTTTCTTTCAAAAACAAAAAGCAAACAAACTTTTATCTGAACAAAATGTACGTATCACAAAACAAAAAGACCAAATTAGTACACAGAACCTAGCTTTGGAAGAGCAGAAACAAGAAATTTTGGTTCAGAATGAAGAACTAGAACAACAGCAAGAAGAAATTTTGAGTCAAAGAGATTATATTGAAAAGAAAAACTCTGAACTTGAAGAACAAGCAGTTGTATTAGTACAAAAAAATAAAGAAGTAGAAGAATCTTATCAAAACTTAGATACACTTTCTGATATTGGTAGAGAAATTACGGCATCGCTTCATTTGGAAGCTATTGCTCAAACGCTTTATGAAAAAGTCAATCAACTTATGCCCGCAGAAGCATTCGGAATCGGTGTTTATGAACCTGCAGAAAAGCGCATCAAGTTTAAAGGATTTATAGAAAAAGGAGACGTTTTGCCAGACCACTCTGATTATGTAGCTAATAAAAATCATTTTTCAGTTCAGTGTTTAGGCAGACAAGAAGTAATTTTGATAAATGATATAGAAAAAGAATACCCAGAAAAATATGCAGCTGCAAAAGATGTAACAGGAGGGATTCCAAAATCACTAATTTATCTTCCTTTGTCTGTTGAGAATCGTCCGATTGGAGTAATTACAGTTCAGAGTTTTGAAAAAAATGTTTATGATGAGAAAAAAGTAGCTCTTTTGAGTTCACTAGCTTCTTATACAGCTATTGCAATTGATAATGCAAAGGCATACGATACTATTCAAAATAAAAATAGAAATATTACAGATTCGATTCGTTATGCACAGACCATTCAACAAGCTGTTTTGCCTAGTCATGAAAAAATGAGCCAGTATTTACCTGATTATTTTGTCATGTTCCGTCCTAAAGATATTGTTTCAGGAGATTTTTATTGGTTCTCTCATATTGATAATTATACATTTATTGCTGCTGTTGATTGTACTGGACACGGAGTGCCAGGGGCATTTATGTCTATGATTGGGCATTCAATTCTGAATGAAATCGTCAATGAGAAAAAAATATTTGACCCAAGTGAAATTTTAGAACAGTTAAATATACAAGTTAGAAAAGCATTAAAGCAAGAACGAGAACTCAAAGGTGAAGACGATAGAGCAAATGATGACGGAATGGACGTTGCTTTTTGCAGATTAGAATATAAAGACAATCATACTGCAATTGCTTTTACAGGAGCAAAACGACCTTTTATTTATACGATTCCAAATGATTCGAATGGAAAAGAAGCCTTTTATTTGCGTGGCGACAACAAAACAATTGGTGGAATAAGAAATAAATTAAATAAAAGCTTCACTACTCAATCTATTGATTTGCCAAAAGGATCAATGGTTTATCTAACCACAGACGGATACGCAGACCAAAATAATAATAAACAGGAAAAATTTGGAACACCAAGATTATTGAGACTCTTACAAGAAATATCTGAACTCAAACTCTATGAACAAAAAGCAAAAATGGAACAAGCATTAGATTTGCACCAACGAGGAGAAGAACAGCGTGATGATGTTTCTATGATTGGAATTAGAGTATAAATCTCAGAAATACTTTCAAAAAAAATACCGTTGTGAAATAGACTTAATATTTCACAACGGTATTTTTTTGTTAGGTGGAATTATAATTTACTTTATTATAAACTTCCCACTCACAAAGTCAGATTGGTTTTCTAGCTCTATTTTATAGATATAGACAGCTTTTGAAATATTAGTAAGAGGAAGTAAGATTTCATTTTGTCCCCTTTCCAAAAGTAGTCCAAACGAACCAACTGTATTTCCATTCATATCATAGATTTTAATTTTTGCTTTTGTAGCTTCTTTAAGGTTTGCATATAAAATGGTTTGATTTTCATAATTTGTAATACCTATTCTTCTATTACTTTTGGTTTCTATCATTTTGATATTCGAATATGAAAATTCTCCGTTTATATCTATCTGCTTAATACGGTAATAAGCCTTTGTTTGAAGAGGCTCAAAATCCCAAAACTGATAGTTTTTAATAGAACTAGTAGTTAAAGCTCCTTTTTTGATTCCAATTTCTTCAAAATCAATTCCGTTTTCAGAACGTTCAATAGCAAATAACTTATTTTTAGATTCAGATAAGGTAGCCCATTCTAAAAACACATTCTCTTGTTCTTGATTATACTTTGCATTAAAAGAAAGCCACGTAACGGGTAAAAGATTGGTATCATCAATTGACCCAAATGTAAAAGGACTAAATTGAGTAATTGTTTGAGAAGAACGAACTTGTCCTTGTTGATTTGAGAAAGCTGTTCCACCTGTCAAAGTAGTATTGTTGTGGGTAGCGTCACTAGCCAAAAACCCATCTCCTAATGATTGTTGTCCTCTACTTACCCATTCATCTCCAGCAGGAGTAACTACTTCATCTGTAAAATGAGCCACTACCAAACTAGCAGGGTTTGTTACTAAGCTTTCGGGTCCCCAAGTAAGTGAAACTTCTGCATCAGCAGTTCCAACCTCTCTATTTATAATCCAATATTCTAATTGACTAACAAAAACTAATGGAGATATTACAGGCTCATACGTTCCATAACCAACATCAAAATACTCTGCAAAGAATATAGTTTGACTACCTCCACTTTGTATATGAACAATAGCAGGACGATAAATACCATTTTTACCAATAGGAAAAATAAAGTTTTCTGATTTGTTTGAACGGCGACGAGAAGCACCTCTGATATGTCTATTTACACTTGCATCTGTATAAAAGGCATCAACATCAAAAGTAAGTGGACTTGAAGTAGCTGCAAGTACATTTCCTGATTGAAATAAAAACTCTCTTTTTATTATTGTTTCATTATTGATAGTCAGATCTCTACCACAGTTTAGAGTTACATCATAAAAACTCTCTTCTCCACCTACAGTTGTAATACTTTGATTATTTCCACCTTCAAAAACAACTAATCCTTCTCCTTCTTCAAAAGCAGCAGTACCTATATTATTTATCCAGTTTCCTCTAATATTTATTGTTCCATCAAGAATAAAACCAAGGTCATCATCCATATCTAAATAACCTGTACCTTGAATAGTAAGATTTTCATAGACATCTAAGCGAGCAGCACGGTCATCAATAAGTTGTAAAACCCTGTTTTCTAAGATAATATTTTTCACCTCTGCAATATCTTCATATTCATCTGAAAAATCAGCACTTTCATTGATACGTGAATCTCCTAGAGCAGTAGTGGTAAACTCTACATTTGTATATCTATCTGGCACATATAGCGAACTCCAGTTTGAGCAATCAAACCAGTTTTCATCTTCATCTCCTATCCAATTTGTTTTTATAGTTGGACTTGTAACTGTAAAAGAGTTTGTATGAACAGCAGCAGGAAGAACATCTGCGTTATTAGGTAAATTTACCCAATTACTCATATTAATAATATTCCCTAAAATGGTTCTTTGGTCAGCATTACGAAGAGCAGGGTTTGAAATGTCAAAATAAGAACCGACTTCTCCTGTTGGGTGTGAAGTATTGATACAACGAATATGAGGATGTAACCTTGATGTACGAGCACTAGACACATTGACTACAAAGTCTACCCAGTCTGCATTGTTAGTCATTCCAAAAAGCACATAACCATCAAAGTCAGTTCCTGTACTATTAAAGCTACCTTGCATAATATACATTTGGTCTGGTGATGCTGAACTAATATTTGGATTTGCACCAGCACTTCCAACTACTGAAGTAATATCAGCTCCTGCATTTACTCCATTTATACGTATATTATCTGCATCATCTCCTGTCAGTCCACTCAATTCGAAACTAATGATTGAGCCTGCTGGCAAATCTGCTACACCATTATAAGTAAACTCTACGTTTTCTAAACCATTTTGCCATACATTATCTCTTGTATTAGCTGCTGAACCATTTTCATAAGTAGCATTTGTTATTAAAAATTTCGTACCCTGCTCTAATGGAACTAAATTAGTAATTGCATATTCATCTCTTGCCCCTCCCACAACTGCATCCCAGCCTACAATTGCCATATCTCCAGGAAAAAGACGTGTACCTACAAAATTTGCTACATTTATCTGAACCTCATTTGAAATGACAGATTTCCCACAATCAAATAATGTTTCTACTACCATATAATATGTTCCTGCCGTTTCAAAGTAAGGTCTTTGTGTAGGATCACCACCTAAAAAATTAGTATAAGGTCCTCCAGAAACAGTAGAATACTTCCACCTCCTTGATTGAATAGGATGAGATTCATTTGCTGTAAGTGGATCTCCATTCTGAAATTCTGATAAATTTTGTGTCGTTGTTGGAGCAATAGAAACAGTAAGTAAATCAACTGTAATATCTGCACCATTGTCTGCTCCTTCTACATTTGGGACAGAACTTACCACACGAATGCGATAATTAGAACCTTGTGGAGTACCGGCAGGAATAGTTGCTGAAATAGTTTGATTACCTGTATTGTCTGATATTACCGACCCAATAGAACTAGGAAAGACAAAACTACCAGCAGCATCAGAAAGTTGTGCTATGAAAGTTCCTGTATAAATTCCTGTTGGAGAATAAGTAAAGGGAACATCAATAGATTCACCTTGTGTAGATGTTACACAAAGAGAGGTATTACTAATTGTTCCAGTATTTAACCCTACAATCGTGTGCAAGTTACCTGAGTTTGCTGTTCCTGTTTTAGTGCTAGGTGCTGCAAAAGTAAAATCTGCTATTGTGGTGTTACCTATTTGTATTGTATTATTTATAATTGCACCAGCATCAATATCTACAGTTATAAAAAGAAAATTAAAACTAGAGGTAGGGAGTAGTTGTGAAAGTCCTGTAAAAGCTATGGTTTCGCCACTTCCTGACACTGAGCCAGTAGCAGAAAGCTGTGTATCTCCTGCATCTAAAAAGTTGTCAGTAGAATACCATAATTTAAAGCCATTCGCTTTTATATCAGTATTAGAATAACTTCCTGTAGTTCTTAATGTTACTTGATTGAGTGTTGCATCAGCATCAGCCACTTGTGCAAAAGCTCTGAAAATTACATTGTCATTACTTTCTCGTGCTATATTTGCATCTCCTGTATCGTCAAAAATTAATGAAATATCTGCTGGAGCTGTTGAAATAACTGACCCTGTTATAGAAAAATTATTCGTTGTGGTATTGTTTCTTAATTGCCAAGTACCTCCTGTACCTTCAGCATTGTATCCATAGATACGAATAGTGATGGATGAAGTAACATTTGAAAATGCAGCAGGAAAAGTAAAGGTATGATTACGTTGACTGGTATTATCAGGTACATTTGTAGCAAAATATGAAGCAGCATAACCATCCAAACTAGTTCTTATTTCAAAATCACGAATACCTGTTCCAGATCGTCTTTCTCTAAAATTTATATTGTCTAAATCTAACTTAAAACCTCCTAGTGGAATAAGTGTAAGTTCATAATAGTCATTCAAATCTACTGCACCTGTTGCCCAATCATCTGAACTAATTGTATTTAATGCTGCCGTTGCTGTTATACCACTACCTCTGTTAATAGCACTAGCTATCATATTAGTAGCTGTAGTAGAAGGAGAGGTAGAAGGCTGATTACCTGGCTCTGCTGTAAAATCGTAAGTAACTAAATTTTGTCCAAAGGAATAAGTAGTTGATATAATGAATAGAAAAAAAAGTAATAATTGCTTCATGATTGCATAAGTTTAAAAAATGAAATGAGTTAGGTTTCTGATTATCAACACTTAAAAAAAACATTAGTTTTGTAAAGTTAATAGTTGATAGAGTGACTAAATAGAATTGTATGTTTAATTATTAATTAATTTTTCGATATTGATTCTATTTTTTGGATAAATTCCTTTTAATCACTTAGATTTAGTTTTTGAAATAAAAATATTTAACTAAAATTGCCCCTGTATTTTGAAAAATAATAATTTGGATACTGTTTGGATAGTAGGAAACCGTTCTGATGCTGTTGAGATAGCTAAAAGCAATAGTTTACGTGTAATATTGTTACACGATAAAAAAATAAAAAATCACAAGGCTGATACCTTAGAACAAGTTTCTTTTACATGGTATAAACAAGAATGGGAGTGTTTTGTTGAAGATTTATTAAAAAAAGAAACTAATCCAATTGCTATTCTTGCACCAACTGAAAAATCTGTACTTCCTGCTGCTTGGATAAGTGATACACTAAATTTGAATCATCATATTTCCACTCAAACTGCCCTATCTTGTACACACAAACCTACTATGAAAAGAGCAGTCAAAAATGCTTCAATTCCTTGTGCAGAATTTTTAGAAAATGAAGAGGGAAACAATAAAATTTCTAAACAAGAACTTCTTGATAAACTTGGTTTGCCTATAGCTTTCAAAACCTGTACAGGTTCAGGAAGCAGAGGAGCTTTTATTGTTAAGACAGAAGAAGAAATACCTAAATTTTTGAGAAAAGGATATATGGCAGAAAGCTTTGTAGAAGGAGTTGAATGTAGTGTTGAAGCAGTCGTGCAAAATGGAAAAGTGCTTTTTCAAAATATTACAGAATACACAGAGCCTAAGTTTGCCAATCTTGTTCCTGCTAGTTTTTCATCAAAAATTCAGTACAAGATTTTTGAGTTTAATGAAAAAATAATTGCAGCTTTAGGAGCAAAAAATGGAATTACACATACAGAAGTCTTTATTCAAAATTTAGATACAGAAAATAATAATACTAAAGAAATTAATTTAGTTTTCGGAGAAATGGCTCTTCGCCCACCAGGAGGATATATTATGGAACTTCTGAAACTCTCTTATCAAAAAGATTTTTGGCAGATTTGGTTAGATTGCTTTTTAGGAAATAAAATAAATATGAGCGAAATCAAAACTCATTTTTATAGTGGTTTGCGTATGTTTCATCCCTCAGCAGGAACTTTGAAGTCTATTAAAGGAAAAGAGTTTATTAAATCTATAAAAGAATTACAAGAATTCACACTTTCTGTGAAAGAAGGTTCAGAAATCAAGAAACGAGAAGGCACAGGACAAAGTGTAGGACATATAGTAATAAAAGGAACAAACCAACAAAAAATCAAATCTTTATTGGAGGAAGTAAAGCTGAAGGTTACTTTTGAAATGAAATAAAAAAACCACCCTCTTCAAAGAATGAAAAAGATGGTGTTTATTCTGCACTAGCGAAAAAGAACCTAGTTGTATTTAGCATTGTTGATGACTCCCTGTGTTATTTCTACTGAGGAGTTTAAAGAACAAGACTTTGTCTTAAAAGTACCACTAACTGTCTTATTAGTAGTATCAATATTTGTAATAACAATTTGACTACCTTCGTTTGAAGCACAAGTATTCGAAATAAATGTACTACCACCAATTGGAAGTGTACGATATAACACCGAAGGAACAATATTTACACCACTACTATCAACAGAAGCATTTAATGGTTGTGTTCCGACCTCTGCTTTGAAGGAAATAACAAGTGTTCTTCCATTACCACTTGCTGCCGTCAGAGAAATATTATCTCCTGTTTTGATTCCAGAAGAAAGTGATGATGCGTTCCACGGTTGCCCGTCAATAAGTGCAGAAATCACAGCTTCAGGGTTTACTTCATCATCACCTTGACAAGACCACAACGAGAATGTAAAAGCTAAAAGTGTAATTAAAAGTGCTGTATTTTTCCAATTAAATTTCATAGATTTTTTTATTAAAATAAGTAAGAGAATAAGATATATTAATTAACTGTTTTTTGTGAATGTAAATTGAAAAAGCTACAATAATAGCTACAAAAACTAGCGCAAAAATCAATATATCAGTGATTATACATAAATCAAAATTCTTAAAAGAATGTAAATATACATTATTTCATTTTTGTCTATACGCTCAAAGCTCAAAAAATGCTGCTTTATTCTACAAAAATAATTTTGCCCACAAAACCTTCACTTCCATCTTGCCTAGAAACATAGACCAAATATACTCCACTTTTAGACTTTACGTTATTATAATCTGTTCCATTCCAAGTAGCTGTGCCTCCAAAAGAATTAGTTTCATAAACTAACCTTCCACTTATATCAGTAATCTTGACGTTTGCATCTTGGGTAAGTCCTTCAATAGCCACTACACCATTAAACTCTGGTCTTACAGGATTAGGAAATATTTTTATATTGGAGAAATCTATTTTGGCTGCTGTTGATGTTCCACGATAAGAAATAATTCCATTTGGAGTTGCAATAAATACTTCGCCAGTTTCGTCTTGCACCTCAATATCCAAAATTTCATTACTAAAAAGAGGACTGTTTTCTACTGTGAAATGTAAAAACTGCTTAGAAGCATCTTCTGCAAAAAGCCACGCACCATTTCTAGTCCCAAACCACTTTCTATTCCCTCCATCTAGTGAAATATTGGTAATGGTTTCATCTCTTAATAACTGCCTAGACTCAAAAAAAACATCTCTAGCATTCAAATCTTGAGACTGAAACAATCCAAAAATATCAGAAAAAGTACGTACACTGGCACTCGTTTCGGCTGGTGTTCCTATCCAAATCACACCATTTTTATCAGATTTGAGAGCTGTTACGTTATTAGAAGCTAAATTTCCTGCATTTACAGATTCTATCAAAATTTTGTTTTGTCCTTCCTCATTAAAGACCAAAATTCCTCCTTGTACGAAACGACTAAGTCTTGCCCAAATAGTGTTGTTTTCATCAATTTCTAAAGAAAGTGGAAAAGTAGTTCGGGTTTGATTAAATCTAAATCCTTTCCAAGCAGAAAAAGCATCGTCATTTGGTTTTTTTCTAAGATAAGCATCCTCTATCAAATTACTCCCAGACATAGCTATCCAAAGATTGCCCAAATTATCACTTTCTACATCAATTACTCGGTTGTGAGGCAAAGGAGAATTAGTAGAATCTAAAACTGAAAAAGTATCATCAGCTAAATTCCAAACCAAAATACCATCTTGAAGAGAAGCAAAATAAATTCTGTTTTCTGTTTCTGAATAGGTTGCTCCCACCAAATCTCTGACATTCGGAATCAGTTTGCTCGTAATATCCTTGTTTTCAGCATTATAATTTGTCCATTCTCCATTCTCAAAAACATAAAAGCCTGTCGTTCTGTTAAGTGGTCTGAATGGTTCTGTATAACCTCCCGAAAAAGCAATAATTTTACCTTGTGCTTGTATAAATCCCCACGTGTTTTGACTGTATGTTCCAGAAGGAAAAAGAGAAACAAACTCATTATTTGTGCTATTATTTGTAAGTAATCCTGTTCTATTATCTGCTATCCAAAGATTACCATTTTCAGAAATAGCTTGACGAGGAGCTTTTATCAACTCATTTTCTATCTTATTTACTTGAAAAGAAGACGCAGAGCTTTCTATTTGATACATTCCTGTTTCAGATGATAAAAAAAGACGTGTTAAATTTGTTTTATCTTCACTTATATCATACACAGATGAAATAGGGATTTGGGAAATTTGATTACTATTTGTGCCATTATAACTAAAAACACCTTCATTTTGGATGGAGAAAAGAACTGTTGCACTACCAGAACCAATAGATTCTACTACTTTGTTTTGTGTAGAAGAGATAGTTTGCCAGTTTCTAAAATCATTTTTATTGACTGAAGAATTGAGTGAAATATAACGTACCCCTTTTTCAGTAGCTGCATAAATAATATTGTCTTGAATAGTAGTTGCAAATATTTTGATTGTTTCACCATTTTCTCCTAAGTTTTGATACGAATTTCTGATGCGTTTGTTTGTAGGGTTTTCTACGTCAATTTCTAAAATACCAACATTCGTACTTATCCAAACAACATTTTGAAGATAGTAGATATGATAGATTTGTTTGTCTAAAATAGCTGCATCTTCAAAAAAAACAGGAAAATTCTTGATTTCATCATCTGAGAGAAAATCTATATTACCATTTTTATAAGCAATCAGTAGTTGTTCTATATTGGGTAAATATTGTAAGTAAGCGATTCCAATATCTGAAAGTCCATCTATTCTTGAAATGACTTCAAGGCTAGAAAACTCTTTATCATAAAAGAATAAGCCATTTTGCGAAGCCACATAAACTTTTTCTTGACTTGTAGCTACTGTTTGTGCATCAAAATAAGTAAGATGTGTACGCCATTCGCCTAGAGCTATATTATTTTCATTCTGTGCAAATAGTACGTTTTGATACAAGAGAGTAAAATAAATAGTGGAAAGCAGCAGGAGGAAAAATAAATTCTTGTAAATGAAGAAGTTATTTAAACTATTTTTTTTATTTATTATACTTTTCATAGATTTTTTATAAACTTATAGATAAAATTTTCATAATGCAGAACGCATATTTATTCACGTTTCAAAAAAACAAAATTAATTTTAATTAATCTTTGCTTTTCTGATTTTTTAAGTATTATTTTGTGCCTTTAATTGTTGGAAGTTATGCAAGGTGTACTACTTCTTTCACAACTTAAAACTTACTAACTCTTTTAGTTCTTTAAAAGAACGACTCTTTATTAAACAAAAAAAACATGAAAACTATTAAAACTCTTGCTTTTGCTTCTCTTGTAGCTTTTTCTACTTTGGCTTTTACTGCTTGTGGTGGTACAAAATCAAGTGATGAAGCTGCTGCTGATACTACTGTAATCGAAATTGACGAAACTCTTATCGACGAAACTGTTGATGACGCTTCTAATATGATGGAAGCTACTGTTGATTCTACTGCTGCAGGAATGGAAGCTGCTATGGATTCTACTGAAGCTGCTGTTGAGGAAGCTACTGACGGAATGTAAAACATATAAATAGCTAGTTAAAAAAGCTATTTTCATAACAAATAATTAAAGACTATCATTTAGAAAGTGGTGGTCTTTTTTTATATCTTCAAAAAAGAAATAGTTAAGGTAGTAAATTATAAATTTATTTTGTATTTTAGAGTGTTCAATTATTACTATATAAAGTTACAAAACTATGCAACTCTCCAAAAAACTAGGTTTCTTTAGTGCTTTTTCGCTTCCCTTTATGCTTATTTTGGGGTATAATTTGGGAGGAATAGGAAATTACCTAACCATTTTATTTGTTTTTGGTGCAATTCCACTTTTAGATTATTATATCGGAACAGATACAGAAAATATTGAGAAAGAGGATGAAAAAGAACTTAGTCAAGAGCTATTTTTTAAGTTTGTGCTTTATTCTTGGGTTTTCATTCAACTCGGAATCTTGACTTGGGCAATGAGTATTATCATTTCTAATACGCTTGTTTGGTGGGAAGTGATTGGATTTACTATCTCATTAGGATTGGTAACAGGAGGTGTAGGAATTACGGTAGCACACGAACTTGGACATAAGACAGATAAGCTAGACCAATTTTTCAGCAAAGTTTTGCTCTTTACCGTTGGTTATATGCATTTTTTCATCGAACATAACCGAGGACACCACGTTTGGGTAGCTACACCACATGATGCAGCCACATCACAAAAAAACGAATCCTTTTATAATTTTTGGATAAGAAGCGTTACAGAAAGCTACAAACATGCTTGGAAACTAGAAAACAAAAGACTAGAAAGAAAAAATATATCAAAGAAAAGTAGTGAGAATGCAATGATTTGGTACACAGCTTTACCTATTTTGGGAGTAGTTATTTCTACACTTTACTTTTCAGTTCATAAAGGTAGCTTCGCTTGGGAGATTCCTATTTTCTTGATTTGCCAAGCTATTATTGGTTTTTCACTTTTAGAAGCTGTTAATTATGTAGAACATTATGGAATTGTCAGAAAAGAAATTACTCCTAATCGTTATGAAAGAGTAAATCCATTTCATTCGTGGAACAGTAGTCATAAAGTAAGTAATTTTATCTTGTTCCAACTTCAACGCCATTCTGACCATCACGCATTTGCTACTAGAGAATATCAAGTTTTGAGGCATTTTGATGAAAGTCCACAACTTCCTTCTGGTTATCCTACTATGATTTTGATGGCTCTTATTCCTCGTCTGTGGTTTAAGAAAATGAATCCTATTTTAGAACATTGGAAAGAGGCTGTTTATGAAAAAGCGAGTTAAAACAAAAAAATCCCTTCATTCAATAGAATAAAGGGATTTTTGCTTTTAATTAAAGTAATGAGAATAGATTACTCTTCGATTACGTTTAATTGAATTTCTGGTTGTACTTCTTTGTGAAGATAAACAGAGATTGTGTATTCTCCAAGCATTTTAAGTTCGTTTGGCATCGTGATATTTCTACGATCCACTTCGAATCCTTTTTCTTTAAGAACTTCTGCAATCTGAATAGGAGTAACTGCACCGAAGATTTTGCCAGACTCACCTGCTTTAGTACGAATTTCTAAAGTCAAGGCTGCTAACTGGTCGCCCAATGTTTGAGCATCTTCTTTATGTTTGGCAAGCTTACGAGCTTGTTGGCGCTCAGTTTCAGCTACCGATTTACGGTTTGATTCTGACGCTACCATAGCAAGTCCTTGTGGAATAAGATAGTTACGAGCATAACCAGGTTTTACTGATACGATATCGTTTCTATCTCCTAAGCCTTTAACGCCTTGTTTTAAGATAATATCCATAATCTATTTTTGAATTATAGGTTTTAATAAATAAAATTAGGAAAGAAGGCAGGCTTATTTTCCGTTGTCATCAACAAATGCCAATAGACCTAAGTGTCTTGCACGTTTAACAGCTTGTGCTACTTTACGTTGGAATTTGAGACTGTTACCTGTAATACGACGAGGTAATACTTTACCTTGGTCGTTTAAGAATTTTTTCAAAAACTCAGCATCTTTGTAATCAACATACTTGATACCTGATTTTTTGAAACGACAATATTTTTTGCGACGCTCTTGTCTTGAGCTGTGGATTGGTTCGTTGATTAAAGGCATAATCTATGAATAGTTTTTTTGATAAAAGAAATAAATAAAATTCAGAAAAGTTTTTCTAAACGAAGGAATAAAAATTAAATCAATACTGATTTTCAAACTATGAATTATAAATTAAACTACATCCGTAATTTGTAATCCGTAATTGATAATTGTTATTTATCTTCTTTTAGGTTTTTCGTTTTCTTCTTCTTTAGGAGTTTCTTTCTTTTTATTAAACTCTCCATTACGACGACGCTCATTAAAAAGCATAGAATGCTTGTCAAGAGCTACCACTAAATGGCGCATTACACGTTCTTCACGCTTAAATTCTGTTTCCAAACCTTTCAGAAGTTTTGGTTCAGCTTCAAACTCAAAGTAGTGATAATGTCCACTATGTTTCTTTTGCATCGGATAAGCGAGTTTTTTCAAACCCCAGTTCTCACGATTATAAATGTTAGCACCGTTTTCCGTCAAGTAGTTGTAGAACTTATCGCTAATTTCTTGCAACTGATCTTCGGACGCAACGGGCGTGAGAATAAATGTTACTTCGTAATTTCTCATACCAAATCAGTTAATAGTGTAAAAAAAATGAAGTGCAAAGGTAAGACTTTATTTTTTGATTTGCAAAACTTGCCTTGTATTTTCTTTTAAGCTTTTATCCAGACCCTACTACGATTTTTTTTTGTATTCAGACCTTTTCAATTTTTTGACAAAAATTTCTAGCTAATCCTACCAATTTTTTCGCCCTATCTGTAATTTCATTTAGCCTTTCATTGAAATCTTTAAGTTACTCATTGTTGCTTTAAATAACTTTGTATTAATCAATTACAAAAAAATAATACAATGATTAAAAAAATTTTTGGACTTGCTCCCACAAAAGAAAAGAATGGCTCAGGTTACATCCCCTCCCCAATAGGAAGAAGGTTTGGCGTAGATAAAGTAAGTGGTTACAAAGCGACTGATTTTGCCAGTAAAAAATATACAGGGAATAAAAAGATAATGGTGCTGTGTACCGAAGAACGCTATTTTGAAATGACCAATGGCAAACATTTTTCTACAGGAAATAATGTACAAGAAACCATGGTACCGTTGATGCATCTTGTTAATGGAGGGTTTGACTTTGATGTTATTACTCCAACAGGTAAAGCTGCTATACTTGAAGAGTGGTCTGTACCTGTTAATGATACGGCAGTACTGAAATTCAGGAAAGAAAATCAGTCTAAGTTTGACAAGCCACTTTCGCTCAAAAATCTTGTAGATACCAACAAGTTGAATCAAGAGTCAGATTATATCGCTGCTTTTCTTCCAGGTGGACACGGCTCCATGATTGGGTTGCCTGAAGATAAAAATGTAGGCAAACTCCTTCGCTGGATAGAAACTTCTGGTCATTATCTTGTCGCTGTATGTCATGGACCTGCTGCTATGTTGGCAAAAGAAAACAAGAATGAAACTAACCCTTACAACGGCTACAAAATGGTGGCATTCCCAGATAAATTTGACAAGCAATCGCCATCATTAGGTTACTTGCCTGGGCAACTTCCATGGTTTCAATGTGAGGAACTTGCAAAAGAAGGTATTACGATAACAAATGATAAAATAACTGGTGCTACTCATATTGATAGAAAACTTATTTCGGGAGATAGCCCCAAGGCTTGTGATGAGCTAGGGAAAATAACGGTGGAAGCACTGTTTAAGGAATTGCAGGTATCATAAATGTACATAATCTTATTAAAATATGGAAATTCTAAAGCACTTTGAAACTTATATTGATGCTCAGAAAGCAACAGGAATGCAGTTTGTCATTTTTGGAATATTGCTTCTAGTAGCAGCTATTGTTCTACATTTTAGTCAGCTAAATCCTATTACTTTGGGTTTAAGAAATGGTTTTTTTGTAATAAGTATTCTACTTATTGCTAGTGGAGTGGGGTTTACTCTGAATCAGAATAAACTCTTGAAAACCAAAATAGAAACGTATCAAACAAACAAAAAAGAATTTGAACAACAGGAGATTGACAGAATGCAGCAGGTAAATAAAAGTGTACCTAAAATCATTATTACTTTATCTATTGTTCTTATCCTTTTAGTCTTAGCTTTGATATTTTTCATCCATCCACCCTTTTGGAAAGGTGTATCATTTAGTGTAGCTATTTATCTTCTAGGATTATTAATTCTTGAGTCTATTTCTTTTCTCTCAGTCAAAAATTATTTAGAATCACTTTTAAACTAAAAAACTATGAATAAGACAATTTTAATTACAGGAACAAGCTCTGGAATCGGAAGAGCTACTGCCAAATTATTTCAAAAAAAAGGGTGGAATGTGATAGCCACCATGCGTTCACCAGAAAAAGAATCTGAGCTTAATGTGTTAGAAAATACATTTGTTACCAAGCTAGATGTGTTGGAGTTAGACACAATAAAAAGTGCCATTAAGGAAGGAATTGAGAAATTCGGTAAAATTGATGTGGTACTCAATAATGCTGGGTATGGTTTGATGGGTACTTTTGAATCTGCAAAACGTGAAAGCATTATGCGCCAATTTGCTGTAAACGTACAAGGACTCTTTGATGTAACGCAACAGGCACTACCTCATTTTAGAAAAAATAAAGACGGAATGTTTATCAATATTTCTTCTGTGGGTGGAAGAATGACTTTTCCATTAATGCCCTTATATCATTCTACAAAATGGGCTGTTGAAGGATTTTCTGAATCGTTACGATGGGAAATGGCACAAATTGGTGTAAAAGTGAAAGTGATTGAACCGGGAGGCGTAGCAACTGATTTTGGAGGCAGGTCATTGGATATGCAACACGACCAAGAGCTTACTGAATACAATGAATTTGTGAACAACTTTATGACTGCTATGGCTCAATCAATGAATCCTGAAACTATGACAAAGCCAGAACAAATCGCTGAAGCTATCTTCGAAGCTGCAACAGATGATTCAGACAAACTACGTTATAGAGCTGGTGCAGATTGTGAGCAATTGTTGGGTGCAAGAGATAAAATGACTGATGAAGAGTTTTTTGCCACACAAAAACAAATGCTAGGACTGTAAATATCATACTTTAAAGAATGAAATAAGCCTTTAACTCTACTACTAGACAAAAAAGATTGACTCTTTATTTTCATATAGGTAAGTTTCGTAGAGCAGACCGTTTGTAGTCAAATCTTTAGTTTTTAATAGACGGTCTGCGTTTTGGGATTGACCTATTTAGTAAAAATGTCTAGTAGTATAGTCTTCAACTTATTTCTCACTAAAAAATAAACATATGGAACACTATGAAATAAATTCAATCAGCCAAGCTCATGAAGCTGTTGGACTACCGAAGCCGAAGCATCCTTTAGTTTCAGTAGTACAAACTAAAGATTATAAACCAGTAGTTAATTTTACAGGGCTAAAAGTAATTAATAACCTGTACCAAATTACTTTAAAACATTTAGGTTGTGGCAATCTATTTTACGGAAAAAACTCTTATGATTATGAAGAAGGAACTTTAGTTTTTACTTCTCCAGGACAGGTAACTATTTTTGAAGGAGAAATGCCAACAGACAATACAACCAATGAAGGTTGGACACTTGCTTTTCATCCAGACTTAATCAGAAAATCAAATCTAGCAACCAAAATTCAAGAATATTCCTTTTTCAATTATGATGTCAATGAAGCTCTGCATCTTTCCGAAGATGAAAAGAAAACCATTGAAGAACTTTTAGAAAAAATAATCACAGAATACAGCCAAAACTTGGATAGACATAGTCAAAATCTGATTATTTCAAATATAGAATTGCTTTTAGATTACTGTACTAGGTTTTATGACCGTCAGTTTTATACTCGTTCTAATCTGAATGTAGATGTTATTTCAAAGTTTGAAAGTATTTTGAAAAAATACTACGACGGTAAAGATGATTATGAAATCAGTATTCCAAACGTAAAATTCTGTGCTAGTAAGCTCAACCTTTCACCTAATTATCTAAGTGATTTATTAAAAAAGGAAACAGGAAAAACAGCCCAAGAGCATATTCATTTATTCATCATAGAAAAAGCCAAAAACAAACTTTTGAGTTCCTCTGATTCAATTAGTGAAATTGGTTATGGACTAGGATTTGAGTATCCACAACACTTTAGTAATCTATTCAAATCAAAAACTGGATACAGTCCAAGTGAATACAGAACTCTGAATTAATTGAAAAAACTCTTGACATTACAAAAAATGAAAAACTATGACACGTCCAAAAATAGGTTTTATTACAATCCTTACAGTAATTCTACTAGCTTTTCTAATGAGCTGTTCAGACAAAGACAAAAACTCATCTGATACTGAGCCGAATGAGCCACTCCCTTTTCAAGAGCTTTACGACCAAGGAATAGATAGGTATTTAGGCACTATCACTCCAATATCTTCTACAACAACTGGAGCAGTTACTGAACATACTTTTAGTAGCGTAGATGGTCCTGTCTGTTTTACAGGCAATGAGTTTTCAATGTTTACAAGAGATGGAAGTAGTGATAACCTATTGATTTTTTTGCAAGGAGGAGGATTTTGTAGCCCAGTAGCTTGTGCAGCCATACCAACTCCTATACCACTTATTCCATTTGGAATACTAAGCCCTTCTGACTCTCAAAATCCTACTGCAAACTACAATGTGGGTTATGTACCGTATTGTGATGGCTCTTCTATGATGGGCGATAATGAAGTAGATAGTGATGGAGATGGTGTAAATGATAGATTTTTTAAAGGTATTCAGAATTTATCGGCTTCATTTGATGTGATTTTTAAGAAATATCCTTCGCCAAATAAAATTGTATTGGCAGGAAATAGTGCAGGAGGTTTTGCTGTTCATGCTGCTTTGCCTTTAGTACGAAAACTTTATCCTAATACAAAAATTGAAATCATAAATGATTCTGGACTGGGAATTTTAGATACTGGAGGAATGGAAACTTTGATTGAATACTGGAATGCTAGTGCTTTTTTTCCTGCAAGTTGTACAGAGTGTATAGGAACAGATGGAAACTTGACAGATTACCACAAATACCAACTCAATCAAGACCCTAATATTCGCTTGGCATACATTAGTTCGAAACGAGATTCTACTTTTGCTGCCATTACAACAGGAGGAGCAGCAGCTTTTGAAACACAACTTTTAGAAGCAACTTCTGAACTCAACACAGCTTTCCCCAACCGATTTGGAAGTCTAATAGCAGACGGCAACGACCATACTTTCCTTCTTAGACGGTTTGATTTTGAAATAGGTGGCGTAACCGTTAAAGATTGGCTTAGTCAAATGCTAAATGAAGAAGAGAGTTGGGAGTCTTTGAGTGATTAAAATTGGTTTCAAAATAATATCTGCTTGTATGAAAGTTAATCTCTTCTGATTTGGTGGATATATAAATTGTAATAATTTGAACGCATTTCACTTGAACAATAGATTAATGAATATCGGGCAATATTAGATTTGAATTTATCAATATTTTCTTCTACTAAAAGGTCTTTCTCCAACTGAGAGGTATAAGCTAAGACATAATGACACTATCCTATCTCGTTCAGGATTGGACATATGGCTCTAAAATAGAACTCATCTATTTACCTACTTATTCACCTAATCTAAACTTGATTGAAAGGCTTTGGAATTGTTAAATCAGCGAAGCTAAATTTATGAGAAAAAAAGTTATTGATTACAATTACTATGAGACCTTTGAGAAGTTTAGGACAAACGTCCTTGCATTTTTTCAACATATCGACGATTATATAGATGAACTGGAAACACTCCTAGTTGCCAATTTTTACGTCCAATTTTCCAAAACCAATTTCTATTGAGTATAGAATACATAAACTAGAGTTTAGACTTAGGAGATTGTGTATTCTATTTTAGAAAAGTTCTCAAAATTATGAAAACAGAACGCCTTTCGTGCCGTTTATGAAGATAGAAACCTATTATTCTATTTTTTAAACTTCTTTTTTTTATGCAAAATCATTCTTATAAACCCTATATCAAATTTGCTTTGATGCTGACCATTTCATTTGTCATTATGTATGGCGTAATGTTTTTGAATGTGGCAGAACTCAACCATATTTATTTGAGCAATACTCGTTTGTATATGACTTTATTGATGGTTTCGCCTATGGCAGTTTTGAAATTATTTTTTATGAGTGATATGTATAAAGACAAAAAACTAAATGTTGGAATTGTCTTTTTGAGTGTTTCTATTTTCATTTCGGCTTTGCTTTTTTTGAGAACTCAAACCTTTATTGACGATGAACAATACATGAAAGCCATGATTCCTCACCACTCTTCGGCTATTTTGGTTAGTGAAAATACCGACTTCAAAAATGCAGAAGTAAAGGAGCTTTCAATAGAAATTATCAAAGCACAAGAAAGAGAAATTGCAGAAATGAAAAAGTTGCTTAATGTAGTAGAATAATTATTTTTTAATCTAATTTTTTTTAACTCAAAACCCTAAAAATTATGAGTAATTCAAAATATCAATCATGTATTGAAGCCTGCCAACAATGTCTTATCGACTGTCAAAGCTGTTTGTATCAAATGGCAACAAAAGAAAGTATGAACGACTGCCCTCGTTGTTGTATCGAATGTGTTGATTCGTGTTTAGTGTGTATAAAAGCGATGGCAAATGATAGCAAGTGGGCAAAAGAATACTGTAAAATTTGTGCAGAAATTTGTGAATGGTGTGCCAAAGAGTGTGAACAACACGACCACGACCATTGTAAAAAATGTGCAGAATCTTGTCGTAAATGCGCCGAAGAATGTCACAAAATGGCAGCTTAATTTTTATTCCCAAACCCTAAGAGTCGCTGAAGACCCTTAGGGTTTAAAAATGATAAACATAATAACCACTATGAAAACACTAGAACAAACTCAAATAAATAAAAAAGAATACAACATTCAAGGAATGACTTGTAAAGGCTGTGAAGCCAAAGTAAAAAAAACTTTAGAAACATTCCCACAAATAGAAAAGGCAGAAGTAAGTGTAGAAAATTCTGATGGAAAACTTTATTTTGAAGAGAATATTCCGACTTCTGTATTACAAGAAAAGCTATCTGAAATAGGAAATTATATCATTACAGAAAAAAATAAGACTGATAAGATAACTTTTGAAGAAGTAAAGGCTAATTCGAATGCAGTTTCGAAAAATGAAGAGATAAATTTACCAACAAAATCATTTTCTACTTACAAACCTCTCTTTCTGATTGTGGGTTTTATTTTAGGAGTGAGTATTTTGGTTCAATATCCGTTTGCTGATTTTTCTGGAATGCTTTTGATGCGTCATTTTATGGCTGGATTTTTTATTGTCTTTGCCTTTTTCAAGCTATTGAATTTGGAAGGTTTTGCCAATTCTTATCAAATGTATGATATTGTAGCAGCAAAATGGAAAGGATGGGGATTGATTTATCCATTTGTAGAACTTGCTTTAGGTATTGCTTATCTTATCAATATGTTTCCTTTTTATGTCAATCTAATTACGATTATCATTTTGGGAATTAGTAGTATTGGAGTGATAAAAAGTAACCTAGACCAAAAGAAAATTAAATGTGCTTGTTTGGGAGATGTTTTCAATCTGCCGATGAGTACCGTTACGATTATTGAAGATTTGTCAATGGTAGCGATGGCTGTCGTTATGCTTTTTGTAGTTTAAGAAACTGTACTTTATGCTCAAACCCTAAGATTCTTAAAGATTCTTAGGGTTTTCAAAGTTACTTTTAATTGGATATAACGCCTTTTTCTAAAAACTCATTCTTGAAAGTGGTGCAACTGTTTGACTACTAAACTCTTTTTTCAAAAATTTATAGTGAGCAGCCATCGCAATCATGGCAGCATTATCAGTGCAATATTCCATTTTAGGAATAAAAATATCCCACTCTTTTTCTTGTCCTAACTCTGTCATTCTTTTTCTAAGTTCTGAATTGGCAGAAACTCCTCCAGCAATTGCAATTTGATTTATTCCTTTTTGCTCGGCAGCTTGAATAATTTTTCTCAAAAGCGTTTCGATCAGTGTGTGTTGAATTGTTGCACAAATATCATTGATGTTTTCTTTGATAAAATTTGGGTTTTTCTGCTCCTGCTTTCTGATAAAATAAAGAATGGCTGTTTTGAGTCCAGAAAATGAAAAATCAAGATTCGGCAAATCTACTTTTGGCAATCCATAGTCTTGAACGATTCCTTTTTGGGCTAATTTATCAATCTCAACTCCCCCCGGATAAGGTAAACCTAACATTTTAGCTGTTTTGTCAAATGCTTCTCCAACGGCATCATCTTGTGTCGTTCCGATGACTTCCATGTCTAAATAATCTTTTACCAAAACAACCTGTGTATGTCCACCTGAAACTGTCAAACACAAAAACGGAAATTTAGGAGTTGGTTCATCAATAAAATGAGCCAAAACGTGTGCCTGCATATGATTAACTTCAATGAGTGGAATTTCCAAACTCAACGCCAACGATTTTGCAAAAGCTGTCCCAACGATTAACGCACCCAAAAGCCCAGGCCCACGAGTAAAAGCAATAGCATCTAAATCTTTTGTCGTAATTTGAGCTTTTTTTAAAGCTTCCATCACAACAGGAACAATATTTTGTTGATGCGCTCGTGATGCAAGTTCTGGCACAACACCACCATAAGAACGATGAATTTCTTGTGTCGCAATCAAATTACTTTTTACCTTTCCATCTATAATTACAGAAGCCGAAGTTTCATCACAACTTGACTCAATAGCTAATATTTTTATCATAAATTTGCATAGTGTATTCGTTTCCTCAGAAACGAACTTACGCTTTCTCAAAAGCGTGATTAACAAAAAAGAAACACGCTTCTGAGGAAGCGTTTCATTCAGTTCTAAGAACGACGAAGTCCTCAGCGAAGCTAAACTGAACGCACAAACTAGTATGAACCATTCAAAAATCAAATCAGTCTTAAATTCTATTCAACATCCGATTCATTCAAGAATTGCGCCCACTCCTTCTGGTTTTTTACACAAAGGTAATGCTTTTTCTTTCCTTTTGACGTGGATTTTGGTAAGAAAAACAGGAGGAACGCTTACTTTACGCATCGATGATATTGATAAAGCTAGAAAACGACCAGAGTATGTAAAAGATATTTTCACAACACTTGATTTTTTAGGAATAGATTGGGATAAAGGAGCAAAGAACCCCAATGACTTTGAAAAAAGTTACTCACAACATCACTTTTTAGATATTTATCTAAAAGAAATTGAAAATCTTAAAGATAAAAAGGCTGTTTTTGAGTGTTTTTGCTCTCGTTCAAAAGTTAAAACTAGAAACTTTGAAAATCAAATTTTATCTGCTAATTATGATGGTTTTTGCTTGAATAAGTCAAATTTGGACTTAAAAAGTCAGAAAAAGTCTGCTCTCCGAATAAATACAGATTATTTTGATAAAAAAACTATACAAATAAATGATTGTAATAGAGATAATTTAGAGATTAATATATCAACTACACTACCTTTTTTTATTGTTCAGAAAAAAGCTCAAAAAGACAAAAAACTACCAGCCTATCAACTCGCTTCTTTGATAGATGATGTTAGAATGAATATTAATTTTGTCGTCAGAGGAAAAGATTTGATACATTCAACAGCTGCACAGCTTTTTTTAGCAGAAATTTTAGACAAAAATTCTTTTTTAGAAACTACTTTTTTACATCACGATTTACTAACAGATAAAGATAAAAATAAGATTTCTAAATCAGCAGGAAGTAAATATAATTCTTTTTCAGTAAAGCACTTTAGAGAAAATGGAGGAACACAAAAAGATTTTTTGAAAGAATTTTGTGAGTGGATAAAAATAGAACCAAAGGAAAACTTGCAACAGATTTTGGATTCTGTCTTATATTAATATTCATTTTCACAAAAAAAATGATTAACAAAGAATGGTTGAATTTCTTCATTAATCATTTTACCTTTTACTACTAAGAATGACTATTTTTCCTCTTTTGTTTCAGGATATTTATAGCCGTATTCTTCCGTAATTTTTTCCTTAGAAATTTGTTCTACTTTAAAATTTACTACGATTTTTTCTACTGGACGGTCAGGATATTGCGTTTTTTGTTGTGCTACACTATCAATTACGTCTAATCCGTCAATCACTTGACCAAAGACAGTATATTGTCCGTCAAGATGATTTGCGCCGTTATCTTTTTCTACGATATAAAACTGCGAACCACTAGATTCTCTTTTTGGATTTACATTATCTCCCATTCTTGCTGCTGCAACTGCACCTTTACGATGTACATGATTATCTTTGATTTCGGCAGGAATTGTATAGCCAGGTCCTCCAGTTCCATATTCTCTAGGGTCTTTCGAAATATCTTTACTAAACGGGTCGCCACCTTGAATCATAAACCCTTTTATTACTCTATGAAAAATTGTTCCGTCATACGTTCCGTCTTCTACTAATTTGATAAAGTTTTCTTTGTGAAGAGGTGTATCATCAAAAAGAACAATTTTCATGTCTCCAAATTTTGTGGATAGCGTTACTACTTGGTCTTTATCTGGGCTACATTTGCTGCTCATAAGTGTTGAAATTAAAATGAATGAAAATAGTAAATGAATTAAATTATTCTTTTTCATTATGATAAATGATTTTAGTAAAAATTGTTTGTTTCAGAACTTTTACAAAAATGACTTTGTAGTAGTAATGAATTTATGCCCAAATTTACTATTAAAAAATGTTTGATTAAAATTTACACTAAAAATGATTGATGTTTATGTCCTGAATCCGACTGCTATTTCTAACCGTCCTCAACTTGGAGCTTTTACAGCTATGAAAGGCTTTGAATTTATGGGAGCTAAGAATATTCTTGTAAATAGTATTGCTGATATGAGAAACCTAACAAATAATACAATAACTGATTTAGACAACAAAGAAAATATTGCTGTTGGTGGAATAGGTTTTGTAAAAAGCAGATTAGAATATTTGGGTTATAGTTACAACTTAGAATCAGGCTTGGATTATCCGATAGAGATTAGAAGCTATTTAGGCAGAGAAATATGGACTTCTACCATTGATGAAATTAGCCGAACACTTCCAAATGTTTTTATAAAGCCAAAAGATGAAATAAAACAAAAATTCTTTACAGGTTTGGTTATCAATTCTTCAAAGGATTTGATAGGAAAAGGCATTCAAGGACAAAATTATGAAGTTTGGTGTTCAGAGCTTATTAACCCTATTGCAGAGTTCAGAGTTTTTGTCAGATATGGAGAAATTTTGGATATACGAAGATACAGAGGCAACTATAATATCAATCCAGATTATAAAATCATTGAAAAGTGTATTAAAGATTTTACTTCTAGTCCTTTAGCATATGGCATTGATTTTTGTGTAACTGAGAAAGGCAAAACATTACTTTTAGAAGTAAATGATGGTTTTTCGTTAGGAGATTATGGTCTTAATTTTTTAGATTATGCAAAACTGAATTATACACGTTGGAGCGAGTTGGTAGAATGTAAAGATTATTTTAAGTTTTAGAATTACTATTTCATGTCTTATCAGGGATAATTACGAATTTACAACTACTGGTTATCAAATAATTGCAAATAAAAAAAAGGAAGAAATTGAATCTTCAACTTCTTCCTTTTAATTTATTTTTTTGCAAATTACTCATTCATACTCTCAATACGAGTTTTGTATTTCTTATAAAGGACTTTTTGCTTATTGTTCAAATCAATTTCTCTTCCTTCAATAAAAGCATGAATTACTTTGTTGGTTGTCATATCCAAAATATCACCCTCTGAGACTACAATACTTGCATCCTTTCCTGTTTCTAATGTTCCGACACGTTTATCAATTCCTAAAATAAAGGCAACCTTGCTTGTGATGGCAGCTAGAGCTTGTTCTTTTGTAAGTCCGAAAGTTACTGCCATTCCTGCTGAAAAAGGAAGATTTCTTCCTCCTGCTGTTTCCATGCTTCCAGCGTAATTCAAACAATATTCTACCCCAGCTTTTTCTAATAAATAAGGAAGTTTGAAAGTCGCATCAATATCATCATCTGTACGTTGAGGAAGTTCTAAGGTGCGACCTACAATTACAGGAACTTGATTTTTCTTTAAAAATTCAGCTACTTGCCAAGAGTCATATCCACCCACAACAACAACTTTTTGCACTCCCATTTCTTTGAGAAAGCTTACTCCTTCAATAATATCTTTTGCCCAATCTGCATGTAGATAAAGGTGCATTGTTCCATCAAAAAGTCCTTTTATAGAAGCTAGTTTCAGATTTTTTATCGTTGGATTTTCAATTTGATTATAAGCTTTTGCTTCGCTCAAAAGAGATTTTATTTTTTCTATTTCTGCATTTCGCTCTTCTTCTTTTGCCTTTTTAGGTTCGGCAGGAGCAGCCCACCAACCACCTTGTTGCATATAAGGAGGCATATAAATATGTAAACCATCATCCATTTTCAGACTCGCATCTTCCCAATTCCACGCATCAAGGTTTACTACCGATGAAAGACCTGCCACCAAAGAACCACGAGGAGTAGCTTGAGCAATCAAAACACCATTTGTTCTGACCGTAGTCGTAACTTCAGATTCAGCATTATAAGCACTAATAGCTCTGATATTTGGGTTCATATCGCCTACTTCTGCCATATCTACTGACGGACGAACGGCATCAATTTCTGTAAGTCCTAGTGTAGTATTTGCCAAAATTAGTGATGGGTAAATATGTTTTCCTGTCAAATCTACCACTTTTGCACCTTCTTCTGAAATACCTGAAGCTGCTCCTAAAGCTGTAATCTTTCCATTTTCAAAACGAACAGAACCATTTTCAATGACAGTTTCTCCATCACCAATATGAAGTGTTGCATTTTTGAGAACGATAGGCTCACTTTGTTTTTGTGCTGGTAGAGGTGTTTGAGAATGTCCTTCTAAGGAAAAGAAAAAAGAGGTAAAAAATAAAAGTACGAAGGCAAGACTAGATAATCTTCTGAGTTGCATAATGATATATTTTATTAAAAGAGAAATGAGAGCAATTACGAATTTTGTAGTTTTTAAACTTCTTATGCAATATCCGAAATTATTTTTTTGAAAAAATGTTATAAATTGTGAAAAGATTCAGAAATTATAGAATACAGTAAAAATTTGGTACTTTAGAAAAAAATAAAGAAGTTGTTTTAAGAGTAGGTTTGTATGCTTATTTGTTGGTGTCTCCACCATAGCCGTAAGGCTATTGAGAGAGCTTTGCCTTTTACTCCTTTAGGAGTTCCATATTGGTAGATAAAAATAGAGAAATTAAAATTCATTTACTCCATAGGAGTTGTATATTGGTTGTATTTTACATTGAAAATCTTGAAACTACCAATATGTAGTTCCTAACGGAACAGAATACAATTTTTTGCTCTTATTTTTTCTACCAATATAAAGTTCCTACGGAACAGAAAAACAAATAAACTTTAACCTTACGTTACCACCAACGACCAAAATCAACTTTTGCAAAAAAACCATAAAGAAGCAAAAATCACTCAAACAATAAATTTTAAAGTAATTATGAAAAAACCATTCAATTTACAGAAGTGGATAGACGATAATCGCCACCTTTTAAAACCACCTGTCGGAAATCAGCAAGTATATTTAGATAATGAAGATTATATTGTAATGGTAGTGGGAGGTCCAAATAGCAGAAAAGATTATCATTATAACGAAAGCGAGGAGCTTTTTTATCAGTTGGAGGGAAACATTACTGTTAAGATTATTGAAGATGGAAAATTTGTCGATGTGCCTATTGGTGCTGGTGAAATGTTTTTATTACCTGCAAAAGTCCCTCACTCTCCACAACGTACGGAGGGTTCGATTGGGCTTGTCATTGAGCGTTATAGAAGAGAAGGCGAAGAAGATGGCTTTATGTGGTACTGCGAAAACTGTGGAAACAAACTGTATGAAGAGCGTTTTGAATTAACTGATATTGTAGCACAGCTCCCAAAAGTAATGCAAACCTTCTATAATTCGGAAGAATTACGCACTTGTGATGAATGCCAAACAGTAATGGAAACACCTCAAAAGTAAGGCTATTTATGAAAGCTCTATAAATATAAATCCTGATTTTATGTTTTTTCTACAAAGCACACTACCAAACGAAATAAGTGGATTTTCAAGAATAGAATATTTAGCCATCTTTAATGCTATTATTTTCGGCTTTATTGTGGCTGAATTTTTTATGGGTTGGGGTAATTTTATGCGTTATCGTTCCCAAATTAAGTTTGATTTTATACCTATCATTTGGTCTTTCCTTACTTTTTTGGTTTCTATCTTGATTTGGTGGGGAACGTGGACAAACAATGAGTTTATTGGAGTCAATATTTTCTATTATTATTACTCTCTTGTTTTGCCCTTACTTCTGTATTTGGTTTGTGTGTTTTTATTTCCAAAAATCAATGAGACAAGGTACGAAACAGATATTTTTGATTTAGAGTGTTACTTCAAAAAACAAGCTCCTCTTATTTCTTTCTTATATGGTTTGCTCTTTATGGCAATGATTCTGAACGCTATTATTTTTCAAGAAAATGAATTATTTCATATCAAAAATTATATTAAAGGAGGTGCTGCCTTACTTGCCTTTGGGGGAATATTTATTAAAAATAGAATCTATTATTGGATAATTACGGCTGTAATGTTGGTTCTTTTTATTGGTTTTTTGATGACTGTCTGAACTACGATATAAAGCCTATTCTAACCTAACTCCCCAAAATGTAATGTCATCACGCTGTTCGGCATCTTTTTGATGCGCTTCCAAAAAATCAATTAATAAATCTTGTTGTGTTGGCATGTTTTCATTTAATATTGTATTGAGAAATAACTTTAAATTATAACTTCCAATACGCTCTGCTTGTGGCGAGTTTTGGTCTGCAAACCCATCAGTAGTGAGATATAAAGAAGAACCAGCAGGAAGTTGAATAATATTCTCTTCAAAAAGTCGCTTTTCTTCTCGTTGCTTTCCTCCTATTGAACTTCGGGTTGCTCCAATTTCTTGTATTTCTGTATGTGAAGGTTCTGCATACCAAAGAGGTCTTTTTGCTCCTGAATAGGCTACTTCATAAAGTGCAGAAGTTCGTTTTTTAATTCTACACAAAATCATATCCATCCCATCTTTATTACTTTTTGAGCTATTTCTTGAGTTTGGTTTTATATCTTGTTTTAACAGTTTTCGAACTCTCTCGTGCATCAATCTCAATATTTTAGAAGGCTGCATATGTTTTTCTTGATTAATCAGTTCATCTAAGAGCATATTTCCAATCATAGACATAAAAGCTCCTGGTATTCCATGTCCAGTACAATCTACGACAGCAATAAATGTATAATCATTAATTTTTGTGAGCCAATAAAAATCTCCACTAACAATATCTTTTGGACTATAAATCAGACAGTAATCAACAAATTGATTCAGAATTGACTTTTCAGTTGGGGTCAGTACGCCCTGTATCGTTTTGGCATAACGCATACTATCCAAAATATTTTGATTCTTATCTCTAATCAGTTTATAAGCATTTGCATTGGCGACAGCAATCGAAACATAAGTAGAAAGGTTGCGTAAAAGTGCTAAATTATCTTCTGTATAAGGATTTTTTTCAAAGCTTTGAATCGTCATTACACCAATCGGACGCTCACGAATACGAAGAGGAATAAGAAATGCTGTTTGGGGAATTTCTCCAATAATAGGGCTAATATGTTTTTTATTTTTTTGAAAATACTCTTTCTTTACATCAACAATAAAATACTCTTTATCTTCTAAAAAAGATTGTACTGAAAGGCTTTTGGTATCCTCTGTCGCAGATTCCATATGAAAAGGCAAAGTTTCATTTTTTTCTATAAAATTATTATATTCAATGGCTTGTGAACGAGGGTTATAAATACCAATTCCGAAACCATCGACAGGCATAATAGGCTCAATACTTTCTTTTATAATATAAATAAGCGCATCTTCATCCATTGTAGCTGTTATTTTTCGTCCAATTTCAGATAAAATGGAAAGGCGTGAAAATGTTTCTTTTAGCTGGTTATTTTGCTGTGTAATTTCTTCTTTTTGCTGACTGATTTCTGTACTCTTTTCTAGTATTTCTTTATTTTGTTTATCTCTTTCTCTTTTTTGCATAAAGACCAAAATAGCAATGACAAGTAAGAGAATTGCTCCAGTAGCGAGGGAATAATTCCAAATTTCTTGACGTTCGATTTCAGACTCTTGCAGTTTTTTTTGTTCTCTCAATGTCGTAATGATTTGTTCTTGTCTTTCACTCTCAAAAACAGCTTGTAAACGTTTGGTTTCATTTACACTTTGTTCATTTTTTAATGAGTCATCTAAGTTGGCATATTTTTCAAAATAGTTTGCAGCTAATTCAAACTCAGATTTTTGTTGATAAATGTTTGCTAAAAGCCTATAGATATTACTTATTTTGTTTCTCAACCCTGTGCTATAAGCTAAGTCTAAAGCCTTTTTTGTAAAAAACTCTGCTTTTTTATAGTCTTGATATTGATAATAATACTCTGCTTTTCCAAAATAAATATAGAACCAAAGGTGTCTATCTTGTAGTTTTTGAGCTATTTGTTCAGCCTTATCAAAATAAAATATAATTTTAGTTTTATTTGTCTGTAAAGAATCTGTTTTTACCAAACTCATTCCTAAACTTATATAATATTGACAAAGAAGCATGTTATCCTTTAGTTGAATGGTTAGAGGAAGTCCTTTTTCGAAATAGATACTTGCTTCTTTGTAATCTTTCAATTCGAAATAGACACTTCCAATATTCAAATAACCAGCTACTATTCCTGTACTATCATTTAATTTTTTTTTCATTTGGATAGCCTGTTTGTGCATCTGAATTGCTTTTTCGTATTTATTATTTTTCTTATAAATCAAAGCCATATTATTTAGCGCACGAGCTACTTGTAGTTTTTTGTCATAACGCTGTTGAATACCTATTGCAATCAGTAGATTTTCTAAAGCACGTTGATAATTTCCTTGTACATAATACATTCCTCCTAGGTTATTAAGTACAAAGGAATATTCCACAGAATCTCCTAATTCTTGATATGTGTCAGCAGAAATTTTAAAAAAGTGAATTGCAGAGTCATAATTATTTTTGTGCTGGTGATAAAAACCAACCAATCGCAACCCTCTAGCTCTTCCTTTCAGATATAAATCCTCTTCTGATTTTTGAATGGCTAACTCTGCCAAATTTCTACTAGAATCATTTTTATTTTTTATGTATATATCTGAAATTTTTAAAATTGTGTTTATTTTAGTAGTATCTTCTAGCTCTAATTTTTCAGCAGAATTATAAATTTGCCAAAGGCTATCCAACTTTTTTTGATTACGTTCATTATTAGGCACATCAGATTGGGCTTGTATTTCAAATGAAAAAAAGCAAATTCCGAATACTAGTAAAATAAAAAAATGAATTAGTCTATACATTTATGTTTTTAGATGTAAACTTTCCCACTCTACCTCTTGCACAATATCACTATGCAAACTAAGTCCTACGGGACAAGTCATTGCTGCACGATGTAGTTTTTCATGTTCTTTGACAGTCAAAAAAAGTGTTTCTGGACACGTATAAGTAATCTTGATACGTCCAATTCTGCGAGGATTATCTGTCATTATTTTTTCTACATAAGCTTCTAACCCTTCCAAATTTATTCCTTCTCTTTCTGCCAAAATCCCCATCATTGTCATCTGACATGAAGCCAACGAACTACACACCAAATCGGTAGGAGAAAATGCCTCTCCTTTTCCATGGTTATCTTTTGGAGCATCTGTAATAAGTGTTTTTTGAGAATTGATATGCGTAGCTTCCGTACGCAAACTACCTTGATAGATTACTTTTATCATAAAATTAAACTGATTTTGACATCTTGTATTTTTGAAGATATAATATATTTTGCTTTACAATTAAAAATAGATAAAAAAGATGACTTTACCTGTATTTTTGATTTAATTTTGCTCAAGCTAGTTTTATAAATTTTCAATTCTAACCAATTTTGTATTTTGAATACTGACTTATTTCCTTCTTTATTTTCTCATTTTCTTTCTCCTATTTTTATTTCTGAGTGGAAGGATAAAATTTTTGATGATAAAAAGCTTACTATAAAAGTGCTTCGATTAGATGCTCAACATCAGCATATTGGAGGAAATAAATTATACAAATTATATTACAATTTAGTAGAGGCTAAAAACCAAAACAAAACTAAAATACTCACTTTTGGTGGTGCATATTCCAATCATTTGAGAGCTACTGCCTTTGCGGCTAAACAGTTGGGAATGGAAAGTATAGCCATCATTAGAGGAGAAGAATATCAAACTTTGAATCCTGTTTTGGCTTTTTGTAAAGAACAAAATATGCAACTTCATTATATTTCAAGAAGTGAATATAGAGAAAAAAATAGTCCTTCATTCATAGAAAAATTAAAACAACGATTCGGAGATTTTTATTTGATTCCAGAAGGAGGTTCGAATGCACTTGCTTTAAAGGGAACAAGTCATATTCCTAAAATTGCTTATGATTTAGTCAAAAATGTTTTTGGTGTCGCTTCGCTAAAACACCAACAACAGCAAAAAGAAGATGTATTAGATAAAAATATAGATTATTTTGCCCTAGCTATCGGAACAGGTAGTACGGCAGCAGGAATTTTGAATGGAATACAAGAAATTGAAAATAAGAATAAAACTAAAGTTTTAGCTGTTTCTGCGCTAAAAGGAGGTAGTTTTTTAAAAGGTGATATAGAACAGCTACTAAATGATTTTTATAAAAATAATGAAGAAAAAACAAAGCACACCTTGAAAAATCTTATTCTTGAAACCAACTTTCATGAAGGTGGTTACGCCAAAAAATCAGAGCGATTGATGAATTTCATCACAGATTTTAATCAAAAAAATGACTTTGAACTAGAACCTATTTATACAGGGAAAGCATTTTTTGCTGTCTATGAATTAGCTAAAACAGACTTCTTTGAGGAAGGGCAAACTATTGTTTTGATTCATACAGGGGGTGTTTTTTGAACTCTTTCATTAAAAATTATTTCAGATTTCAAGCTCAGAATTAGATTTTTAAAGGTTTTTTTAGCAATTTTAGTTGTCTGCATTTTTTAATCTTATCTTTAATAAATACAATCAATCAGATGAATGATAATAATAAGCCAAGAGCGAATAACTGGACACTTTTTTTGGATAGAGATGGAGTATTGAATCGTAAGCTAGAAGATGATTATGTCAAAAGCTTAGAAGAATTTGATATTTTAGAACATTCAAAAGAAGCCTTAGAAATTCTGAGCGAACATTTCGAAACCATTGTAGTAGTTACCAACCAACAAGGAATTGGAAAGCAACTAATGAGTGAAAAAGACTTAGAAGTTATTCATAATCATTTGTTAGAAAAATTGCCACAAATCCAGAGCATTTATTTTTGTTCTGACCTTGCAAAAACCAATTCTCCACGTCGAAAACCTGCTATCGGAATGGCGATTGATGCCAAAGAAGATTTTTGTACTATCAGTTTTAAGCGTTCTGTTATTGTTGGAGATAGTATTTCTGATATGCAATTTGGTAGAAATGCAGGAATGAAAACATGTTTTATCAATGAAAAAAATAGCTTTGAGCGTGTAAAAAACAAAGCTCTGATTGACTTCGAAACAACTTCACTCATCGAAGCTGTTCCTTACTTGATTCATCTTACCAAATAAAATATGTTCTTCTATTGCTGTTTTGTTTATGTAGAAGTAATCATAATCAAGATGAAAAGAATAATTCCCATCACAAAACCACCACTAATTCCGAAAAGGATTAGTTTTACATAAAATGTATTGCGTTGGTCTCTTCTTATCAATTCTTTTTCAAATTCCTCATCGTTGTTTTTTGAATCGTTCATTGCTATATTTTTTTTGAGTTTGATTTTCCAAAAACTAAAGTATTCGGCATATTGATTAAAAAAACTGTGAATAGATTTAGTTTTTATTTTTTTCTTAATTCTGAATAAGGATTTTGCGTAGCTTCTTTTTCTACATAATATAAAATGGAACGAATATCGCCATCGCTGAGGTGGTCATGATTTGGCATCATTTGTCCATATTCAGAATACATGTTATAATATCTATTTCCTCTATCACTACCCATGATTGTCATTTCGGGATATTTTGTAAAATTAATTAGTGATTTTAAAGGTTGAGTTTTAATGGCTGGAAGAAGTGCAGGACCTACTATTCTTTGATAAAACCCATGACATTGTTTACATTCATTTTCAAAAAGCTGTTTTCCTTTTACTAAATCCATTTCATAACAACATTCTGCATAATCATCTAAAACTGGACGGCTTTCATAGTGTTTTGATAAAGCCTGTTCAAATTTTTTAGCAGAATTGTCTTCTCTAATAACATGAACATTACCATTTACTAGGGGTGGTGGTATATTTTGTATAACAGGAAGGTTAAATTGATCTGATTCATTAAAAGCTGTATTTATTTCATTTTCAAATTGCTTAAAATAGATAGCAATATTTTCATCTGTTGTTTTGTCAAGAGAAATTACCTTTTTTATTTTGCTTTTTATTGTGGCTTTTATTTCTCCTGTATAAAGATTATTCTCTTTTTCGCTAATAACTTTTAATACAACCGTTTCATCTTTTGGAAGATAAGCAGATTTGTTATTTTGGTTTCCTTGCCAAATATAAAATATTCCTTTTTCGTTTCTACTCAAATGTAGAATTACCTTGTCTTTTGGGAAAATTAAGAAAGCTCTTGCAGCTTCTTTGACTTTTAATTTTTTCACTTTCAATTCAACAGAAACATCTACTCTGTTTTCATAATTTATGAGCTTATCTATATTTGTCCAGCCCAATCTATTCAAACTAAAAGCATACGATACACGCTCACTAAACTTTCGCTCTGTTTCGTATTTATCCGTTACTTCTTTTTGTAACTCTTCTCTTCTTACATCCCAAGTTTGATATTCTTTCTCAAATTTTGCCCACGCTTTTTCTTTTTCTTTAAAAAGTTTATCAATATATTTTTTCAATGCTCGGTTTACCTTTCCTTTTGGTTTTACTTTCGTTGCTCCTTCGGCTGCAAACTCTTCAAAAATATAAGCTCTACATTTTTTATTTTTGGTAAGATATTCGGCTGCTTTTTGGTCTGCTTCCCATAAGTTTTCATCTAGATTTTTAAGATAAATGGCTATCAAATCATTTCCACAACATTCGTTCATAGCTTTAACACGTTTTTCGAATTCGTATGTAGAAATAAATGTTCCTTGAAATTTCCTGTCTGAAAGTCCTTTTAAAATATATTTTGAGATGCCACATATCGTTGGTTTGCCTCTTTCTTCAGCGTCTTCTTGTACAAAACGAAATATACTTTCTGATTGATTTTTTTGATTAAAATTCTTTTTATTCTGTTCTAGAAAGCTACTAGAATTTTCTTCATTTATATCAATAACACGAATACTGTCCCCTAAATGATAGGTTTCTAACGTTCTGATTTTATCAGCAGGAATGATGATAGTTCGCTTTCCATCTTTCTCAAAACTTCCTTCATTCTTAGGAAAAAAATCAAGTCTTTCCAATGGAATTTCTGTGAGCCAGTTTTCTAATTCCTTCTCTTTTTTCCATTGAACAGGCGCATTTTCACTTACTTGTATTCCTTCATAAACTGACATATTACCAATTTTTTGTTGTGTTGGAATCTCTGCATAGATTGGTTTTGAGATATTTATCTTTCCTTTTTTGTCTGATTTGGCTGTAAGTTCAAACATTCCACCACTTTGCAAAATCTGTCCATCTGTGGTTTGTGTGGTCAGTTTGTGTTCTAACATTTCTGAAAGTGATAAG
Organism: Bernardetia sp. ABR2-2B; assembly: GCF_037126435.1. Taxonomy (GTDB): domain Bacteria; phylum Bacteroidota; class Bacteroidia; order Cytophagales; family Bernardetiaceae; genus Bernardetia. The sequence continues at coordinate 3,216,033 of NZ_CP147020.1, read as the reverse complement.
GCTTCTTTTAGATTAAGTGTAAGATTTCCATTTAAAGGATTTCCACTTTCATCTGTAAATGTTCCTGCTTCAATGGCGAATAGCGTTCCAGACTTTCCAAAAATGACGGTATCTTTTTCTGTATCAATGACAAACTCTTGTGGAGGAGGCGCATCAAATAGATGTGGAAAATTATATGCTAACTCTTCAGCTGACATATTTGCTATTCTATTGTCTTGTGTATTTTCAGAATCTAAGCAAGATGTAAAGCAAAATAAAGAGATAAATGTAAGAACAGAAAGTATTTTTTTCATGGCTTGAATTATTTTGAGAGTAGATAATCTATCTTCAAAATACATTTTTTCTTAGAAAGTAACTTATTTTTCTTATCGCTGCCTGTTATCCTTGCTGTTGTCTGATGTTTTCATTTGCCGTTGTTTGGTATCCTCAACAACAACTAATTTTTTAAAACAAAAAGCCGTTTGAATCAAAAAATCGTTTTTCTGATGTACTACTTTTTCTTTACTATTTCTATCCATTCGTCTAAAATCTTTATTTTTTCTTTTGATAATTTTTTCCTCGTTTCCTGTACTTTTGCTTTAAATAGTTGGTAAAACAAATTTTGATTTTCTTCTTGCAAAAGCAAAAATTTTTGTTGTTTTTTACTCAAGTTGCTGTCTTTAGAAAAAACAGGAAAATATGCTTCTTTCTCTTTATTCCACTCAAAACTAATTGCCATGTTAGTTTCATATAATGTAATGTACTCTAATTTTGCACCCCTATATTTACGATACGGTATGTAAAACTTACTTGTAATTATAGCTTCAATTTTACCAGAAGAATACGTGTAAAATTCTGTATTCAAATCTAAGTTTAGGTAAAGCATACTTCCTGAACTTAACGAATGTTTTCCAGCCAACTCTAAGACTTTTTTGAAGTTATTACCTAGAAGTTTGTAGAAAAAATATCTATTAATTTTTAAACCTGTTCCTCCACCATCGTGGTATTTCATCCAAACTAGAGGAATATTTTTCGTAGGACTAACTCCATAATGTGTGTCTTGCCCATTTGCCAGATTGTTAGTTCCTTTATGAATCATGAACCATTGATTATCAATTCTATCAAAAACAAAAAAGTCAGACTCCCAAGCAGTGCCTGTAAAAGCAATTAGTTCAATATCTTCATCTGTATCTAAATTATCGTAAATAATATACAAGACATTTCCTCCACCTATATCATTTTCTTTTTTAGAGTATTCACTAATTTCACTTGATAAAAGTGATAGCAATTTTTCATTCTCTTCATAATTTTCAGTATTTGAAACACTTATCTTATGTACTAAACTATCTGAAATAGGAATCATAAAACTTTGTGCCTTTGATTGTAAACAGATACAAACAAAGAAAATTAGAAATAAAAACTTCATTTTTTTTTGGACTTTAGTTAACAGAATTTATATCATTGTAATTTACAAATTCCTAAAACAAAAATGCCGTCTGAATCATCAATCTATCATTTGCCTTAATTTTCTGATTCGCTAGATTTTGGCTTAATGGAGTATGATAACTCACACCAAACATAAAACGCCCTGTATAAATTTGTGTTCCCAAAACAGCATTAAAAAGATTTCCACCTGTATCAAAAACAGTTTTTTCTTTTCGCTTGTCTTTTTGACTATTTTCATAATATGTTCCTACTGTCGGCATAAAACCAAATCTTCCTATTTGCTTGACATAAAAAAGAGTTGCATTACTACTTACACGATTTCCAAAACGATAATCTGTACTGTTTTCTGTATTGATTTTATAAGAAAAGTCAGCCGTCAGACCTAATTTTTTGTAGCGAATTGTATATTGAGAAGTAAGTAAAAAATCTGTGCTTCCTGTACCGAGTTGAAAGTTTGGATTCGCTACTTGCAAAACATCTTCCTCATCAAAATTAGATTTTCCTGTTGGTAACTTTACGCCACCTCCTACGAAAAAATTATGTTCAAAGGTTTGTGAAATAGTGTCATTTGTCGTGTTCAAAATTTCATATTGTGCAATAACAGAGGCATCAGCCATTCCACTAAGCGACTTTGTTTTATTGTTTTCATCTTGAAAATTCCATTGATAAGGCAAAAAAGCAAGTAGTTGTAACTTTGGTGTTGGATAAAACCTTGCCCATACTTCGGCAGTATAAAAACGCTCTTGTGTTTCGAAGAGTGATGAATAATTGCCTGTTCCCCCTAAATGAGAATCAAAAGAAGCACTGCGATAACGTAAACCAACAAAGTTTTTTTGAAACTGTGGCATTACTCCCAAATAATAGCTTCCAGCTCCACAACCACACAAATCACAGGCTTTTGAAGGAGCAGAAATAAATAAAAAGGAAATTGCAAAAAGCAAAAAAGCGATTAAATTTTTCATAGTTATAGCTTGGTAAAAGTCCACAACGACACTTTTAGGCTCGTTGACGGTTCATTATAAATTTTAAAATTCGGATAAAAGAGGATTACTTAAAAACTCCTCATCAGTAAGCGTTTTCAAAAAAGCAATAATGGCTTCTTTCTCTTCTTCGTTGAGTTCGATTTTTAGATTTACTTTTAGACTTTCATCTAGCGTTTCAGAATCTTGTATTCCATCTGTATAATGATCTAAAACAGTTTCTAAATCCCTAAACCTTCCATCGTGCATATACGGACGAGTAACTTCTACATTTCGAAGACTAGGCACTTTAAATTTGAATTTGTCTTCTTCTAATTGTGTAATCAAAAAACGTCCTGTATCGTTCGGATTTCCAATAGGCAAACCATTGTTTCTATAAGTTTGGTCTGTAAAAAGCGTTGTAGAATGACAATTTGAGCAGTTTTGTTCGAAAAGCTCCAATCCTTTTAGCTCTTGAGAAGTTAGTTTGTTTTCTTCTGTACTTTCATTTCTAACGTGTTTGTCGTAGCGAGAGTTAGCCGAAATACACATGAGTTGAAACTGTGAGAGTGCTTTCAAAAAATTAGCCGTTGTAATTTCTTTTGTTCCAAAAGCCTTTTCAAAAAGCAATGGATAATCCGTTCTTGGAGCTTCTGCACCTTCTGTATTCCGTAGTTTTTGCAGAACGTTTGGCAGCGTTTCACCCATTTCATTATCAGCAGCAATAGGGAAAGGCGCAAATAAATCTAAATGAAAAACACCTCCATCCCAAAAGAAATTTTTAGACCATGCTAAATTTTGAATTGGTTGAGAATTTCTCATAGTTAGTTTATCATCTATTCCGTGGCTAAGGCTGTGTCCATGTTGCGTAAAACCAGAAGTTTGTTGATGACACGAACCACAACTTATATTTCCATCTCTTGATAAAAGCCCTGTATAGAATAGTTTTTTACCAAGCTCAAAACCTTCAAGAGTTACAGGGTTTTCTTTCAAATCATAAACTGGTTCTGGAAAGTTAGAAGGCGTTTTGAAACCGAACTCTTCTTTTGGATTGCTTTCTTCATCTTCTATTTGGCAAGAAAACAAAGTCATAAATAGAAGAAGTAATAATGACAGATTTTTCATAATTGATTGTTTTTTAAAAATTAGTAGGGAAAAGACATGTCTTTTCCCTACATTTCTGTTTTACTCGTGCCCTTCATTATGAACGTGATGATATTCAAAGGCATTCATATAATTTTCAGAAACCTTCAACGAAATAGGATTGAACATTACTACTGGATTTTCTCTCAAACTCATTTGCGTAGTTCCGTCTAGCGTTTTCATAATATCCACTACCACATGAACCGATGGCATAGCTTCTTCTCTAGCCTTTGCAGCATCTCTTCCTAGAGAAAGTGTAACTGTTCTGATATTATTTATCGTTTGGCTTTCATAGCCTCCAAAACCTCCAATATGATAGAAAAAACGACCGTTAGGATTATTTTCTGTTGGTTCGATAGCAGACGAGTTGCCTTCCATCTTGAAGAAAATATAACCTGCGTTCCATCTCCAATACATTTCTTGTCCAGCACCTTCTACACCAATATCCAAAACGCCTGTACGATCTTCTGGTAGCATTGTACTACGAAGACTATCTACACCAACTATAAAAGTAACTTCATTATAGTTTCCTTCTGGAATATTAGAAAGTTGTATTTTTTGTGTAGCTGCATCATTTTCTTTTATCAAAAAGTAGGATTCTTCTTGTGGAACTACATATTCATTTCCACCTTCTGATTTTAAGATAATATTACTGATATAATATTGTAATAAATCTACTTTGAAAGTTTCTCCTACTGCATTGGTATAGTCTGTATTTAGAGCAAAATCATCTTGTCCCATAATATTATCAAACTTGATTTCGACCCTTCCTTTTTTGTTTGGATCAATTTCAAGTTCTGTTTCAGAATCTTTTTTACAAGAGAATAAGACTATAGAGAATGCCATAAAAAAGGCAAAATAAGCGATTTTTGCGAAGTTAAATTTAAAATTCATTTTTATTTTATTTGTATATTTTTAATTAACAAAAGACAAAGAAATACAAGGCGATTTTGGAACAAAAATTTTGTCAAAATCGATAATCAAATAATAAACCTTATCACGGTTTGTATTAAGGTAGTTCAGACATCTTTTCTAGGCATAAAAAATAGTATTTTATCCTATCCAACAGTCTGGAAGACTGTTATACAAAAATAACCGTGATAACCTTTAGTGTTGATAGAAATTTATCAACTAGAAAAAATTTGAAATAATAAGGTTACACAATCAAACCGTCGTTGAGGCTTTGCCGTCAACGAGGACTAAATCATTTACCTCAACGACGGCTTTAGCCTCGTTGACGGTTAAAAAAGTAAATGTATTTTTATAAATAAACTGGAGGACGGAAAACTCCGTATAAATTCGAAGTAGAGACAAAACCTTGATAAAAACCATTTTGGAGTGGTTTTTCAACGCTATTTATCTGATTGTCAAAAGAAAAAGAGAGATTTTTTTCTAAAAAAAGAAGATCTAAAGTGTATTTTACAGATGATACAGGCACATCGTCTTGTTTTTGCTCTGCTTCTGCAAGTTGTTTTTTGAGCTGACACGAACCTGCACAACGTAAGCCATATTTTTCAGCAAACTCATTTACTCGTTTTGCTTCTTCTAGCTCTTTATCTTCCTGTTCTTTGTTTTCACAGAGATTTTGAGCAATATATTCCTTATTCATTTCGAAAGACAAAACAATCCAAAGTTTTTGGAAAGGTTGTATCAAGATAACAATTATCAAGAGAGTGGAGAATATGGAAAGAATTTTTGTCAAGAAAATAGATTGACTTTGTGGATGAAGTTTGAGTAAAACAGGTTCTTTTTATTTTCAACAAAGGTAATACAAAAAGAATACAAAAACAAAAGAAAATTTTATCAAAAAACCCTAAGGAACTTCAAAGTTCCTTAGGGGGTAGAATTTAATGCACAAATTCGCCTATAAACTTCTCGCCTTTGAGTTTTTGGTTATCAATGGTTACAAAATCTTGAAAAATCTGTAAGAAATCTTTGGTTACTTTTCCCTTATAGAAATCTTGATATTGAGAGAAATCTATAAATTTTCCGAATACACGAATCTTGACTTTATCTTCATTTATTTCTTTTATTTCCCAATTTCCATCAGCCAAAATTTCACTTTTTGAGCCTTCTGCTTCCGAGTTTTCAGTTTTGTACATCACAAAAGTTCCGTCCGAACGCAGAATAAAAGATTTATCAATTTGATAATAATCATCTTCTTGGTAATTAAGTCTTCTATCTAATACATTTTCTAAAGGCGTATTTTTAGCTTTGTTTTTTAGCTCTGTGATTTGATTTTCAGTTTCTTTTGTCTGAATCACAACTGTTCTGACATCATCTCTGAAAAGTAATTCACTTACTACTAAATCCTTGTATTTTGTTCCTTCATATACTTCTTTTACTTCCAAAATGAAGTTACTACTTTCCAAATATTCTCCAAAATCAACATACTGTGATTCCATTTTGTCTTCCAATTCATAGTCTTTCATTTTTCCTTCTGTTCCAAAACTAAATTTCTTGATTCGTGCATTAGCTTTAAAATGTTCTTCTGAACGTTGATAACCATTCCAAATCTGAATAGCATCAATTTTTTGAGTTTTTTCTAAATCAAAAGTAAGTTTAGAACCTACTCCAGAATTTGCATCGCCTTCTGCCCACGCAATATCTGTTCTTGCATCAAACAGATGTGTAGTGTTATAAGCAAAAGTAGGTTCTAAAGTCGAAGAGGCTTTTATTTCTCCATTAACAAGTGTAGGAAGACTAAAAAGTATATTTTGATTTATCTTCTCACTCATAAATTTTATCTCGTTAATACCTACTCGCTTATCTCTGTCAAATGTATTAGTTTTTCCAGTTTGGTTTTCTAGCGTTTTCGTAGATGTATCAGATGTTTTGGTAATCCTTATATAAATAGCATCTGCCGTTTCATCAATCAGAATAGATTCTGTTGCATCAAATTCTCCTTTTTTCTTTCCATTTATATAAATAGTTACAGTTTTTATTTTTGCAAAACCTTCTCCTTCTTCTTGTTGAATTTTTATAGATTTGATATAAAAATCATATACATTAAACATAATTCCTTCATCAAGTGCTGCTCCTAACATTGTTTGCCAACTTGTAGAAGGATTATTATCAAAGGCATTATAAACGCTGTATTCTTGTCGTGGAAGTTCGGTAGAAGTTGCATACAAACTTCTTACTAAAACAGTGCTATCTTGCATTGAGCTAGTATCTGCAGTTTTAGTTTCTGTCATTTCAATACTATCAATAGGTTCTGTATTGTCTTTCTTTTCATTATTACAAGAAAAAAGACTAAAACTAAAAACTATAAAGAGAATTAAAAGGGTGTTGAAATGAGTTTTTGAGTAGGATTTCATAAGTGTTAGATAGATAAAGTTGGAGATGAATTTTATATTTGAAAGATAATTAAATTTTTGATAAATCTGCTTGATACCTTTTAACTTCCTATTACAAAACATCATTGTTTCAATTTATACATAATATCACTTCTCAAAACATATTTTCTACCTTCCAAAACTTCGCTTCCTTCGTGGTAGAGTTTGTGTAGAAAAATAAGTGCCATTCCTTCTTGGGGAATAATTCTGTGCTTTAAAAATGTAGTTTCTCCTCCTTGGTAGCCTTCATTTAGATAAATCATAAAGGTAAAATAACTCGCTTCGGATTCATTTCTGATAAAATTTCCGTCTTGGTGTCCCTTAAATTTATGTCCTTTGTCGTATTTATAAAATCTAAAAAGTTCATTTACTCCAACTACTTCGCTATTTCCAATTGTGGGAACAAATAAATTCTTGCCTCTTTCAAAAATTAAATCAGCTAATTCTTGATTATTATAAAAAACTCGTTCGTTATTTCTAATTTCTGAAACTACTTTACCTATATCTAGCTTTGCAGCTTCATAGCCTAATTTTTCACTCAAATCAATATACTTTTTATATTCTTGAGGTGTAAAGAAGTTCTCTATTGTGATGATTCTATTTTCTATTAGATGAGTTGTTTTCATAAACTTGGCTGTTCATATTTTATATAATTTCGGAGAAAGTAAACAAGATAAATCAATTCTTTCAAGTTATTCTAAAAAAGAATAAAAAAAATGTTATTTTAGCAAAATACTTTCCTATTCCTATAAAATAATTGTGCAAAACGAGTTATGGCTGAAAATAATAACAATAGAACGCCTATTGCCCCTACACAAATTCGCAAACATTCTTTTAAGCAAGTTACTTTTGGTGGCTATCGCAAAGAGGATGTAAGTGAGTACCTTTCTGATGTTGCTGAAAATATGAGTTCGGTGTCTCATCGCAACGAAGAACTGGAAAGACAAGTAGGTTATTTGCATACCGAACTTGCCAAACTCAAAGAAATTGAGCGCACACTTTTAGAGTCGCTTTCACAAGCACAAGAAGCAAATCGTCTAAACTTAGAACAAGCTCAAAAACGAGCTGATTTATTGATTTTGGAAGGAAAAATGCAAGCTGATGCACTTCTTCAAAATGCCAAATCAAATGCAAAAAACATTCTTTTAAGCACTCAACAACTTGCTGACCAAACACTTACAGAAATGAAGCGAGAGATAAAACTCTTGAATTATGCCTATGAGTACAGCGCACAGCAAAAAGCACAGATGATGCAAGAGTTACAAAGCTTTATGGAAACGGCTCTTTCAAAAATTGAGCGTTTGTCTAAATTGGATGTTGAGCATACTTCTGAAAAAGCATTAGAACGTGCTGAAAGAATGCACCAGCAACATAGCCAAATGATTAGGGAGCAATTAAAGCAACTTGAAGGAGGAAATTATCAAGAATTATATAATCAAAGTGATTCTACGTATTCAGATTATTCTCAAAATAATGAGTATGAAAAAGAAACACCTCGTAAAGCAGTTCCCGAAATTCGTCAAGAGGTAAAATATGAAGCTGAAATAAAAAGCCAAGAAGAACAAGAAAAAATTAGAAAAGAATTAGAACAAACTCAATTACAACAAGAGAAAATTAGAAGAGAGATAGAAGAACAAGAAAAGCAAGAAAGACAAGAGTTTGCTCAAAAAATGAGAGAACAAGAAAAGGTAGAGGAAAATAAACAACAAGAAACAGAAGAAAAACCATCTAGTTCTAGAGGAGTTATCTTTGATTTGAGTGATTTATAAAACCAATTTAGAAGTCAGATTTTAGAACTTAGAGTTGAAATTAAGAAGTAATATTCTATGAATCCATTTACAAAATTTTGGTTAGGTGTTCGTTTGTATGGTAAGGCATTGGCTTTTACTCGTAAGCATGATTTATGGAAATATTATTTTTTACCTGCATTTTTGAATGTGATTGCTTTTGTTTCGGTTGGAATTGTAGGATATTTTTTTGCAGGGAATACAGTAGAATGGTTAGAAGGACTTTTTAGATTAGATAATCCTACAACTTGGTGGCAAACGACACTTTCTTATATTGTTACATTTCTTGTTTATATAATAGCATTTCTGATTTATTTCAAATCATACAAATACTTGATGTTGATTTTGCTTTCACCAGCTTTGTCTATTGTGGCTGCAAAAGTTCAAGAAATTCTACATCCAGAGCGTCCGAGTGAAGACTTTCATTTTCCTCAATTTTTGCACGACCTCAAACGTGGTCTTATTATCAATCTTACGAATTTAGCCATAGAGTTATCAATTACGATTCCTCTTATTTTGATAGGCATCTTTTTCTCTCCAGCTTCTCCATTTACTACCGTGCTGATTATTTTGGTAGAATCTTATTTTGTAGGTTTTGGAATGATAGATTTGAGAAATGAATTTATGAAACTAGATGTAAAAGAAAGCAGAGCCACCGTAAAAAAACACCGTCCTTTTGCTATTGGTGTCGGAATGACTATGTATTTTATGATTTGGATTCCAATTTTAGGAATTTTGTTTGCTCCTATTTGGGCGTGTGTTTCGGCAGGTTTGGGAATTTATGAATTAGAAGAAAACAAAGCCTGATTTTTAGATAAAAACGTCATTTAAAGCTAAATAGGCTATTTTCCTAACGTTAGGAAAAATGAAAAAGTAAAACATGCAAGATACAAAACGACTTTCTAGACTGACAGCAATTTTACTTCAATTACAAACCAAACGAATTTCGAATGCCTCAGAATTAGCAGAAAAATTTTTGGTCAGTAAACGAACTATTTATAGAGATATAAAAGCCTTAGAACAAGCAGGTGTTCCTATTTGCACAGAAGAAGGAAAAGGCTATTCGTTAGTAGAAGGTTATACAATTCCTCCTGTTATGTTTACAGAAAGTGAAGCAAATGCACTTATTACAGCACAACGATTGATTTTGCAAAATAAAGATTCTTCTTTCATCAAAGAATATACAGAAGCTATAAATAAGGTAAAATCAGTCTTGAAAAATCATACAAAAGACAAAGCTAATTTACTTTCTGATAGGATTCAGTTTCGTTATAACCTTGAAAATGATAAAACAAGCAATTATTTATCTACGCTACAACTTGCTATAACAAATAATTTCCTTTGTGAAATTGAATATTCTACTTTAGAAACAGACAAAATAACACAACGCAAAATAGAACCTTTTGCCTTATACAGCACCCAAGAAAATTGGTTATTGATTGCTTTTTGTAGATTAAGAAATGAATTTAGAGCTTTCAGATTAGATAAAATTCAAAAGTTAGAAGTTCTAAATCAAAGCTTTGAGTCTCATAACATGACACTTCAAGAATATTTTGAAGAATGTAAAAGAAAATATTTAGAATCTTTGGTAAACTCTGATAAACCCTTGACATAAGGCTGTCACTTGCTCCTACTAAATTTGTATTCAATCAAAATTATTTACCTTTTAATTTAAGCAAAATGAATACACAAAAAATAGAAGCATTGAATATCATTGGCATTTCTGTTCGTACGACCAATGAAAATGAACAAGCAGCAAAAGATATTCCTGCACTTTGGGAAAAATTTATGTCAGAATCTACTACAGAAAAAATTCCTAATAAAATTTCAAATGAAGTGTATTGTATTTATACTGAATATGAATCTGACCATACAAAACCTTATACAACCATTTTGGGCTGTAAAGTCAAAAGTTTAGAGCAAATACCGACTGGAATGATTGGAAAAACAATTGAAAAAACAGAGTATGAAAAATTTACGGCTAAAGGAAACCTTCAAGAAGGAATTGTTTATAACAAGTGGTTAGAGATTTGGAATAAGGACTTGAACAGAAAATTTACAAGTGACTTTGAAATCTATGGAGAAAAAACAATGAATCCCAAAGATGCTGAAGTAGATATTTTTATTGCTGTGGAAAATTGATTTCTACATAAAAAAGTGGCTTTAAAGCTCTTTTAGGCTATTTTCCTGTCGTTAGGAAAAATGCAAAAAAAACCTACTCTGTTTTTAGAGTAGGTTTTCTAATTTGTTTTTTAACTGTTACTTATCTCTCAAAAGTGATGATTATACCAAAATAAAAGCTATTTTTCCTTAAAAATATCTCGTTCAAGTGTATTGCTTGGACGCTCTTTTTCGTCAGCATATGCTGACAGAATAGGTAGGCACAAGATAGAATCTTGCGCCAGTAAAAGGGTATATCATATTTCTTAATTTATACAGAAAAAACTTCTTTAAAGGCATTTTAGGCTATTTTCCTGATGTTAGGAAAAATGCTGGAAAAAGAGAATGAGGCAAAAAAAAGCTAATTCAAACATCAAAGTTTGGATTAGACTTTTTAAGATTATTATTGTTTGTTTAAAAATCTAATAAATCTAAGTGGTAACGTTTGATAATTTTCTTCAAAATCTCACCATAAATTGGAGAAGTTGCATATCCTACGCCTCCATATTTTGTAGAACCAATTTTGTCTGCCCAATCTTCATAATTTTTTCCTTTCGTAAATAAAGGAGAATAACGTTTATTGGTGCTAAGAAAAACAGAATGCGAACGAAACGAATGCCAAGGCGAATTATACTCTGCAAAGTGATCTTTTACGATACATTTATAGAGCGTTTTGCCGTTTTTTACTACTCGTTTAGAACTCACAATTATACTTTTATTAGCTTGTTTCTCCAAAGCTGTATAATATTCTGTTGTGGTTGTTAGACTGCTTTTTTGATTTTTATCCTTTATTCCGAAGTAATTATTATCTACAATTCGCTGTCCATAAGCCGTTTCTAATGCAGATTGAGCTAGTTTTATCGATGCAGGAACGTGAAATTTTGTTTGTTCCATAAGCGATGTTTCTATTTTATTCAAATCTGTATTGTCTGTAAAGTATTTATAGACGTGTTTTTGTGCATTTACATTGTTCAGAACAAGTTCAATAAAAAGCTGTGTAATTTCCTTATTCAAATTCAAGAGTGCATCATCAGGTAGTTTGTCCAAACGAGAAGCCTTGTTTTCTATCATGTATTTAGTAATCAGAAGCTGTTTCTGCACCAAAAATTTATCTCTCTGCTCTTGATTCGTTTGTGGAGTTTCGGTTTTGCTGTCTTCCAAATGCGTCATTATATACGAAAGAACATCATTGATTGGCTCTGCTGCTGGCATAGAAGTAGGAATTACACTACTTTTATTTGGCATCTGAACAAGCATATTATCAATTTGTGTCGTGTTGCTGTTTTGTGGAATCCACCATTGAAGTCCGATAATCATTACTAAAATTGCAATGATTACCATCAGCCAACGGTCTGTAATTTCTATTTTGAAATCTACTGTTTTTTTCCAGTATGGAATTTCAAAATAGACAGGCTGTGAAAGAAGTTTCTTTCCTTCGTTTAGTGTTTGAAATGCGTCGTCAAGTATTATTAGTTGCTTCATCATGGTATTTGTTTGTTGAATAAGTCGTTAAGATTTATCCGAGGTAATAAGTAGAAATAGGTCAATAAAAACAGAATTATTTGTTTGATAGAATATTCAAAAACAATTATGAATTACGAATTAAAAATTATGATTGTAATCCATATTTTTTTGATAATTTTTGCAATGTGATTAAAAAAAGCAAACAAAAACTAATTTTATTAGCAATTTTAAGATAAAACTCTTCTTTTTGATAAATAATTCCAAAAAAGATAACAGATTGACAAGAATAATTTCTAACTTGCTGAATCTTTAGCGAAAGAAGGAGAAAAAGCTATTTTTTTGATTTTTCTCTATGCTAACTTGGAGTTTCTTTTACTCTTTTTGCTAATATTATAAGCAAATATAAGAGTTGATTCGATAAACACCAAACTTTTTGCTAAAAATTTTATCAAAAACTCATTTATTTTTTTACTCCTCATATAGATTATGTTCTTCTCTTCTAACTTGCGACACCTTCGTCGTGTAAATAATTTGACACAAGAAGCTCTAGCAAACCACCTAGGGGTGTCTTTGAAGAAGATTGGCTCATACGAAGAGGAAAGAGCGACACCAAAATTGGAGTCTTTATTAGAAATTGCTAATTTTTTTAGTATTACTTTAGAGCAGTTTATTAATACTGATTTATCTTTAGAAGTGGAGATTAAAGAAACACCTGAATTACCAGAGTTGAAAAAATACGCAGCAGCTGAAAGATTGCGTGTTTTGAGTATTACACAAGACCGAAACGAAAATGAATATATTGAGCTTGTTCGTTTGGACTCAGAAGAAGATTATATAAAAGGATATTCAGATATTGATTTTGTAGCTGGTTTGCCAAAGTGCCAGTTACCTGCCTTGCCACTCAATCAGACATATAGAGCTTTTGAGATTTCGGATTCGCTTTTAGCTGCGCCAACAAATAGTATTGTAGTAGGTGCTTTTGTGGCTGATTGGAACAAGCTAAAAGATAATGAACCTTGTATTATTGTTTCTGAAAATACTGGTATTATTTTTCGTAAAATAAAAAATCAGATTTCACAAAACGACACACTTCTTTTGGAAGATACAAACGGACAGTTTTCGTCATATTCTGTTTTGGTAGAAGATATTGAGGAAATTTGGCGTTTTGCTGCCTATATTAGTTTGGATTTTCCACAAGTTCCGACACAAGTAAATGAGCTTCGCCAAACAATGCAAAAATTACAAAGTGCTTTAGAAATTTTGGAAGAAAGAAAAAATGAAGAAGAGTAAGTTTATTTATTCGGAATGGCTAACACGTTCGCTTCTATATTTTGGCTGTCTTTATTAAGTTTTTCGCCTCCAATTTCATTTACTCCAAAGAGAGTATAATTTAATTCCTCAAAGAATTGATAAAAATCAAGATAACTTTTTCCTCCTCTTTCTTTAGCATAATGTCCATCATATTCAAAGACGATAGAAGGACGAAAACGCTTTATGCTTTCCTTCAAACCTATCAAAACTTGATATTCAAACCCTTCTACATCTATTTTTATAAAATCAAGTCTTTCAATCTTCCTTTCTTCTAACAAATCATCTCCTTTTCTGACCTGTATTTCAGTATTTCCATTTTCAGAAAGTGATGCCGTACCTTGATTTTCGTCTTCTTTATTAATGTTCATTGTAGAAGTTCCTGAAAAATCAGAAAGTGCATAAGGCAAAACTTCTATTTGAGTAGCTCTATTTAAAGTTATGTTTTTTTCTAAACGTTCTCTCAAATGAGTTACAGGTTCGAAGGCAATTACTTTTCCTCTCTGTGTCGTTTTTTGCGCCATTCTCAAACTCTGAATTCCGATATTTGCACCAATATCCAAACATATATTTCCTTCTTTTACTTGGCTTTGGATAAGACGAGCAAGTTCAGTTTCGTATTCTGCCATCGAAAAAACAGACCATTCTACATAGCTTTTTGTATCAATATGAAGTAGGATATTTTCATTTTGCATCCACGAAATTCCTTCAAAAGAAAGGGCATTTTTCTTGTTTTGCTTTGACATATAACGAGCCAAACGGTATTTGCCTGATAGCGACCAACCTCTTGAAATTATAATTCGTATTTTTTCCCAACGTGTCATTTTATGATAAATTTTGAAGCTAGATAACTTATAGTTTTGTCAAAAGTAATATATAATTATTGAAATTAATAGCCGTAAAAAGATGTAGTTGATTTTTCTTTGATAGGCAATTGAGATTTACTAATAGAAAATAATTTCATAAAAAATCTAAACTTCAACTTTAATTTTCTCGTATATACCCTCTATATGACAAATACACATCGTTTAGAAAAAGAATTACATTCAGAGTTTTTAGAACAAGGAAGAATAGACCCCATCACAGGAGAGTTAATAGAAGAAGGACATACAATTGTTATTTGTGCAGCCTGCAAGTCTGCTTTTTTTATTGAAAGCTGGGAATATTTGGGAGAAGAGCATTGCAACCAAACCGACACACTTACTGATATTCCTAAGCCTAAAAACCTCTTTTTAGAATCCAAGCCATTAGAATATTTACCTTTTTTGTTTAGAAAAGGAGTTTATTTTGCCAAAGATGGTTCAGCAGGAACTTTAGAGATGTTGAAATTATTAGTATATACTTCCTCCTCATTATTAGGATTAGGAATTTTTACGGTATTGATTGGATATTTTATCTCTGTAATATTAGCTGGGCTTGTTTGTTTCGGATTAGTAATTTTGATTGCAATCAAAATGGATGAAAAACAAGAAGAAGCAAAGCATGGAATCTCCTCTAATCCTAAAAAAGATACTTATATAGCAATAGACTCAAAAAACCAGTCTCTAAAAATAAAGAGAAACAAAAAACAGCAATCTTTACCTTTCAAAAAAGTTAGGCAAATAGAATACTCTTTGGTATATATGCAACCTAATTATATTCTTACTCTAGAAATTACTTCTATTTCTATGAGAGAAAACACAATAAAATACCATACAAGTATCAATAACGATGAGATAATAAAATGGAGTAACTTTTTGGAAGAGCTACCTTACAATTTGAAAGTATTACAGATTACAAAATAAAGAACAATTTAATCACTAAATCAAAAAAATGAACTACCCACATCTTTTAGAAAAAGAATTACATTCAGAGTTTTTAGAACAAGGAAGAATAGACCCAATCACAGGCGAACAAATTGAAGAAGGACATACAATTGTTATTTGCTCTGCCTGTAAATCAGCTTTTTTTATTGAAAGCTGGGAATATCTAGGAGAGATACATTGTAATCAAGCTGAAACGCTTACTGATATTCCAAAACCTAAGAGTTTATTTTTAGAAGCCAAACCATTAGAATATTTACCTTTTTTGTTTAAAAGAGGAAATCACGAAAGAGATGACACTATCAAGACTATGTTTGAAAATCTTTTATTGGTTTCTGCTTTTATGCTAAGTGCTATTATCTTATTTTTTATAGCTGTTTTTGTGGGCTATCATACCACTCCTATCGTTGGTCTATTGAGTGCTTTTTGTATTGGGGGAATTATTGCAGCAATTATGCACACAAAAAAATCTAATTCACTATTTAAAAGAAAAGTAAGTTCCAGAAAAGCATCTCATTTAGCTTTAAATGCAAAAAAACAAGCAATTACTATAAAAAAGAAAGCATTGGAGAGAACTATTACCTTCGAACAAATAGAACAATTGAACTATTCTTTTAGGTATATTCGTGCAAATAATGTAGGCGATATTCTTAACTATTCTCTTTCTCTAGAAATCATTTCAAAAGACAATCAAAAATCAAGTTACTATGCTCTTTTACATCAAGATGAAATACCCTATTGGAGTGAGTTCTTAGAACAATTACCTTATAGCTTGAAGGTTTTGAATATCAAATAACGACAAACAAAAAATCCAATTCAAACATGTATTTGAATTGGATTTTTTGTGACACAACAACAAGTTGTAGAATAGATGTATTTCAGACTTCCTAGCTTGAATAAAGTCGTATTTCCATTTTCGAACAGACTAGGAAGTCTGTTGTATAAAACTTGATTTACTCAATATTTTGGGCATCTAAAATCAAACGAGCTTGTGTTCCTTGCATCAATTTTAATTCGTTATAATACTGATAGAATTTGTAGAATTCTCCCATTTCTTCTTTTATAGCTCTTTGTTTAGCTTGACTTCCTTGATTTATAAACTGGTCAATAAAAGATTCTGGTTCTGGATAATAACGCACTTGATAATCTTCTCCCAAATCTGCACTTGTTGCAGCAATTTTTATGGCATCATCTAAATCTCCCAAAACATCAACTAGTCCACGCTCTTTTGCATCAATTCCTGTCCAGACACGTCCTTCTGCATATTCTCTTAGCTTTTCTACTGGCATTTTTCGTCCTTGTGCAGCTTTTGTAGTAAAATCTATATACCCACGATTGACAGACATTTGAATAATAGAATCTTCTGTTGCTGAAGGCTGACGAGTAGGAAGTCCCAAATCTGCAAACTCTGCTGTCTTTACGCCATCAAAGGTAATTCCTATTTTGTTTTCTGCAAACTGGTCTATTCCGAAAAGCATTCCAAAAATTCCTATCGAACCTGTAATTGTATTTGGATGCGCCACGATTGTATCACACGCCATTGCCATATAATATCCACCTGATGCAGCTACATCAGACATAGAAGCAATAATAGGTTTTTCTTTTTTAGTAAGCATTACTTCACGCCACATAATATCAGAAGCTAATGCACTTCCTCCTCCAGAATTAATACGTAAAACAACAGCTTTTACTTTTTTATCTTTACGAGCCTTTCTAATTGCAGCAGCTAAAGCATCTCCTCCAATTTGTCCTTGCGCTCCTTCTCCATCAACAATATTTCCTTCACCTACAATAACAGCAATACGCTTGTCCGAATCGCCTTTACTTTCTTTACTTATCGTTTTGATATATTTAGGAAGTGAGACAAAAGAAATTGTCTTTTTAGTATTCTCGTCTTCACTTTCTTCTATTCCTAAAGCTACTTTGAGTTTACTTTCTACTTGGTCATAATAAAGTGTATCATTTACTAGCTTGTAAGTAACAGCATCTCCAGCTTCTCTGATAAGCATTTTGTCACTAATTTCTCTTAAATCTTCTGCTGACATTGTACGTCCACTTTTTGTATTTGTAGCAGCTACATTACTCAAATATGTATCATACAAAGAATTTAGATAAACACTTGTTTGTTCACGATTTGCCTCACTCATTTCTTCCAAAATAAATGGTTCAACAGCAGACTTAAATGTTCCTACTTTATAGATTCTTGGTTCGATATCCAATTTTTCAAGCATTTTTTTGAAGAATGGAATTTGAGAGAAAAATCCATTCATTTCTAAAGCTCCTTGGGGATAAAGATAAACCTCATCAGCTGTTGAAGCTAAATAATATCCTTTTTCGCCATAGTATTTACTGTAAGCATAAATAAATTTATTTGATGTTTTGAAATCTTCAAGAGCTGCATGAATCTCTTCCAACATAGCAAAACCAACAGGAACGTCTGTTATTTCTAAATAAACTCCTTTGATATTATCATCTGTTTTGGCTTTTTTGAGAGCTGCTTTTATATTTACTAGACTTAGTGGTGTGGAACTTCCTTGTAATTCTGCCATCAAATCAGCAAAAGGGTCATCTTTGCTATATTCTGCAATTGCTTGGCTCAACGAAATTTTTAAAACGCTATTTTCATTGATTTTAATTTCATTACTGCTAGTTAGTCCAACAATCAAAAACATAAATCCCATTACTAAGAAAAAGATTCCGATGCCAAAAGCACAAGCAAAGGCAACTTTTATAAATCCTAGTATTTGCTGACCAATAGAAGGGCGATTTTGTTTTGCTGCCTCTACTCTTCTATTTTGTGCATTTCTTTGTTGGTTAATTCGTTCTTGCGCTCTAGCGTCTGTTTTGTTATCCGTATTTTCCGAATTATTTGGATATAATGGGTCAGTTGGCTCACTCATAAATTTGAATATGTTTTAGTAAAAATTGTTTGATTGATTTTGTACTAAATAAGTAGTCAAAAGTATTTTTTTATTACAATTTTGATAAAATAATTTAGAGGAGTAGTACGATAATTAATTTTGGCATCATTGTGCTTTTGGAAAACCATATCGCTAAATTATTTACAGAGCCAAGGTTACTTTGTTTTATCCTCTAGTTTATTTTTTCCAATAAAAATGAACATCATTTTCTTTTCTAGCCAACTATGTAAAGGCACAATTGGAAGAGCAATAATTAAGTTTGCTATAAGTTTTATTAGTATATTACCTGCTGATAATGTTTCTATTTTAGGTTCTAATAAAAGGAGGACAAACTCAAAAAGAAGCAAAAGAACAAAAAACAAACCAGCCTTGAGTACTCTTTCAGAAGCATTAAAAGTTTTGAGAAGATATAAAAAACCTAAAATCACAACAAGAATAATTGTTATCCCTGTATAGATAAGCATATTTTGTCTTTCTATTTTCTCTTTTAGAAGCTGTTTTTGTTTTTCTTCTTCCTCTTGTTCTTGTGCTATTTTTCGCTCGATTTCAAAATTTCCTTGTAAACGAGCAGCATTTGTCTGGCTTTCCAAATCATTTATAGAATCTGTATATATTTGCTGTTGGCGTTCGTAAAATAAGGCTTTTTGATACTCTTGAGTCGCTTCGTAATATTGAGTTGCTAGTTTGCTATATACCAATGCAATACTTATATCATAATTTCTTTCTAAGGAATAAGCTATTTGGTCAAGTAAACCCTTTGCTTGATTATTTTCGTTTCGCAATAAGTGTAACTCAATTTGACTTAAAATAATACTATTTTCTATGTTATCTTCCTCTACAAGAGTCGTAACTTTCCTACCCTTTTGTAAATACCATTCAGCAGAATCATAGTTTTCTAAAATGATATGAATGCTTCCCATGTTATTGTAAGATAACGCCATACTACTGTAATCCTTTAGTTTTTCATATGTATATAGTGATTGATGATTGTAGTACATAGAAGTTTCATAATCTTCTTTATCACTATAAGCTGCTCCTAGATTTCCTAAGACCCACGAGGCTCTTAACAAATCGTTATCTTCTTTATATAATTTTAAAGACTTTTCATAGTAAGGAAAAGCAACATCATACTGACCTTGTATATCGTATATTGCTCCTATAACAAGATAGACCCAAGCACGAGTTTGTAAGTTAGTTATATTGGCAGAATCTAATAATTTTACGGATTGAATACCATAATCAAAAGCTTTATCAATCTGTTTTCGTTGTTGATAAAACCAACTCAAGTGTGAAAGTGAAATTATTCTTCCTTCAGTATAACTTATCTCTATTGATTTTTGATAGGCTTTATGAGCATACTGTCCATACTTCTCTGTATCGACAAAAAAGTATTCCCATCCAATTTTATTTAGTAAATCAACTTTTACTTCCTCTGTATTTGCCTTTTTTAGTTCTGTTGAAAGGCTATCTATTATAAGATTTTGGCTGTAAGAATAAGTAGCAAGTAATAAGATTAAGAAGGTTAAAATATGTTTTTTCATAAGTATTAGCTTTAAGCACATAAAATTACCTTTGATTAGAATAAGTCTGACAAAAGCAGAATATTATTTCGTAAAATACATTCATTAAAATGTTCTAAACTATCAACACTATTTTTTCACTCTACAAGAAAGCAACGTAATATCATCTGGATAAGGTGTACTTCCTTTAAAAAGATGTAGCTTATCAAACAAACGCTCGTGAAGTTCTTGATGCGAATGGTCAAAATTTTCTTTTACTCCTTCTAATAGTTTTTCTTCTCCAAATTCTTCTCCATCTTCGGCTGCCGTTTCGGTAAAACCATCTGTGTAACAAAAAATCAAGAAGTCGTTTAAATCATTTATAGTTGCAACTGTAAGAAAAGGAAGCGTATCAAAAGTTCCTAAAATAGTTGTGCCTTCTTCTAAGTGTTGAGTATGATGAGCATCAAGCATCAAAATAGGTGCATTATGTCCTGCATTGATATAAACTGCTGTTTTTTCTTCTTTATTATATAAGAAAAAGAAGGCTGTAATAAAATGCCCTCCACCCGAATTTTGAAGAATTAAGTGATTGAGTTCTTCTACAATTTTCTTTAAATCGATGGTCTGACGTGCCATCGTACGCAGAGCAGCTTGAAAGTTTGACATCAAGATAGCAGCAGGAAACCCTTTTCCTGAAACATCAGCTACACAAAGCAGAAACTCATTTTCATTAATTTGAATATAATCGTAATAATCTCCTCCTACATTATGATGAGGATAATAACTTGCCACTACACTAAAGTTGTCTTCATTTGGCAAATGCTTTGGCAAAAGTAATGCTTGTACTTCACTCGCAATTTCTAACTGACGATTAAACGCTTCTTGTATTTTCTGCTTTCTTGCCATTTTTTTATTCTCCACAGCAACAATTATAATATCACTAAGTGCTTGAATAAAAGGCAAATCTAAATCTTCTTCTAATAAATTATCATAGGCTCTACCTAAAAAAAGATATGCCAAAACTTCATCTTTATGATGGATTGGTATGATGAAACAAAATTCGTTGAAGGGTTTCAGATGATTAAAATGAGTAGTCGGAGAAACTTTATGAATCTCTAAAATTTCATTAGGCAAAAGCACATCTCTATAATTGGCTAACGTACCAAAACTTTCTTTATTAAACCACTTATTTCTACTAGCATCTACTTCTGTATCTTCATCTAAGACATACAAGGTCATTTTTGAGATATGTGGATAAGAGCGCAACGTAAACATAAAAGTACGGTACAAATCCTGCTCGGCAATATTTCCGTTGATAGATTTTATAATATCGATAAGTGAATCTAACTCAATTTTTTTGAGTTCTAATTCGTTTAATGTTTCGGTAGTTTTTCCTGGCATAATATATAGAAAGAGTAATTTGTACTCTATTTGTATTGACTCCTGTCTTTACTTATTTTTTTGTAGTAGTTATATTTATAGGCAATTTACAAAAAAGGAACGTATTTTATAGCATTGTTTTTTTATTGCTTCAATAAGATTTGATAAGTTTATTTTACTCTTTTCTATTTCTATAATTTATGTTTCTTAATTTCTCTTCTTTCAAAGATTTGGCTTCTAATTCAAAAATTCGTTTTCTAATCGGATTTTTGATTGTACTTCTTTTTCAAATTTGGAGTACCTATAAAGGAGAAGGAGTAGCTAAAACGCACGACTCGTTTCATTATCTCAAAACAGCCGAAAATTTAATTCTAAATTATGATTTTATTCAAAAAGATGCTCAACCTTATATTGCTTGGGCATTAGGCTTTCCTTTTCTACTTCTTCTTTTTAAAGATTCTGTTTTTCTAAATCTACTCTGCATTCTAGGTACTTATGTTTTTTATTTTGATTTAACTCAAAAGTTATTTCAAAAAACAATTATAAAATGGTGGGTTATTTTAGCTTTCGCTTCTGCAACACCTCTTTACCTTATCCATCATTTTGTTTGGTCAGAACCTCCTTTTTTGCTGTTTTTGATGGGCTGTGTTTGGATTTTTTATTATTTTAAAGAAGCAAATACAAATCAGAAGCTACTCTTATTTTGTCTCTTTGGCTTTCTTTTTTGTGCTATGCGAAATGCAGGACTTTATTTTGTGATTGGAATAAATAGTGGAATTATTTTACTTTATATTTTTCCAGTTCTGATTAAAAACAAAGTAAATCTTGTAAATCCTTTTTTATGGAAAAATATATATTTTAAGTCTCTAATTTATTTCTCATTCTCCTCTATTTTTCCCATTTTTCTTTGGTGGCTTCACGCCAAAATCAAAACACAAGGAAACTTTAATACAATTTATAACCTTGCCTTACGAACCTTTTCAGAAGAATGTCTTAACTATGGCGATATTCTGAGTCGTTGGTTGTTTCCTCCTTCTATTCCTTTAGAAATTCGGTTTTTTTTATTACTTTTTTTTGTGTTCATACTATCACTCTTGGCAACACGAGCAATGATAAGTTATTTTTCTAAAACAAACCGTTGCTTGTGTCCCCACGAGCGACCACTCAAAAATACAAAGTTTGTTCTGTTTATTTTTTGGATAACTTTCTTTTACTTAATTGGAATGCTTCTGAGCAGAGCAGGAATGAAAATAGATGCAGAGCGTTTTTTGGCAATTATTTACCCTTTTTTGTGTATTTTGATAGCCTTCGTTTTGGATAAAATTAAACTCAAGGATTATCTGAAATATGGAATTGCTTTTCTATGGCTTATTTATCCTTTCCTGCGAACGCTTAAAAATATTATTTTTTGGAACTAAAAATAATTGTACTTATAGATTGACTTATGAAAAATTTTATACAACTAGACACAAACTATTGATTCTTTATTTTTGTATAGGTCAGCCTCGTAGAGCAGACCGTTTGTAGTCAAGTATACTTAGTTTTTAATAGACGGTCTGTCCTTTAGGACTGACCTATTTAGTAAAATGTCTAGTAGTATGGAGAAATTTAATAATCTACAACAGATTTTAAGTAACTTATACTCTCTTTCTAGCGTACTGATTAATAGTAACTTTGCTCATTTATTTTTATAAAAAACAAGTGTATATTATTCATTTTTGAAAATAAATCGCTATATTAAGTAGTGAAATAAAATTGGTTTAAATAGTATTCTTCTTAGAAACAAAATACAACTATCAGAAAACAAGAGCAATGAAATAAGTCCTTTTCCTTTAAATATCTTAGGTCATTTTTTAGATAAAACTTAATTCGCAAAACCTAAGTCATAAAAAATTATAGTATGAAAGATTTTATAAATGATTTTAACTCCTCTCATAGAAACGAGAGTAAGCCTTATGTTCCAAGTTAT
The DNA here is from genome assembly GCF_037126435.1 of Bernardetia sp. ABR2-2B. Taxonomy (GTDB): domain Bacteria; phylum Bacteroidota; class Bacteroidia; order Cytophagales; family Bernardetiaceae; genus Bernardetia. The sequence continues at coordinate 3,192,875 of NZ_CP147020.1, read as the reverse complement.
AATTCGCCTTACACTTCTACCTATTCCAAAGAATCTGTATATGAGTTGAATACGATGCGTCCGATGAGTAATATTTTTATAGGAAAACTCGTCATGGGGCTTACTTTTGCTTACAGTATGATTTGGATGCCTCTTTTTTTTAAGATTTTATTGTGTTTTGTGGCTGTTTCGATTCTAATTCCACTAGTAAAAGAGTATTGGACAAAACAGATAAAAGCCATTCGGCTCACTAATAAATATTTAGAAGTCCAGAGAGGTGCAAATAATGATTCTATACGAGTAGATTTGAAAGATATTAAAAAAATTGAACTCATAGAAAGACAAAAACACCGTAGATATAGGAGAAGGCGAGGCGAAGTGGCTACAATTCTTTTTGAGCGTCCTAATACACGTACACAAGATTTTCACCCAGAAACAAAATGCGTAATTACAGATGCACGAGGAAATCGAATTGAGATTGAGTATCGTTTCTTTTTAGAAGGCGATTTTGAAGAATTTTTGGGCGTTTTGGAAGATACTTATTCAAAAATCTATAATAAGCACATCACAACAAAAGACAAAGACAAAAAAATTGCTCCTATTTCATTTCAAGAAGTGAGTATGGCAAAGGCAACTACTTCAAGACAACAGGAAAACAAAAAGCCTTACGATGAAAGTATTGCTAGATTGGATGATTTGATTGCCAAAAACAACTCTCTGTTAGAAAATGGAATAATGCTTACTGAAAAGCTAGAGGAAAGCTTGGAGGAAATCTATAAGTCAATTTATCATGTCAGAAGTGCTTTTGATATTGCCAAAATGCCGAATGCAATTATTATTTATGAATTTAAGAATGCAAATAATCTGACTTCTTATATTTTGGAAGATGATTTTTATAAAGAATTGGATGAAGAAAATATAGAAATGGGTTTGCAACTTATCGAAACAGCAGTAAAAAATATCAGAGTGGCTCAAATGCGTACTAATAGTTTCAAAAAAATCAATAAACGTTTGAGAAATATCAAATTTCAGAAAGAGCGTCGTTTGCAGTTGCAGGGAATTATGCACCGTCTGAATGACTTACAAGAAGAAAACACAAATCAAGACATAGAACAAAAAACAAATCCTATTCAGACTGATGAAGATATAGATTTGCACCTGTTAGATGAATTAGAAGATTTATCTTATCAAGTAGATTCTACTGATGACTTACAAAAGGCAATGTCTTTGAATGAACATATTTCTCTTTTTGATGATGAGAATAATAATGAAGTTGTTTAAGAATATATTTTATGGCTATTTTTGTTGGTGTCGCTACGCTAAAACACCAACAAAGGCAGTAGTTTTTTCCATAAAGTAGGGTTTGCAAACCCTACTTTATGGAAAAAATAAAACTCTTTATTCTGATCCCAAACAGAAAATATTTTTTCTATTCTTAAATAACTTCAATGACAAAAAAAGTATTTCCAAAATTACTCACTAAAGAAATTACTAAAAATACGGGCAGACGTTTTGCCATAAGCGATATTCATGGCTGTGGCAAAACGTTTATTTATTTGATAGAAGAAATTCTAAAACTCACAAAAGATGACCAACTTTTTATTTTAGGAGATTTGATTGATAGAGGTAAAAATTCAATTTTACTTTTAGATTATATTATCGAAAAGCAAAAGGAGGGTTTTCAAATTCTTGTACTTTTAGGAAATCACGAACAAATGCTTTTTGATTTTTATGAGGACAATCTTCAACAAATTTCTAAAAAAACGCTCTCTCACAATCATTTAGAAGAACTAATCAATAAAGACAAAAAAATCAAAGATAAATATGCCCAGTTTTTTAATGAAATGCTTTTTTACATAGAATTAGAAAACTGTCTTTTAGTACACGCAGGTTTTGATGTAAATTATGAACCTCTTAATGGAGAAAATCTTTTTACAAATGCATATGCAATGCTTTGGGTAAGAAAGTTTAAAGGAAATTTATACAAGACAAATCAAAAACCTGTCGTACACGGACATGTCGTTCATAACTTAGAAGAAATAAGAGAAAATCTAAAACTAGCAAAGGAAAATAAAACGGCTATTGTTCCAATTGATAATGGCTGTGTCTATGTCAGTTTGGGGAAATATCAAAAATACAAGGGAGCAGTAGGAAATCTTTGTGCAGTAGAACTCAATACTTGGGAGCTTTTTTATACACCTTTTCGTGATAAAAGTTAAAATTAGTGATTTTCATTCGTAGAAATAGCCAAATATAAACTGTTTATAAAATTACCTACTGTTCAGGAAAGGACATATCTTTTCTCTACAATAAGATAAAAAATACACTGAACGAATTTTATAAATTGAGTGTTCTGTTTGACTGAAAGATTCATAAATTTAAAAACAAACAAAATTCAAAATTTCGAAGTTTAATTATTCAATAAACATCAAGATAGATATATCCTTACATAAAAAAAATATATGTTAGAAACCGAAACTATAAAACCCGAAACAGCTGTTTTGGTAGGAATTGTAAATCAAACACAAACTTTACAAAAATCACAAGAATATTTAGATGAGTTAGAGTTCTTGGCAGAAACCCTTGGCATTCAGTGTGTCCATCGTTTTACACAGCGATTAGATACTCCTGATACGACGACCTTTGTAAGAAAAGGAAAGATTGAAGAAATTCAAGAATATATGGCTTCAAAAGAGATTGATACCGTTATTTTTGATGATGAGCTTTCGCCTCGCCATGTCAGAAATATAGGTAAAGAATTTGAGAACAAACAAGTTTTTGATAGAAGCACTCTTATTTTGGAAATCTTTAAGCACAGAGCGCAAACTTCACAAGCAAGTACACAAGTAGAACTGGCTCGTTATCAATATCTTTTACCACGCCTTACCAATATGTGGACTCACCTTTCTCGTCAGCGTGGTGGTGTAGGTCAGCGTGGTGCAGGTGAAAAGGAAATCGAAACTGACCGTCGTATTGTCAGAGATAGAATTACGCTTTTGAAAGAGCGATTAAAGAAAATTGAAAAACAAGACGAGACTCGTCGCAAACAGCGTCATAAAGTAGTTCGTGTTTCTTTGGTTGGTTATACCAATGTTGGTAAATCTACTTTGATGCAAATTCTTAGTGGTTCTGATGTCTTTGCAGAAAATAAGCTCTTTGCTACCGTTGATTCTACGGTACGTAAAGTCTTTTGGCAAGGCATTCCATTTTTGCTTTCTGATACAGTTGGTTTTATTCGTAAACTACCTACAATGCTTATCGAAAGTTTCAAATCTACGTTGAAAGAAATTGTAGAAGCTGATGTTTTGATTCACGTAGTTGATATTTCGCATCCAGCTTTCGAAGAGCATATCAGAGTAGTACAAGAAACTCTCAAAGAATTAGGAGCATCGGACAAACCGACCCTTTTAGTGTTCAATAAAATTGATGCTTATACGCACGATGTCAGTGTAGGACAAAACTATTTAGTCTGTCCTCCAACCTTAGAAGAACTAAAAGATTCTTATTTGGGAAGTGATAAAAAGAATACCGTTTTTGTTTCAGCAGCAAATAACGAGAATATTGAAGAACTAAAGGACAAGCTAATTGAACTTATTGCAGCTCGTCATTTTCAGATTTATCCAAATTATGTTCGTCCAAATTATTATGCTGAAGCAAAAGATTTTAATAATGAGGATTATGGGATAATAGAAGAGAATGATAAGAAAGAGGAAGAAGAGTAAAAAAGTAAATCTCCGTTCAATCTTGTAGGAATGAACGGAGATTTTTTATTTCTAAAGCAGAAAAATTCTAATAAGCCTCTACCCTTTTTCAGTCTGCAAAAACTGCATTTCATAAAGTGTATTATAATATCCTCCTAGTTTTAGAAGCTCTTCATGCGAACCACTTTCTTTTATTTCTCCTTTATCCAAAACCATAATTTTATCAGCCTTTTGAATAGTAGCCAAACGATGGGCAATAACGATAGCTGTTCTTCCTTCCATCATTTTATCAATGGCATTTTGTATTAATTCTTCTGTTTCAGAATCTACCGAAGAAGTGGCTTCATCAAGAATCAGTATTTGAGGGTCATAAACCATCGCACGAACAAAAGAAATGAGCTGTCTTTGTCCGACAGAAAGTGTTGCTCCTCTTTCTTGCACATCATAATAAAAACCGTTTGGAAGTTTTTCGATAAACTCTCTTGCTCCTACAAGCTCGGCAGCCTCTTTTACTTTTTCTAAAGGAATAGCAGGATTTCGCAGCGTAATATTATCTATAATCGTTCCTGAAAAAAGGAAAACGTCTTGCAAAACAACCCCAATATGTTGGCGTAAAGAATTGAGGTTATAATCTTCTAAATTTCTATCATCAATAAAAATTTCTCCTTTTTGGATTTCATAAAATTTATTCAAAAGATTGATGATAGATGATTTTCCTGCGCCTGTTGCACCTACCATCGCAATTGTTTGTCCTTGTTTTACTTCAAAAGTAATATCTTTCAAAACCCATTCTGGTTTTATTTTATCTTCATTGTCTTTTATATTTAACTCTCCATTTTCATTATACTTTCCTTTCGAAGAATCCATATTATAGGCAAACCAAACTTCTTCGAAACGAATATCTCCCTTTAGATTTTTGGCAAAATAAGTTCCGTTGTGTTGAATTGTGCTGTCATCATCTAAGAGTTTCAAAATCCTGTCCGAACTCACAATTCCTAATTGAAGCGTATTAAAACGGTCAGCAATCATACGAATAGGACGGAAAAACATAGCTAAAAATAAAATGAAAGCAATCAGAGTTCCTAATTCTATTCGCTCTCCCAAAACACTAGATGCACCATACCAAACCACTAAACCTGTTCCTGCTGCACCCACAATTTCGGCAAGAGGAAAATACAATGAATAGTACAAAACGGTCTTTACATTTGCTCTTCGGTGTTCTTTATTAATGGCTTCAAATTTTTTGTGTTCTCGTTTTTCACTATTAAAAATCTGAACAATTGCCATTCCTGTTACATGTTCTTGCACAAATGAATTTAGATTTGAGACGGCAGTACGGACATCATTAAAGGAATCTTTTACTTTTTCTTTGAAAATATACGTTCCAACAAGCAAAAAAGGCAAAACGGTAAGGGTAACCAAAGTAAGTTTCCAATCCAAATAAAGCATTGCAGCCAAGATAAAAGTCAGTTGTAAAATATCTCCTAAAATATTTGCAATTCCTTGTGTAAAAATATTTGAAAGCGTTTCTATGTCTGAAATATTGCGAGTTACGAGCCTTCCAATGGGTGTTTTGTCATAGAAAGACAATTTCATTCCCATCAAATGATTATAAACTTGCATACGAATATCACGAACTACATTTTGCCCTAACCAACCCGAAAGATAGCTATGCACAAACTCAACCCCAACCTGTACGATAGCAGAAACTAGAAGTAAAATAAGCATCAAATTTAGACCTTCCCAATCACTTTGAAGAATATAATCATCAACAGTAAGTTTGATAAGATAAGGGCGAACAGGGGCAAGAACTCCTAACAAAACTGTCAGAAAAATAATAAAATAAAAACGTCCTTGATAGGGCTTTACAAAAACAAAGATGCGTTTGAGTATTTTCCAGTCAAATATTTCTCCTTTGGGAGTTGATTTTTCTAAATTTGCCATTTATATAATACAGAAGGTAATACAAAAGAAAGTTTTAAAACAGTTGAAATATGTTGCAAGTTAATCAAAACTCAATCTAAAACTCTTTGATTAAAACAAGACTTTGCTACAACGAATGAGAATAGCAATAGGTTTTTTTAACAGATATAGTAATCCAAATCTATTTTATAAAAATACAGACAAAACTTCTAAACGAATAGTTTGTATTTTTGCTAACCAATTCTATAAAATACAATAATTGTTATTATGGTTTGTCTCGTGTAGTTTAGACATCCTACCTGAACATAAAAATAGCTTTTATTCCTAATGGTCAGTCTGGAAGACTGACATACAAAAATAACCATAACAACCCTTAACTCTAAAAACTAAAATGGAAAGAAAATATTATTATCGAAACGCAATTTATGGTGGTGTACTTATTCTATTGATGTTCTTGATTTATAAATATCGTAGTGGAGAAAATACAGGCAGTATTTTGGAAAGCGAAGATGAAAAATTATATCAAGCGTATGGAGAAACAATGGGAACGACCTATACTATAAAATACTTGGCTGCAAAAGGAAATAATTATCAAAATATGATTGATTCGGTATTGAAAGCATTCAATCAAAGTCTTTCTACTTATATTCCATCTTCTGAAATTTCTATTTTTAATACAATGGAAAACGTTGATAGTGCGATAGTTTTTCAAAATGATTTTTTCTATCCTGTTCTGAAACGTAGTAAAGAAATTTTCGAAATTAGTGATGGAGCTTTTGACCCTACTCTTGCACCTATAATTCGTGTTTGGGGATTTGGAGAAATAGAAGAGCCTAAAAAAATCCCTTCTGAAAAAATTGATTCTCTACTAGAATTTGTAGGTTTCAATAAATATATTGATTTTGATACTAAATCATTGAGAAAGACTAAAAAACATATTCAACTCAACTTTAATGCAATTGCACAAGGATATGGAGTTGATGTAATTGCTCTTTTTTTGGAGAAAAAAAATATTAAAAATTATATGGTAGAGATTGGTGGAGAAGTCAGAGCAAATGGAAAAGGTACGAGTGGAGAGGGTTGGAAAATAGGAATTGATAAACCAATTGAAGAAGGAAAAGAAAATCCAAACCCTAAAAGACAACTACAAGCAATAGTTACTTTGAATAATAAATCTCTTGTAACTTCAGGAAATTATCGTAAATTTTATATCAGAGATGGTAAAAAATACCCTCATACTATTAATCCAAAAACGGGTTATCCTGTTTCTCATAATCTATTGAGCGCAACAGTTTTGGCTGATGATGCCGTTACTGCTGATGCTCTTGGAACAGCCTGTATGGTTTTGGGAAAGGATAAAGCTTTAGAGATGATAGAAAAATTAGAAAATACAGAAGTATTTTTGATTTTTGATGAAAATGGAATTACAAAAACAGAAATAAGTAAAGGGCTTAAAAGTTATATAGAAGAATTAAAATAAAAAGTTGAAGTTTCTTTTTTCTTATCTTTAACCTTCAATTATCAAAATTATTCAGATAATTGTTATAAAGATATTCAGATTTTGCTAAAAATTACTTCAAAATAAAATCGTTTTCGTATTTTGGCTAGTAAATTGAATTACAATAAGTTATATTTTCTCATAAATTTTAGTGAAAACAGAGTTTTGGCTTTTATGTGCCTTTTCTTATTGTTTTGCTAAAAGCTATGTCTCTAATTTTATTCTAGTCCTATAAAAAAAATAATTATGAAGATTCTCCTTTTTCTGTGCAGTTTATTTGCCTTTATGGCTTTTGGTAGCTCTTCCGAAGCCTATGCTCAATGTAATATAGATTCGATGGCTCAAGTAAAAGTAATGAAAAAAATATCTAAAAATGGTTACCGTCTTTCAAAAAGCTATCGTGTTCAGCGTACTTGTAGGGGATGTAATAACTTTAGAAATTACACCGTCATTATGACTAAAGGAAATACCTATACACTTGTCGTATTGAGTAGTGAAGGTGGTGCAAATAATATTATTGCTAATTTTAAAGAACTTTCAGGAAAAGTTATAGCTTCTAATTATGATGCAAGTTCGAAGAAATTTTATACTTCTATTACCTTTCAATGTAACAGAACAGCTCCTTATTATCTCAATTTTCTTCCCAAAAACTCCAAAACATCTTGTGGTATGGCGTTTTTAGCATTTAAGATTACCAAATAATTTTTCAAAAAATAGAACAAATAAAACCTAATTCTAAAACGGAATTAGGTTTTTTGTTGTGTAAAAATCGAAATAAAATGCTAAAAAAGTGAACAAAATTTATGTATTTTGCATAGATTATCAAAATAAGAAATAATTTTAGAGTTCGTGTAGTTAAAAAAAACAAAAATGAAAAGGACGGCATTCTATCTCGCTTTATCACTTATCCTGACAGGTTTGGTTTTTCTTGTTTTGGCTATTCAGAGCTGGAACAAAGAACAAATTCGTCAGACAAAATATGAGCGTACGTTGGGTAGAGTAGTCGAAATAAAACCTCTTCCAGAAGAAAAAACATACCCTGTTATTGGTTTTTATGCCTTAGACAGCCAAAAGGTAATGGTTCATGCAAAACATGAAGCTTCTCGTTTTTCAAGTTATAACCTTGGAGAAGTAGTAGAAATTTATTACGATATTATTAACCCAGATGATGCCCATATTGTGCGTTATGAGTGGTTTTGGATGAGTTTTTTGTCTATTACAGGAATTGCATTTGTGGGAGGTGGTCTTGTTTGGGGGCTTATGATTTGGCTACGAGCAAACCGTCGAAATTGGCTTTTAGAAAATGGAAGTGTTTTGGAAGGAATCGTTCAAGCAGTCGTTCAAGACCCTCAAATTATGCTACAAGATAAACCTGCGTTTATTATTCTCTGTGAATGGAAAAGAGATGAAGATTCAGGGGTATTACTTTTCAAGAGTGAACCTCTAGCTACCGACCCTACTGAACTTTTAGAAGAAAGAGAAACCTTACCCATTTATATTGATTTAGAAAACCCAGAAAATTATTGGATTGATATTTCTTTTTTAAATGAAGAAAAACTAGAAGTAGAAGAGACAACGGAAGAATCAGAAAATATACAAGAATAATTTTAAAACCCTAAGTGTCTTTGAAGACCCTTAGGGTAGGTTTTTGTTCATTCATTACTGAGTTGCAAGTTGCTCCAATTCATATTCAAAACCACTAGATAAAATAGGAAAACGACACCACGTTTTTGGATCAAGGTTTTTATCATCTAAATGGAAAGAAGGTGCATAGCGTTCTCGCTTCCATTGGTTTCTGCTCCAAAGGCTAAAAAATTTGATTGTCCATTCTTTGAGTTGCTTTTCATTATATTGTTTGAAAGTTAGTTTCAGAAGTTTCAAGCAATCAGCAGGAGATTTTTTATCTCTGATAGCAGCTTCTTCAATCGTATCTAGTAAGTCATACGGCATCAAATCATCTTCATCTGTTTGTTTGTTTTCAGAAGGGCGAAGTTCGGCAGTCGGTTGTTGTATATTAACTGATTGTAGAGCTGGGATTTTGAAATACGAAGATTCAGAATCATTAATCCAAGTCAAGACACCTTTTGTTTCTAGCCATTTTAGCCAGTTTCTCAAAAAGAATTTATCTATTCCTGCAATTGGACTAAGTCCACCACTTGTGTCTCCGTCCATTGTTGCATAACCTACGGCAGCTTCCGAACGATTACTTGTAGAAAGCAACAGCGCATTATAAATATTGGCAATCATCCAAACAGAAGGCGCACGAACCCGAGCTTGAATATTTTGTAATGCAATATCATCAGTTTGCCAAGTAAGTTTTCTATCCAAACCTTGCTCAATAATTTTGTGGTATTCTTTCACAACTTCATTAATATTGAATGTATAATGAGTTCCATGTAGAGCCTTTGCTAATTTATCGGCTGCGTTTTCGGTAGTGTCTGAACTGTTTTCAGTAGGTTGGTAGGCTGTAAGCAATAGTTTTTTGGCAATTTCATCAACTGTACTCAAATCTTGAATAGCCGAAATATAATAGAGTTTTTTCTTAAACTCTTCTAAACCAATATTTTCAACCCCCAATTTTATCAACAAATATACACAACAAGCAACAGCTGCCGAATCTGCACCACCAGAAAGTGAAACAACAAAACCATTCGAACGGCTTTTTCGAAGATAATCAAAAAGTCCTAAGGCTAAAGCTCGTGTAAATTCTTCTTCTTGAATAGAATCACTATACTCCCATTTAGATTCGCTTGGGTCGTAAGGCTCTGGTTCTATATTCGGAAAACTATATGGAATCGTAACTTTATTTTCTTGCGTAGAAGGCAAATCAAAATTCATACTTGCTTGTGATTGTGCAATTCGGTTAGCATTTATATCAATAACAGCACTAGTAACAAGGAAATCATGAAAACTCAAACGCTGACCAATATTTGCTATCTCTCCTGCTGATGCAATGATTGTTCCTCCATCATAAATAGCTCTTCCTGCTTCATTACCCAAAAGATTAGCATACAAATATGCCACACCAAAAGCACGTGACCCCTCTAAAACAAAACGTTTACGAACATTTATCTTATTGAAAGCAAAATGAGAAGCTGATGGATTCATGATAACATCTATACCATAGTTGGACAAAGTACGTCCTGGGCGATGAGCTACCCACGCATCTTCACAAATCTCAAAACCAATTTTTATTCCTCCAATATCAAAATAAATATCTCCAAAAAGATAACTTTCAGTTTCTTTGGTTTCTGGATTTTGAATAGATAAATTGATATGCTTTTCAGCTATCCAAGGTGTAAACCAACGAGGTTCATAATGAATGCCATTACCAGCCAAAAAACGTTTGGCTACAAAACCAGCTATTTTTCCATCTACCAAAAGCGCACAAGCATTAAAAGTTCGGTTTTGATACATGATTGGAAGCCCCAAACAAGTAATGATTCCTTTCGTATGTGGCAAAACCTCATACAATATACGTATAGATTGTTCCAAAACATTTGGAGAATAAAACATATCTTCACAGCCATATCCAGAAATACAGAGTTCGGGCAAACAGAGTACACTTACATCTTTTTCCTTTGCTTCTTGAATGGCTTTTAGAATATTTCTTTTGTTGCGCTCCCAGTGCATTGGTGTTTGATTCAGAACAGCACAGGCTACTTTTAATAATTTCATAGTTTCGTTTGTAGTTCGCTCGTGAGGACACTAGCAACGGTAAATTTTGTGTACAGACTAGGTTAGTGTCAAAAATACAATTTCTATTGGTTTGATAAACGGAATTTTATATAAAATGGTTTTGTATAATGAGTATCAAAACAAAAAAAGCCTTTTAATTCTTCAATCAAAAGGCTTTTTAAGCTAAATCTTATTCTGAAAATTATTTCTCAACTTCTATAATATCTCTTCTTACCCAATACTCATCATTTTCTACCCATTCATAACGAGGTTGAGTTCCTACTTTTTGTAAGAATCTATCAGTAACCACAAACTTCCCATCTTTCCATGTCATCTGAAAATCTACAATTACACTATCTTTTGAAGTAGTCATCAAAACAGGCATATAACCAACAGTAGAAGAAACCTTCTTAAACCTTGGGCGCAATATCTTTTGTATCTGTACAAAGCGATAAGGAATAGCTCCACGCATAAAAGGGTCTTTGATTTTCATAGCTATGTTGCCTTCTGTAAGCAAAGAATCTTCATAAAGTCTATTAATTACTTTCCCCATAGCAGTAGTATCATTCCAATTGACACTAGCTACATTTTCAGTTTCTTCTGTTTTGGTTTCTTTAGTCTCTGTCGAACTCGTACAAGAATAAAAAGTAGTTAAAAAAACTACAAATAGCACAGCATATAAATAACGCATAAAATTTTTTTTAATGATTTGATTAGGAATTAATTACGACCTGACAAAGCAGTAAAGCATACTGCTAGACAAAAACTATTGATTCTCTATTTTCATATAGGTCAGCCTCGTAGAGCAGATCGTTTGTAGTCAATAGGTTTAGTTTTTAATAGACGGTCTGACCTATTTAGTAAAATGTCTAGTAGTATAACAGCGAAGCCAATCACGAATATGACACATTGAATATCAATGACTTATTATTGTGAAATCAGTAATTTATTTAATTCTTATTATAGAATCAATAACTAACTTAAAGCCAGTGAATTAAATTCGTAATTATTTCTATCTATATTTTTATAAAAAAATGACAAAAAAGAAAGGCTAAGGTTGCCCTTAGCCTTCTTTTTATATATATAAAGGATTCAAATATGAATCATTAAAGTCATTAGACTAAAATTATTCTAATTCGATACCAGTACCATAGTTTACGTCACGGATATAAGTCATACCAGAATAAACGTCAAACATACTGCTTCCTCCGATAGTTTCGAAACGCTCACCATTTGCATCATAAGATACATCATTCAACTGATAGAAGAATGAAGAAACTGCAACACCATTAACTTCTGCACCAGCAGGAACTGTTCCTAAGCTAGTTGGAGCTAATCCGTCAATACGTGCAGCTGGATTCAAAGTAGCATTACCTGCTGTTCCTGTAAGAACACCTGCGCCACCATTGTTGTTACCAAAGTTTGCAGTGAAAGCAGGAGCAGTAATATACGTTCCTGAAACAGGAGTACGTAAAGCAATATCATCAAATACAGCTAAAGCAGTTGTCTCATTACCACCTAAGTAATACTCAAGACCTGTATAGCTAGTTCCGTTAGAACTTCTTGCCAATACACCTGTACCAGTAACCATACCGTTTGCCATAAGCATTGGAGCATTTACTTCAGCGTTAAACTCATTTTCTAAACGAGCTACACTAATAGCAACGTTTATTGGGTTAGTAGCTAAATCACCAAATGCTGGTAACGTACCAGTATAAGATAATGAACCATTAGTAATCTCACCAGCTTCATTGAAGTTAAGAGAGTTACGGATAGCACCATTAATTGCTGTATTGATACCAGCTAAATCTTCAGCAGAAAGGTTTCCACCAGAAAGTCTGAACTCAGGACGAACCGCATAACCACTACCTGGAGTATCAAAAGTGATAGTCAAGTTAGTTGCGTTAAGAGAAGCAGAAGCAGTAGCATTAGCTGCACCAGTACCTTTGTAGTTAGCCAAAACACCTCTATCACTATCAGCAAGATCTGCAGGAACAACCCAGAAAGGAACTGTAGTTCTTGCACCTGTATAACCTACACCTTTATTTTTGATAAGAACACCTACAAGAGTATTTCCTTCGTTATCAAAAATTGGGAATCCCCAAGCGTTGCTACTACCTGTTGCAGGATCATCAAATACTACGATAAAGTCACTTGCAGCTCTTTGAGCAGTAGTAGTAGTAACAGCGTTCCCATCTTTGTCCTCTATATCACCGATTGTGTTCATCATACCATCACTAGTAGTCAAGTAATCAAAAGAAGCTCCAGCAGTATTATCTACTGTTTCTTTATAACTTACAGTACCATAGTTAGTAAGGATATATGAGTCAATACTTCCACCTTCTGTAAAGGCATCAGCAGTAACAAGTACACCATCAGGGTTTGCACTAATGTTAATAGTACCAGTATATTCACCTGCAGTATATCCATTACCACCACTTATTTCCAAAGCAGTAACTTGTCCATCAACTACTGTTGCAGCTAATGTAGGCTGACTAGCACCAACAACAGCAGGAGCTATTGCAGTTACAGTTACAGAAGGAACAAATGTATAGTTAGAACCTGGTGCATACTGAACTTCTAAATCAGTATTAGCTCCTATCGTTGTACTACCAACAGGATTAACAAAATTAAGAGTTCTACCACCACCAGCAGTATTCCATTCTAATGCTCCAGTTCCATCTTCTCTGAACAAGGCAGGAGTAGTACCTGTAGCAGTAACAGCAGCATCACTACCATAGTTGAAAGTTACATTAACATCGTTGTCATATCCGTCACCACCGTTAGTAATTTGAACTTCAGTTACAGTACCAACAGTCTCATCAACAACAGCAGTTGCAGTTGCAAGAGTACCACCAGCAGGAGGGATATTGTTATCAAAAACAACACCAGGAGCAGTACCTGTATAAACGCCTTCTCCAGTTACAGCAGTACCAGCTGCTACACCAGGAGACATTCCGAATCCACCATTACCAATTTGGATATAGGTAATTTCAGAACTAGGAGCTTGCACAGAACCCGTACCATTAGGAATAGGACCGTCAGCATTAGTACCAGTATATGATTTACGAGTAAATGTAACAGATGGAGCAGAAGTATAACCTGAACCAGCTGTAAATGAAACAGAAACAACTCGTTTTAGACCTCTAGCTCTAGCAGCAGTAAGTGTAGCTGGCTCACCTGGTGTAGCAGCAGGAAGATCACCTAATACAGCAGTACCAGTAGCATTTCCAGAGATTTCTACATCTGGAGCTAAGTAGTAATAACCACCATTACTGACAGAAATATTATCAACTTTATCACCACCTGCAATAGTAGCAGTAGCAGTAGCGTCTGTAGTAGCGAAGTCAAAATTAATAGTAGTGAAATTAGCAGCTAAATCAGTAGCACCTGTAAGGAATGGAGTTGGATTAGCCATTGCCATACCGTTTACTAATTCAGTGTTTTGAGTATAAAGGAAACGCTTAGTTCCTACTCCAAAATCACCGTCAGCACCACCAGTATTATTTGATATTTCATCACCAAATACATATCTACGGTTAGCAGCGAAGTCATCAAACTTCATCATAATTGGAAGACCTGATGCAGTACCAGCCATAGAGATTTCGTAGAAACCACCTTGAGTAGCTCCACTAGTAACGCCAACGCCACTATCATCAGTCAAATCAGTAAGAGTAGTTTCATCTGTAGTAGAAACAGCATCTTCATAAGCGATACGTCTAACTAGACCTGACTTAGTTGTGTTTCCGTTGATGTTTGTACCTTCGTCAGTACCGTTCATTGGATTAACGTATTTTGCCATAAAAGCAGTATTCACGTCAATGAAAGCACGTACTTTAACGCCATCTGGAGCTGGTTCTTCGTAGTTGTTACGAGTACCATCAGCGTTAGTAGCAAGATCTGTTTCAGCAAAAGCAAATCCTTTGATTGTAGCAAAGTTAGCTGCATCAACAGGATTATTAGGATCTTCAAATACAGGAATAACATTACTTACAGCAACGTTTGCGCCGTTAGCAACGCCACCGTCTGGAGTAAGGTTAGCTGTATAGTTTACAGTAGTGTGATTAGGAGAAGTAATACTTACAGTAACTTCACCACTATAAAGCTCAAATGAAGCAACACCTGCAGCGTTAGTAGTAACTTCTTGAGTAATACCGTCTTGTCCAGTAACGTTGCCAGAGTTGAATTGAGATACAGTAACGACAGCGCCGTCAAGACCTTCAATTTCTTCGAAACGTCCACTAGAGAAAGCAGCATCACTACCTGGAACTACAACAACAGAATAAAGAACTCTACCACCTGCGTTAGCACGAGTAAGAGCTTCAATTCTCTGACGAATTTCAAGCGTTCTTTCCAAACGATCTACATCGTCATTAAGGTTTGTTTGATTACGAGTGTTTTGAGCTTCAAGGCGAGCTTGCTCTAAAGCAAAAGCATCGTCTTCTGTGAACTCATCACGTTCACAAGATGAAAAAGTAACCAATGCTAATAAAACAGCAAGGTACTTGAATGAATAAATAAAAAGATTTTTGTTCATGGAACAATAGAGTTTAGTGTAATTGAATATCAATTTTTTGCGCACTTAGTAGTTTACACTTGTGAATGCAAAGGTAATTATTAGTTTTGAGACTTACAAAACGTTTTTCAAAAATTATTCTAACTTTTTTCAAATACTTTGAGTATTTTCAGTTTTAATAATTATTCTTTGAGAAGTTTTGAAATCTTTATTCACTAATACTTACTAATATAGTAGCTTTGCAGACAAGCGAACTTTCTGTTATGCTTATAAGACCCAACAACTACTAAAAAAGGTTGCATTTGGTTAAAAAAAAATTCAAAATTCTTTTAATTTTTTCAGAAATAGTAAATTTTATGTCGTACAAAACCTCAAAAAACAAGACTAATACATTGTTTATCAATAAGTTATATGAAAATAATTTTAATTTATATTTTTTATTATTATTTAGCCTTTTAGGTAATTTATTTTTCAGTTCATCTGTTTTTGCTCAATCTCAAGGCACTATTATGAGTGACTCTTCAAAAACAGATACCTCAAAAGCTTCTTTTTATTTAGATTCTGCCTCATTACCTCAAGGAAAACGCAGAAGTTTTAGCTTTGGATTGCGTGGAGGAATCAGTATCGGAAAGTTTAGTATAGCAAATGCTCAAGAAAACGATCAAAACGAAACAGGTGTTGGTTCTGCCATTACTTTTTTCACTAATCATAGAATTAGTTCGCATTTCAGTATCCAACCAGAAATCAATATTGGAAATTATAGAAGTAATAACACACTTTATCAAGTTGCACTTACAGAAGGCACAGTAGATTATTCTATCTCTAGTTATGATTTTAATTTATTAGGAGTTTATTCTTATCCTATTAAGGATTGGTTTTCTGTTTCTTTAGAAGCTGGAGGTTCGGTTGCTTACCTTCATAGTTCGTTCGGAAAAGTAATTGCTCCTAATATACAACTGGGTTCTTTTTATGATGTAGATTCGGATAATCAGTTTGAGGAGCTTAATTATGGATTACTGGTAGGTATTGTTCCTTCCTTTAATTTTAAGAATGTAAGTATCCAAACATCTCTACGTTATAGATATGGACTGAATAATATCAATACTTTCGATTACAGACTTAATAGATACTTATCAAACCCAGAACGAACCATACAAACGAGAGATTTTATTATTCAAATCGGCTTTTTTGTTCCGTTTTATAAAAAAGTGGTTGATAAATAAATAGAAGTTGCTTAGGAACAATTACAGATTACGGAAATAACTAATTATCAAATTGAAAGTATCAACTTAGTGATGTTACGCAATAATGCTATTAAGCTGGTAAATTCTGTTCCGTAGGAACTTCATAGCATTTTATGTACAAATCAAACAAGATGCTACTACTATGTAACTCCTACGGAGTATAATGAAAAACAAAACTCTATTTTCTACCAATATGAAACTCCTATGGAGTGAATAAAGCCAGTACAATAGCATCGTATTCAGACGTTTTGCGTAACATCATTTGATAAGTTACCAATCAATATTGTGTAGTTAGGAAAGATAAAACATGCTGTTTTCCCACGATTAAAATCGTGGGTTTCGTCTCTTTATGCAAAAACTTCATTATTGCGTAACATCAGAATTTATTTAATTTCTATTTCTTAAGAATAACGTGAACTCGGTATTAGAAACAGTCTGAAATATCTCTCTATCTACTAAGAAAGCTACTTTCGGTCTGCTCTAACGAGACTGACTTACTTTTAATCAAGGTCAGCCCAAAAGGGCAGCACCGAAGATTAAAAAGAACAGGGTAACTATTTGACAATCAGCAGATATAATACCGAGTTCACGTTAACAATATGTAGTTCCTACGGAACACCTAAAGAAAAAACAACCGTCGTTGAGGTTCAAAATACAGCCGTCGACGAGGAGAAAATTTCTCTTTGATAAGTCAAAAATCTATTCTTAAAACAACTTCTATAATCAAAATCAAAATTCATACAAACGCTGTCCAATATTTAGGCGTAATCCTACTGAAAAAACTGTCGAACTCAAATCTCTAGCTACAATTGCCGAAGTTTTATTTCTCTGTATTACATCAGCATCTAAAAAGAGATTATGATAAAGCTGATAGGTTGCTGTCAAACGCCCAAAAAGAATACTTGTCTCTACGCCTTGTCCAATTTCATTTCCATATTCGTTGGTATCATCTACATCTACATTCGAAATAAGAAGGTTGCTTCCCCAGTTGCTGCCATTTGAATCTTCTCCTATATCTGCATAAATAAATTTCCCTGTAATATTCAGTCTTGGAATAGGTTGATAACGCAAAACTCCCAAAAATTCTATAAAATTAGCTCCCAAAGGGTGTGCAAGTGGTTGTCTGTAATGCACAA
The DNA here is from genome assembly GCF_037126435.1 of Bernardetia sp. ABR2-2B. Classification (GTDB taxonomy): domain Bacteria; phylum Bacteroidota; class Bacteroidia; order Cytophagales; family Bernardetiaceae; genus Bernardetia. The sequence continues at coordinate 3,175,200 of NZ_CP147020.1, read as the reverse complement.
AATTAGAAAGCTGCTCATCAGAAGAGTGTGTATAAGTATAAGGACGGACAATATTTGTCTCTAATTGCAAGTCCAAGTTTTTGATATTTGCTACATCAATATAATTCAAACCCAACTGAATACCATATTTATTTCCCCACCAACCATTATTATCTATCAGCTCTCCTACCTTTAGCTCGTCAAGCACAAACTGTCCGTAAAGTTGAAAGTCATCTAAGGCAAGCCATTTGAAATCAGCACCCAAAAGTGCATTATCAATACTTCCAATTCCTTGCTCAACGGCACGATAAAAAATAAAAGGATTGAGATAAGATAAATCAAAAGTATCATTTTGCCCTTGGTCTTTTCGTCCATACGCCACACTTTCAAAAACTCCTAGATTAAATTTTTCAGAAAAATCAATACTCAAATGATGATAGATAACATACTTTTTGGGATATAATGAATTTGCACGTTGTACGTCAGCCACCATTTGCGTGTAAAGGTTAGTATAATTGATTTTCCAAAACTTAGTTTGAAGCTTCAAGAACAAGTGAGGAGCTGCAAAATCTGATAAGACAAGTGAACGATAACCGTTTCCAATAAAATTTTTACCTTGTCCGAACTGAACATCTACTACTTTTGCAACATTAAAGGTAATATAACCTGTTGCCCTCAAAAAATCTACACCATTCTCTCCAAACGGCTTTGCAAAAGCTTCATTTGGAACTACAAAATTTTCTAAAGAACGGTCAGGACTAAGTGAATCAATTACATTCTGAACATAACGAGGAAAAATAGCCTGTGTTTCGGTTACGGAAGCATAGAAGCCAATACGACGAGCTGCCACCCCATGAATTTCTGCACCTCTAGTATTCAAAGTAAGCATTTCATCTCTGGTATTATCCTGCCCTACTCCTAGATGCAAAATTGGATTGGCACGAATAACAAAATCTAATGCTCCTTTTTCTAGTTTCATATCGTAATTATCATTCAGAAAAGAAAGAAAATCAGGTTTTCGTTTATAAAAATACTTTAGGATTCCTTTCTGTTTTACACTATCTTTTTTAGTAAATTCATAATTGTCAGTCAATAAATAATTGATATTGAATTTATCAGATTGAGAATAATTCTTTGTACTATCCACTAACAAAGAATCGGCAAAGAGTGCAATATTAGAGCGAGAAAGTGGAAGTGTAGAGCTATGAAAAGGTTTGAAGAATTTACCTCGTTTTATCTCATAACGTTTCAAGAGATGATAGTAATTACTTTGGTAGGGAACAAAACTAGAGGTGTTTGTTTGGGCAAAAGTAGATTGAGAAGTAAATAAAAAACTCAATAGTATAATAAGAGAGGAGGGAACGTAAATCTTCATTAGATTAATTATTTTTTTTATAAAAATTCTATTTACAATGTTTTTTGATAAGTTCTTCTACTTCATTTTGATCAGCTTCATTTCCAAATTCTTTGTAACCCAATTTTTCAGCTTCTTGTAATGCTTCACAGGCTTTTTCTATGTCATTCATAGCTAAATAATAATAAGCCAAATGTTTGTAAGCATAGGGATTAGTTCCGTCTAACTCCAAAGAAGTTAGAATCATTTTTTTGCCTTCTTCATATTTTTTCAGTTTAATCAAAGCTAGTCCTGCATTATTGTAGGCATAAGGTTCTTTAGTATCTAGTTGAATCGTTTTTTCAGCTTCTTTAATTGCTTTTTTATATTTCCCTACCTTTAAATATTCATAAGTAAGTGTAGCTTGAGCTTCAAGGAACTTATCATTATACTTTAGACTTTTTTTCAGCTCTTTTACAGCTTTTTTATTATTCCCTTGCTTTGAATATGTACGAGCATAAAGAAAGTGAATATCAGATAATAATTTTTTACGTATGGTGTTCTTTGCCAAGCTTAATGATTTATCTAAATTAGTTAGCGTTTTATCAAAATCATTTTTAGTATGATAAATGAGAGCAATTTCATAATAGATACCTGCATCTATAATATCTACTTTTGTTAAGAGACTTTCATAGAGGGTTATTATTTTATCATATTCTTTGATTTTTACCAAACTATCTACTTGCCTTTGTATTTGTTTAGCTTGTTCAGAGGATTTGAGTTGAGCAAAACAATTTTGAAAAGAGAAAACCAATAGTAAAGCGAATAAAATTCTCATTATGATACTATTTATGAAGTGAGATAAAGTAAATGGTAGTGTGTAAGATACCAAAAATCTATTTTTTTTTAATCAAAAGACTGCGAAGATATGAAGAATCTTTGTTTGTGTATTCAAAGTGAACACTTTTGGAGAGATTTTGTAATTGATTTTCAAAGATAGATTTTTCTAACGAATCTTTTTCTGAATCTGAAAAAAATTGAGGAACAGAATTTCTGATTTGTAAGGGATAAATTACAATACGACTTATTTTTTCACTTTGAATTTCAAATTCTGCTAAAATACATTTATCTCTAAATTCTCCTTTTTGGTCAAAAACAAAATTTCCTAAACTATAAAAAACTGGTTTTTCATTTACAAATTCTATGCTTTGTGTTACGTGTGGATGATGCCCGATAATGGCATCTGCACCTGCTAAAGTAAGTAAATGTGCTTCTTTTCGTTGTTCTGCTTTAGGTAGAAACTTATATTCTGTTCCCCAATGCAGTGAAATAATAATAATGGTTTGAGGTTCTTTTTCTTTTAACTCTTTTACTTTTTGAACTAATTCTTTTGTTGATGATTGACAAACAGAAGGCTTATCTTCCATTCGAAACCAATTTTCTAAGGGAACTCTAACTACTGAAAAAATAGCGATTCTATTGTTTTCTTTGTTTATAAAAACAGGCTCACAACTTTCTGAATGTGTTTCTCCATATCCAATTCCTATAATTCCAGCTTTTTTGAGAGAATTAAATGTGTTTGAAAGTCCTTTTCGGTGGTGGTCGTTAGTGTGATTATTAGCTAAAAATAAGTGTGTAAGACCTACTTTTTTGAGAGAATCTGCAAAAGAACTTGGTACACGAAAACTAAATCGCTTCGGAATAGGCGAACTTTCATCAGTAAGTGGACACTCTAAATTAGCCAAAATAAAATCATTTTCAGATTTATACTCATCAAAAATAGGCTTTAAACTATCGAAGAGCGAAACAACTCCCTTTTTTTCTATTTCTATTCGCACTCCTCTGTCTAGCAAAATATCTCCACCAAAAAGTAATTTTATAGGTTTTGTTTCTGTATTATCAGAGGTTTCTGTATCCAAATTTTGACAAGAAAAACAGAAAAGTAAAGCTAAAACTTGAATTGAAATATCATAAAACCTCATATAACAACCTGTTTTTATTGAAATTTTATCCTCTATTCTTCAACCGTCAACGAGGATAAAACCGTCGTTGAGGATTAAAAATCCTTGTTGGTGTTTTAACACAGCGACACCAACAAACAATAAGATATATTTACTTTTTCTTTTTATAAAGAATAGCAAAGATTTCAAACATAAAACCAGCAAAAGTAACAATAGGTCCTAATGTAAGCCCCAAGAAGCCAAAACCATGTTGAGCATCTTCCATTGCCATGATTGTAAAACCAAGTGTAATGATGAGTACACCAACAATCATCATTATATAATTGATTTTTTCGAAGGCAAAGGCAGGATTTTGTACGATTTCTACCTTCTCTGTCTTTTGAACAGGCTTTTTGTTAGGGTCAGGTTTTTGGTATTCCATTATATATAAATTTAGAATTGAAATTTTAGAAATTAGAATTAATGCAAATTTAGAATTGAGATTTTAGAAATTAGAATTAATGCAAATACAAGAAATTTCATTCAATTCTGAAGTCTAATTTCTAAATTCTTACTTTGTTTTCGCTGCTTGAAGCGTATTAAATAAAAGTGCTGTTACTGTCATTGGTCCTACTCCTCCAGGGACAGGCGTAATAAACGAACATTTAGGGGCTACCTCATCAAACTTTACATCTCCTTTTAGTGCAAAGCCAGACTTTTTACTTGCATCTGGAACTCGTGTTGTTCCCACATCAATAACGATTGCTCCTTCTTTGACCATATCAGCCGTTACAAATTCTGGCTTTCCAATAGCTGCAATGATAATATCTGCTTGTAGTGCAATTTCCTTCAAATTTTTGGTTCTGCTATGTGTCAGCGTAACAGTACAGTTTCCTACTTTTTCATTACGAGCCAACAGAATGCTCATTGGCGAACCTACAATATTACTTCTACCAATCACAACAGCATGTTTTCCTGAAGTTTCTATATTATATTGTTCTAAAAGTTTTACAATTCCGAAAGGTGTTGCAGGTAAATAACATGGCAAACCCAAAACCATTTTACCAATATTGGAAGGATGAAAACCATCAACATCTTTTTTAGGAGAAATAGCTAAGGTAATTTTATCAGCATCAATATGATTTGGTAAAGGAAGTTGAACAATAAAACCATCAATGTCGTCATTTTGATTGAAGTCTTCTACAACCTTTAATAACTCCTCTTCTGTAATGGTAGCAGGAAGATTTTTTAATGTAGAAGCAAAACCAATTTGTTCACACGACTTTACTTTATTAGCTACATAAGTCTGACTAGCTCCATCTTCACCTACCAAAATAGCAGCAAGGTGAGGCGTTTTGAAGCCTTTTTCTTTGCGCTCGGCTACTTCAATGGCTAATTCTTTTTTGAGAAGTTCGGCTGTGTTTTTTCCGTCTATTAATTGCATATAATTGGGTAGGGATTTCCTTCTTAGATAAAAATGAGTACGAAATTTACTTTTTGATGCTCACAAAGGTAATTAATTCAAAATCAATTAAGAAGTGATGACTTTAGATTTAATTTTTTTTGAGGGGATGGAAAGTTAAATTTAGTGTGGTGGTGTTAAAAAGTAAATATTTATCAAAACTTTGTCGTCAGAACCACGTTTTGGAAAGTATAAAAGTATATGATTTTAAACTATTTGCTTAGAGTAATTTGAGAAAACAAATTTTGTTTTATGCCTTTGATTTGCTAGTTTTCCTATATTTTTAACCAGACCAACTCTTAGAAATTTGAATTTCTTATCTATATCTTCTTAAATTAATTAAACCTTGGGAATTCGTCGTACTCTAAAAGACATTTTTAAAGCTATTTACACATCTGTTCTACTTATTCGTACGTGGAATTGGTCTCGTCTTTTTTTATGTATTATTATTTCTTGTTTTATATGGAGTTTTCAAGCTCTCAACAAAGATAATTATCATTCTACTATTAATTTTCCTTTAGTAATTGATTACGAGCGTCAGGATGTAGTTGCCTTAGAAGAGCCTCCACAGTTTATTTCCGTACAAGTAAGTGGAAGTGGTTGGCGATTGCTTCAAAAAACATTAGGTTTTGGAATCACTCCTCTTCAAATAGAAATAGAAGACCCTACGAAAGTAAAATATTTTACTGCCAAATCTCTAATGCCTGATATTGTACAACAACTTAGTGATGTCAATGTCGATTTTATTGCTGAAGACTCTATTCATCTTAATTATGATAGTACCATAACAAAGCAGGTTTTTCTATTTGTAGATAGCTCAAAAATTTCCTTAGAAAAAGGCTATCGTGTTGTTTCTCCTATTTCTCTTGACCCAGACTCATTAGTAATTAGTGGAGCAGCTTCTTTTGTGAACCTTGAACCTGATAGTTTTGAGATAGTTTTGAATGAAAATAATCTTGATGAGAATTATGATGAAATGGTAGATATTGATTACGCCCCACCTAGAAAAGTAATTTTCTTTCCAGAAGGTGTACAAGTAAAATTTGATGTTGATTTATATTTCAAAAAAACAATTCCTGTCCGTATAAAAGCTCTTAATTTCCCAAAGGATTCTTCAGTATATTTGGCTCGTCAGTTGGCAATTGTAGAGTATGATGTTAGAAGAGCCAATGAAATGCAACCCATTCCAGATAGTCTATATATTTTGGCAGATTACAAAACTAGTGATATGAGTGATTCGACGATAGTGCCTATTTTTTCACCTCCTCCTTTTATGGAAAACGTCAGAATCAACCCTGAAAAACTCATCCTTATTTTTCCTAAAAAAGCAAGTGATAGAAGAAGAAATAGATATAGAAATTAAATAATAAGCTGATTAATCACACGTTAAGATTCAATAATAAGGAGCTTAAAAAACTAAATTAGATTAAATTCATAACTTTAAAGCTACTATTACTCGTTATGTTCGTAAATTGCATTTTCAAATTAACGTATGATACTATATTCATTTGTTCTGCTCAACTAGACTTTTAATTTTTTTATGAAAACATATACTTCCTCTTCTTCTCTATTGACTGTGTTTTTTACAGTTCTTGTCTTTCTTTTCTCTTCCTGCTCTAACGTTTCTGCTCAAATAGAACAGCATTCGAAATGGAAAACTTATACAGAGCCTTCTGATTTATCAACTGTAAAAGTAGGCGAAACAATAAAACTTTATTTTGAAGTAGATATTGAAAAAGATTGGTATGTCTATTCTTCTGACTTTGACAAAAACTTGGGACCAATAGTAACCGAAGTAGCACTTGAAAAAAATGATGCTTTTGAGACAATTGGAAAATTAATTCCTGTAAGTCCTAAGAAAAAATATGATGATCTTTGGGGGGGAGAATATACTTATTTTATCAAAAAAGGAAAGTTTTATCAAACTATAAAGATTCTAAAGCCAACTACAACTATAAAAGCAGCTCTTACTTATCAAGAGTGTTCAGAGGTTTCTGGGAAGTGTATTATGCAAGAACCTGAATTTGAATTTAATATAAAAGTACAAACAGCAGAAAAAATAGATAATACTAAAACCGAAACTAAAGACGATAAAGTAGAAAATAATAATCAAACATCAACGACTGCCAATAATGATACAGATGAAAATGAAGAGAATAATACAAATACAGAAGATTCAAATGTAATTGAAATAGCAGGAAATGATAGTTCACTTTTTGAAAATAATTCAGATACAGAAGTTATACAAACAGAAATAAAAACATTTGATAAAACTAAAAACTACGTTCCAGAAGGCGACCCTTTTAAAGATTTGCCAGAAGTTACGACGGATTTGGGTGGAGAGAGTGAGAGTTTGTGGGGATTTATGATAGCTGCTTTTTTGAGTGGTTTGGTAGCACTTCTTACACCTTGTGTTTTTCCTATGATTCCGATGACAGTATCTTTTTTTACGACACGAAGTAAGAACCGTTTTGAAGGAATTGCTCGTGCTATGTTTTATGGAGCTTCTATTGTAGGACTTTATACGCTAATTGGCTTTATTGTATCTCGTTTTATGGGAGATGATGCAGCAAATATTTTGGCTACTCACTGGTTTCCAAATGTTCTATTTTTTACTGTTTTTATTGTTTTTGCAATTTCATTTTTTGGAGCTTTTGATATTGTTCTTCCTTCCAAAATGGTAAATAGTATTGACAAACAAGCCGATAAAGGAGGTTACGTAGGAATATTTTTTATGGCTCTTACACTAGTAGTGGTTTCTTTTTCGTGTACGGGACCGATTGCAGGAAGTATTTTGGTCATGTCTGCTAATGGTGAAGTTATCAAACCTGTTTTGGGAATGTTTGCTTTTTCGTTGGCTTTTGCTCTTCCTTTTACGCTTTTTGCTATTTTTCCATCGCTTCTTTCTAGTCTTCCAAAATCGGGTGGATGGCTCAATACAGTAAAAGTAGTTTTGGGTTTTATAGAACTAGCTTTAGCCTTTAAGTTTTTGAGTGTTGCTGACCAAGTGTATCACTGGGGAATCCTTGACCGTCCGATTTATATCGTAATTTGGATGTCGACAGCTTTCTTTTTGGGTCTTTATCTTTTAGGAAAGATTCGTTTGCCTCACGATAGCATTATTGAGAAATTAGGAGTAGGCAGACTTTTGATGGCAATTGCTTCTTTTGCGTTCTTTTTATACCTAATGCCCGGTCTTTTTGGTGCGCCACTTAGTCCACTTTCAGGATATTTACCTCCACAAAGCACAAACGAATTTGACTTAGTTGCTCTTATCAGAGGAGAAGATAATGCAGATATAAACGGAAAAGCAAAGTATTCAGATATTTTACACTTGCCACACGGATTAGAAGGACATTTTGAATACTTTGAAGCCATAGAAGCTGCAAAAAAAGCAAATCAGCCACTTTTTATTGATTTCACAGGACACGGCTGTGTCAATTGTAGAGAGATGGAAGCGTCAGTTTGGAATCAGTCAGAGATTCTACCATTGCTCAAAAATGAGTTTACAATAGTTGCGCTTTATGTAGATGAACGCCAAGAACTAACAGAGGAAGAAAAGTATGTTTCGGCTAGAAATAATAAAGAAATAGAAACTGTTGGAAAGCGAAATGCAGACTTTCAGATTCGTCGTTTTGGTCAGAATGCACAGCCTAATTACTTTTTAATAAATCCTTATACGCATCAGCCTTTAATTGCTCCAGTTGGAAAAGTTAGTACAAAAGATTTCAAAGAGTTTTTGGAAAAAGGAATAAAAGAATTTCAAAAGCAGCGTTTGAATAGTGGTTTGTAAAAAATAACCTCAATCAATAAATTTAAAAGTGTATTCAGTTCTTTACGAGTTGAATACACTTTTTTTTGTAAACTTACCTTTTGTCTTTCGGAATTTGTGTACTTCCATAATAACCAACTTCTACAAACTGTAAAGAATAAAATTGCCCTTGCCAATCCTCTTCGCTTTCTGTTTCGTGAGATAGTAAAGACATTCCTTTTTCATAAATATTAAATATAGAAAACACAATTTGTTTGTCTGTATCTTTATTCAAATAAATACTATCTCTAAGTTCATTAAACTGCCAAACTCCGTCTTCTTTCTTAAAGTATTTTGCGTTGGTAGTATAGGTTTTGTCCTTTTTAAATTCTATATATTTATCGTGATAAAGCTCATTTGATTCAGTTCCAGACTTAGAGTTTTTACCTACTGCTTGATGTAATTCCCACGTTTTGATTAACAATTCTTCTAAAGTCAGTCCTTTTTTCTCAACTTTAGATGGAGAAGAACAAGCAAAAAATAAGATATTAAAAGTTAGAAAGAAAAGTAATTTGACAACGTTTTTCATAGTAAACAGATTTGGATGAAACTCTAATGTACTAACAATATCATTTACTCATTAAAAAACTGACAAAATTTCCGATTTTATAAATTTAAAAACTCAAAAATTCGATTGGAATAAAACTAGCTAACTTCTTACTCATAAAGTAGCTGATACTTTCCAAAGTGTCAGAGATATAGCATTTTAAAGACCTAGAAATAAACCATAAAATTTAATAGAATTATGAGCGTAGAACAAGGTAATTTATCAGTAAATACGGAAAATATTTTTCCAATCATCAAGAAGTTTCTCTATTCTGACCACGAAATATTTTTAAGAGAACTTGTAGCCAATGCCGTAGATGCTACTCAAAAGCTAAAACACTTATCTTCTTCATCTGATTTTGATAAAACAGCAACGAGTGAAGTAGGAGAGTTGAAAGTAAAAGTTTCTTTTGATAAAGAAGCCAAAACAATCACGGTAAGTGATAATGGAATCGGTATGACTGCCGAAGACATCAAAAAATATATCAATCAAATTGCTTTTTCTGGTGCAACGGAATTTGTAGAAAAATACAAAGATGCCCCAAACAATAAGCAGATAATCGGACATTTTGGCTTAGGTTTTTATTCTGCTTTTATGGTTTCTACAAAAGTAGAAATTATTTCTCGTGCTTTTTCAGCTAAAGAAGACGAAGCAGCGCATTGGGAATGTGAAGGTTCGACTTCATTTGAGCTAGAGCAAACTACAAAAGCAGAGCGAGGAACAGATATTATTCTTCACATTGCAGAAGATTCTGAAGAGTTTTTGGATAACTTCCGTTTGAAAGGAATTTTGGATAAATACGCCAAGTTTTTACCAATTCCAATTGAATTTGAAGGCGAACAAATAAATGATACAGCACCTCTTTGGACAAAATCTCCTTCTGAACTAAAAGACGAAGATTATTTAACTTTCTACAAAAAATTGTATCCAATGGGCGAAGACCCACTATTTTGGATTCATTTGAACGTAGATTATCCATTTGAACTGACAGGAATTTTGTATTTCCCTAAAGTAAAACAAGAACTTACAGCTTCAAAAGACAAAATTCAGCTTTATAGCCGTCAAGTATTTATTACAGATGAAGTAAAAGAAATCGTTCCAGAGTTTCTGACACTTCTACATGGTGTAATTGATTCTCCAGATATTCCTTTGAATGTTTCTAGAAGTTACCTTCAAGCAGATGGAAACGTAAAACGTATCAGTAGTTATATTACTAAAAAAGTAGCTGATAAATTACAAGAGCTTTTCAAAAATGACCGTGAAGGTTACGCAAACAAATGGGACGATATAGGTCTTTTTGTAAAATTTGGAATGATAACAGATGAAAAGTTCTTAGAAAAAGCTGAAAAATTTGCTCTAGTAAAAAATGTAGATGGAAAGACATTTACATTTGACGAATACAACGAAAAAATTGCAGCTAATCAAACAGACAAAGACGGTAAGAAAGTTTGGTTGTACGCAGCCGATGTACAAAAACAACATACATTTATTTCTTCGGCTCAAAAACGAGGATATGATGTTTTGGTAATGGATTCGATTATTGATTCACATTTGATTCAACGACTTGAAGGTAAATTAGAAAATGTTTCTATTCGTAGAATTGACTCTGATACGGCAGACAAAATCATTGCAAAAGATGAGGTTTTAGAAGCTGTTTTGTCAGAAGCAGACCAAACAAAAGTAAAAGAGATTTTTGAAAAAATCGTTTCTGCCAACCACACCGTAGAAGTTCAACCAATGCCAACCGATGAAATGCCTGTAACGCTTACTCTTTCAGAGTTTATGCGTCGTATGAAAGAAATGGCAATGTCTGGAGGAGGAGGAATGTACGGAATGAATATGCCTGACCAGTACAATGTTATTGTCAATGCAAACCATTCTTTAGTACAGAAAATCTTAGATACAAACGAAGAAGAAGCTCAAAAACAAATTGCTCAACAAGCCTATGATTTGTCTCTTCTTTCTCAAAATCTCTTAGAAGGAAAAGCACTTTCTAATTTTGTAGAGCGTAGTTTGAATTTTATGAAGTAAATTGGGAATTGGATAATAGGAGTTAGGAAATAGAAATTGCAAAATTCCTAGTTTTATTCATTTTGTTAAAATTTTATCAAAAAAAGCCTTTTCAAATCTATTTTGAAAAGGCTTTTTAATTATCTAAAAAAGAAAAATAACTTATTTATTCTTTGTATTATTGTAACGACGACGAGGGTTTGGAGTTTTCAAATCCAAATCTATTGGAGGACGAACGTTTGTACGTGGTCTTCTGCGAGATGTTTTTTCCTCTTTATCTTCTTGTTTTAGTCTAGCCAAACGAGAGCTTTCTTTTTGCTGCTTTTGTTGTTCTTGTTGCTTTTCTTCTTTTGGAGCAACAGAAGCCTTACTACTTTCTTGTAGATTTTGATGTAATTTCTCAATTATATCCTCTTTTTTGGGCTGTCCTTTACTTTCATTTTGCTTGTTCTGATTTTGTTTAGTATCAGGTTTTTCTTGAATTTTCTGATTTTTAGACTGTTGTTTTTGCTGCTCATTTTTAGCTTCACTTTTTACCTCCTTTTGAGGTGTCTTTTGCTCTGCCTCTACCGTCTTACGAACAGGTCTCTTATTACTTCTTGTTTTTCTAGTCGACCTTTTTTGTTTGTACCTACGGTTTTTCTTAGATGCATTATTTTCCTCCTTATCACTAGCATTAGCATCAATCGTTTTGTTTTCAGTTGCTTGAACTGATTCTATTTTAGCGTCTTGCTTTGCTTCTACAACATTCTTTTTGCTCTCTTCCTCTTTATTTTCAGAGGTCGTATTTTGTTTTTTGCGTTGAGAGGCTCTAGCAGGTGGCGCTTGTTGTTGAGAAGTTTTTGACTTCTTTGTTTCTTCTTTTTTTGCTTCTATCTGCTTTTCTTGTTGTTTTTCCTTTTTATCATTCGGATTTTCTACAACAGGTTTTTGCTTTTTCTTAGGATTAAAATTACTTTTTCGTTCTACTTTATCCTTAAAGTTCTGTTTGTTTTCTTTTACAGAATCAGCAAATTCTTCCTTCGATTTTGACTTTTTAGACTGTTTTCTCTTTGCCACTCTTTCCATAGCTAACCTCGCTCTTTCCGAACGAGCAGCCTTTTTCTTTTGTTCTGGTGTTTGCTTTTCGGTAGAGCTATCGTTTTGATTACTACTTCTGTCCTTACTATTTTTTCTGTTTGAGAATTTAGAATCATTCAGACTTTCTCTTTTATCTCTACGCTCTACTCTGTCCATCAAGGTAACTGGAGAAGAAGGGATTTTGTGCTGACTTTTTGTTCCTTTTGAGCCATGAATTTTAGGGTCATAATCAGCTATTTTTTCATTTGTAATCTTTATTCCACTCGGATTACTGTTTTGGTCATAATGATAACGAATGATATGTTCGTTGAGAGATTGATAAGTTTGGATATTTTCTCTGATATAAAAACCAATTGTTCCACGATAAACTTTTCCTTTTTCACAGTTTTTCTGTAAGAGTTTGTCATCTATGAGTGCAGAACTACAATTTGTACAGAAATAATTCTCTGCCGAAATAATAATTTGAGGAATCGTATTGGTAGCACAGACAAAAGTAGCTACTTTTTTTTCTGTTTCAGCTTCACATCTAGGGCAAACCGAAGTCTGTTTGATGCGCTGTGTGCTGTATAGATTTTGAACGTGTCCTTGAAAGAGAGTGAGGTTTGTTTTTTCTACAAATGAGTTGATTTCTTCTTTACATTCCTCATCATTTAGTGAAGTCAGGTTTTTCGCTGTTCCACCCAAACCAATGAGTTTGCGTAGCCAATTCATCATAATTACGTGTATTTTTTAGTAAAAATTATTTTTTACTTTTTGTATAATAGTTTTAAAAATGTACCTAGAAGAGAAGGTGTAATTACAGATTATGAATTACGTATATAATTTAAAAGTTTTTTTATAAAACTTTATTCCTAGGTAGAAAGATAGAATAAACGTGGAATAGATAAAATTTACTTCTCAATGAATTCTGATATAAAATTCTTTATTGTAATTCTTTTTTTCTAAATCTTGTCCCTAAAGTATTTAACTTTAGATTTGAGTATAAAAATTTTACTTTTTACTATTCTACTTTCAAAATTTCCTATCTTCCTCAATTCTTCTAAATATATATTGATTTAATGTTGTCAAACCTTAGAAATAGTATTTATTTTTGCTTTATTCAATCTAAAATATCAATTTTTACTACTCTAAAATTTCTGCAAAGTTCGTTAAAATTTTTGATTTAACATTCAATTATCATGAAGAATACGAATTTTTTATTGTATTTCAAATCTTTTTTTCTGTAAAAGCATTAATAAGGAACAATTACGACCTGCTAAAGCAGCGAAGCTAATTAAAAATTACGGATTACGAATGCAATACACTGAATATCAAAATCTTAATTTTTAAAAAAAGTAGCTTATTTAATTTTAACTCGTAAACCAATATTTAATTTATTTTATTAAACGTTATTAGGGTTAATTGTTCACGTGCATTCAGTTCCTAAGAAGCGTGATTGAAGTACAATATAATGCTTATAAGGAATTAACAAATTCGTTTGTGAGCAAACAAATGCACAAATCTTATACAAAAATAAGTAACTACACAAAATTAAATATAAGTAATGACTGATTAGCGAGTGATTTTTATGATTACTATGATAATTAAAGGATAATACAAAATCATATAATAAAACAATAAATTATATTTTAAATTGCATTTATCTTCATTTTATCTTAAAAATCATATAAATCATTTACTAATAAGTTACGGTATTTTTAGTTATATTTAATTCTACTCATTTACTTAACTGTGATAACGCTTATTATTCCTTCTCTATTTTATTCAAAAGTTATGAACTCGCAAAACTCTCTTCTCAAACGTATAAAAAAAGATGAAATTCTTGCCATGGAAAAACGCTTTCGTGCAAATTTTATCAATTCTATTTCAGGCTTTAAAAGTGTTGGGCTTATTGGCACTATTTCCAAAACAAAGCAAACCAATCTAGCCATTTTTAGTCAAGTTTTTCATTTGGGAGCAAATCCTGCACTTATGGGTTTTATTGTTCGTCCAGAGATTTCGCCTCGTCATACCTTAGAAAATATTGAAGAAACGAATTACTTTACCTTCAATCATATCAATGAAGAATTTTATAAACAAGCTCATCAAACAGCTGCACGTTATGAAAAAGAAGTTTCAGAATTTGAAGCAACTGGATTAACTCCTCACTTTGAAAATGATTTTATTGCTCCTTATGTAAAAGAATCTCATTTTAGAGTGGGATTGAAATTGGAAGAAAAACACGAATTAAGTATCAATAATACTATTTTTTTGATAGCAAGTGTACAAGAAGTAATTCTGAATGAAGAAATTATAGAAAAGGACGGCTATATCGACATCGAAAAAGCAGGAACAATTACTTCTTCGTGCTTGGATAGTTATCACGTTACAAAACACTTAGATAGGCTTCCGTACGCAAAACCATAATTTAACTCTTATAAAATTAACCTTCTTTATCTTATAGTCTCAAAACCTAACTTCACTAGGTATTGTTATCAAGTTTTAATCACAACACTACCACTACTTTTTTACTTATGCCTTCCAATTATTCTGCACACCAATTAAATTTTTCTCAAACAAATCAGTTTTCACAGCTTTTTTTAGACTACGTTTCTCAAACAGGAGAACTAAAAGAGTTTTATGGAAACGTTCCTCAAATAGAAAATTTTGAAAAACAGATTGATTTAAAAATACAGAATAATTCATTTACGGATGAGAAAAGAGAGGTTTTAGTAAAAGCATTGCATAATCAATATAAAACCACAGAAAACCCACCTACTGAAACAATAAATTTACTTCAAAAACCAACTACTTTTACAGTTACGACAGGGCATCAACTCAATATTTATACAGGAACACTTTATTTTCACTACAAAATCCAAACGGTAATTAATGCTTGTAAAGTCTTAAAAGAGAAATACCCAAAATATGATTTTGTGCCTATTTATTGGATGGCAACAGAAGACCACGACCTAGAAGAAATTGCTTCTTTTAATTTATTTGGACAAAAATATACGTGGCAAACTAACCAAACAGGAGCAGTTGGAAGAATGAATACAAAAGGTTTGGACAACTTGGGTTTTAAGGAAGAAAAAGCAAAAGAATTAGGAAAGTTTTATAAAGATGCAGAAGATAAGGGTCAGAATTTAACACAAGCAACAAGAAATATTGTTCATTCATTTTATCAAAAAGATGGTTTAGTAATTTTAGATGGAGATGATACTGATTTGAAAAGGTTATTTATTCCTATCATCAAAAATGAATTAGAAACTCAAAAAAGTCATTTGAAAATTGAAGAAAGTAGTAAAAAACTAGACAAGCTAGGATATAAAACGCAGGTTACGCCACGAGAAATAAATCTTTTTTATTTAGAAAATGATTTGAGAGAACGAATTATAAAAAATGAGACAAACGATAGTTTCGAAATCCTTAATACAGATATTACTTTTTCAGAAATTGAAATGATGGATTTAGTAGCATCTAACCCTGAAAAATTTAGTCCAAATGTCGCTCTTCGCCCCGTTTATCAAGAAGTTATTTTACCCAATCTTTCTTACACAGGAGGACCGGGCGAACTTGCTTACTGGCTACAACTGAAATCTATGTTTGAATATTTTGACGTAGATTTTCCGATTCTCCTGCCTCGTAATTTTGTCTTATTTATTCCTAAAGTGATTCATCAAAAAATGAGTAAGACAAATCTTTCTTTAGAAGATATTTTTGATTCTTATGATAACCTTAGAATTAGTTTTGCTGAAAATAATGCAGAAAATGATGTTTTATTAGAGGAAGAAAGAAAAAGCATAGAACAGGTTTTTGATAAAATAGAGTCAAAGTCTATCAAAACAGATATTTCTCTTCAAAAATCTATTGCTGCCGAAAAGCATAAAGCTCTAAAGCGAATAGAACATATTTCTAAAAAACTCCGAAAAGCAGAAGAAAGAAAACTATCAGACTCTATCAATCAAATAAAATCAGTAAAAGAAAATCTATTTCCGAAAGGAAGTTTGCAGGAGCGTTATGATAATTTTTTGAGCTTTGTAATCAATGACAACAATTTTTTGGAGAAAGTACAAGAGACTTTGAACCCTTTTGATTTACGTTTTTTGGTGCTTGTCGAAGATGAAAAGGCTATTTAAAATGAGTTTGTAGTTTTGAATAAAGTAAACAATTCAAAACTAAATTTATATTCAATTCGTTTTAGTAAAAAACAGCTAAAAATAAAAATATAGAATTATGGAAGGTTATCGCTTCGGAAAATATATCCCACCTAAGTCAAAAAAGAATAGTGGCTTTGATAAATTATTAGATATTTTTCTTCAACTTCTATCTATGGCAGGAGGAGATGTAGGAAAGGCAATGTCTTGGCTGACTGATTTGGACAGACAGCACAATCTTACTGGAGAAGGTTATGGTATAGGAGATTTCTTTGAGGACTTAAAAGAAAAAGGCTACTTAGAAGAAAATGCAGCGACTGGAGAAATAAAAGTAACACCTAAAAGCGACCAAACAATTAGAAAATCAGCTTTGGAAGAAATCTTTGGAAAGCTCAAAAAATCAAAAGGAGGAAATCACAGAACAAAATTTCATGGAAATAGTGGAGATGTTTCGGCAGACGAACGTCCGTATCGTTTTGGAGATGACTTAGACCAAATTTCTTATACAGAATCTATACGAAATGCTCAAATAAATGGAGGAATTGGAGAGTTTAGAATGACAGAAAATGACCTCACTATTAGAGAAAAAGAGTATTTTGCACAAACTTCAACGGTTTTGATGATTGATATTTCTCATTCAATGATTTTGTATGGAGAAGATAGAATTACACCAGCCAAAAAAGTAGCGATGGCACTTGCCGAACTTATCACAACCAAATATCCAAAAGATACGCTAGATATTATTGTTTTTGGAAATGATGCGTGGCAGATTGAAGTCAAAGATTTGCCGTACTTGGAAGTAGGACCTTATCATACAAACACAGTTGCAGGGTTGGAACTGGCAATGGGGCTTTTGCGTCGTCGTAAAAATCCAAACAAACAAATTTTTATGATAACAGATGGAAAACCGACCTGTATCAAAAAAGGATTGAAATATTACAAAAATAGTTTTGGATTAGATTCAACTATCCTAAACAAGACTATGAATTTGGCATCACAATGCAAAAAACTTAAAATTCCGATTACTACTTTTATGATTGCTTCTGATCCTTATTTGCAGCGTTTTGTGAAAGAATTTACGGCTACAAATGGTGGAAATGCTTATTATTCGGGATTGAAAGGATTAGGTCAGCTCGTCTTTGAAGACTTTAAGAAAAACAGAAGAAAGCAGTTTTAGATTGTTACCTCAACGATGGTAACGCCTCGTTGACGTTTAATAAACAGTAAAAAAATGATACTTTCAAAAAAAGTATCATTTTTTTTGCTTTATTTTTTTCGATTAAAAATCTTGATTTTCAGACAAGTAGCTTTATTTTTTCTATAAAAAATCAATAGTGTACTTCTAACACGAATACAATAGCTTTTATCATTCTCTTTTATAAATTTAAGTCTGATTTTTGCTTCAATCATCATAATTACTTTCCTCTAACAAAAAGAATTTATAGCTATGAGTAATACTAATTCTACTACAACAGTAAAAGACAGATTATTAACTACCAAACAGAAAGCCTTAAAAATTAATCTTGACGCAAGTATTTATGGCTCTTTTGCCGAAATTGGAGCAGGACAAGAAGTAGCTGCACAGTTTTTTAAAGCAGGAGCAGCTTCTGGAACAATTGCCAAAACAATGTCAGCCTATGATATGGCATTTAGTGATGCTATTTATGGTGCAGAGGAAAGTGGGCGTTATGTATGTGAATCACGACTTATAAAAATGATTTCTCATGAGTATCGCTTGGTAGAAGAGCGTTTGAGAGAACACCGTCCTGATACCTGCTTTTTTGCTTTATCAAATACGATTGAGGTTTTGAATTATAATAAAACAAATCGTGGACATGGTTGGATTGGTCTTCGCTTTCAATTAAAACCAAATACACCTCCAAATGAAGTCATTATTCATATCAATTTATTAGATAATCATAAGTTTTTGCAAGAGCAAGTAGTTGGTATTATTGGTGTGAATTTGATGTATGCTTGTTTTTATCATTCTCATAATCCTGATATGATGCTTACATCGCTGATGGATAATCTTTCTAGAGATAGAGTAGAGATTGATATGTTTAGAATGACTGGTGGCGATTTTGAAGACGTAGATAACCGTTTGATGAGTTTGAAGTTAGTAAAAAATGGAATGAGTAATGCTGCAATGTTTGGCTCAAATGGAAATGTTTTGCAGCCTTCAGAAGCTCTTTATAAGAAAAATATTTTGGCTCTTCGTGGTCGTTTTCGTCCACCAACACACGTAAATGTCGATATGTTAGATAGAGGTTTGGATATGTTTAAAGATGAGCCTGATGTAGCCAATAAAGATGTTTTGGTTTTGGTAGAACTTACCCTTGCCAACCTTCGTGCAGAAGGAACAATTAGTGATGAAGACTTTTTGGATAGAGTAGATATTCTGTGTTCGATGGGAAAGACTGTAATTATTTCTAACTATCAAGAATATTATCGTTTGGTAGAATACTTATCGCTCTTTACTCGTGGAAAGAAAATTGGAATTATTTTAGGAATTTATTCACTTGCAGATGTTTTTGAAGACGAATTTTATACAAACTTGAATGGTGGGATTTTGGAAGCCTTCGGAAAATTATTTGGCTCAAATGTAAAAATGTATGTTTATCCATCACGCATTCCAGGTACAGAAAAGATACTGGGTTGTGAGGATTTTGAGGTTTCTCCCAAGCAGACCTTTTTATACAAGTATTTATTAGAAACTCAAAAATTAGCTACCATTCAGAATATCAATACTGAAAACCTTCATATTTTCTCTGATAATGTATTAGAGATGATAAAAACAGGAAAAGAAGGTTGGGAAAAGATGGTTCCTGAAATTGTAGAAAAAGCAATCAAAGATAAATGTTTGTTTGACTATCCTTGTCCGACTGATAAAGTAACAGAAGCAGTACAAGAACGCAAAAAATCTACTTTAGAAAGAGAACAGAAAGAGAGGCAAAAAATAATTGATAATAATTTGTAGAAATTGAAAAAGAAATGTCTTATAAACCAAAATTTATAAGACATTTCTTTTTTTATGCTCTGCTTTTTATGAAGTTGTTTAAGAATACTCATTTTTCCTTAGAACTGGGTTTGCAAACCCAGTTCTAAGGAAAAATAACACAGCCTTTGTTGGTGTTTTAGCGTAGCGACACCAACAAATATATCTACTAAAGTCCATTCTTAAACAACCTCTATTTCTGCTTTCTACTCCACAATCTTCTCCACATAATTTGAATTCATGAGAGAAAGTGCCCCCATATACTTGAGCTTAAAAGATACCACATCACCAATTCTATAATTATTTGGATTTGTTTTTAAATCGATAACAAGCATATCCGAACTTGCTCCCACTAGTTCAATTGTTTCATCTTTTGGAATCAAAAATTCAGGACGAACATCAAGCAAACCAACATCAATAATACAACGATACGACATTTTTCCGTAATCTTCTTCATTGATTTGAAACATTTCTCCACTTGGATTTTCTGCCAAGACACCTGTTGGAATAAGTGGCTTTTCAGTAATTTCTACTATTTCAGCAAAAAACTCTAAAATATCGGTTTCCATTCCATCGATATAACCACCTGTGAAAATATCATTTCCCCAGTAAAGTGCCTCTCCAATTCTGAAATGATTTACTCCTTTCGGAAGCTGTTTTCTTATAAGCAAAGGCATCGTTACGGTCGTTCCTGCCGAGACCCAAGGAATTTCTCTACCAAAGGTAAGCTCTATAATTTTTTTGTAGAGTGAAAGCTGAATGAGCTTATCTTCGGAAGGTAAAACGCCATGCAGACAGTTTAAATTCGTCCCTAAACCAATAACACGAATATTGGGAAGCTTAAATATCTGAGCATAAAATTCTACGACATCATCAGGCATTACACCTTCACGAAGGTCGCCCATTTCTATCATAATAATAATTTTATGAAGTTTGTCTTGTCTTTGAGCTTCATCTGAAAGCATTTTTATTGTATCAAATTCAGTATTCAAACTCACATCAGCATACGAAATAATATCTAGAATACTTCTCTTTGCAGCAGGTTTTATATAAACAGTCTGAATATCAGGTTTCAATTCTTTTAGTTTTTTGAGATTGCTAATTCTTGAATCGTGTACCTCTATTACTCCTAAATCTACTATTTCTTGAAGGTATTTTTCTGTTCCACAAAATAATTTGGTTACTACCCCCCATTCTACCCCTTCTTGTTTGAATAATTTGTTTAAAAATGCGTGGTTATGTTCTAATTTCTTCTTATATAATTTTACGTAAGCCATAATTTGTTTTTTTGTATTGAACTATGAAGTGCTATTAAAAGTATTCCTTCAGTATTTCATAATTCTTTTATAGAGAGACAAAATAAAACGTATTTATTTTTGAATGTTTTATATCATCTCAATAAAAGAACAAAAAGTAAGCTACAATGTTTTTATTGTATATTTTGTCTTAGAGCTTGTTTAAAAATTTTTCTTTCGGCTTCAAATGAGTAATTTCAGCCCATTCTTCGTTATTTTATCGTTAAATAGTTCACTATTCTTCTCAAAAATGCCTTGATTGGACTGAAATTTACCTTCGGTACTACTTCGTGGTCTTTCATTTTCACTATAAAAATTTAAACAAGCTCTTATTTTCTGCCAAATATGCTATATCAACCAAAATAACAAATAAATGAAAACAGAAATCACAATCAAAAGATAAAACTGTACTTTTCCATTTTGCAAATTCTTCAACTGTTTTCCTGCATAATCAATAACAAACACAAAAAAATGGGTAGCAAAGTCAATAATATACTTATCAACCCAAGCTAAAAAATATCCTAAAACAACAATTATTTTTGAAAATCTATCAATAAAAGAATCCAATTTTCTATCAAATAAAGAGCAGATTGAAGCTATATGTCTCCAAAACTCTGCAAATTTTTGAGTTGTGATAGGGGGTTCTTTTTGAGTTGTTAATAAAGCTATTTGAGTAATTGGTTTCCAAAAACAAAGAATGAAAAATTTATCTTGCCAAAGGAAATAATTCTTGACTTGTGGTAGAAATTCTATTTCAATTATTCTTTGATTTAGTTTTTTAGAAAAGCCTAAAGTAAGTCCTAGAAAAGTTAGGAAAGCAGCCAAAATAGGAAGCCAAACTTTGATATATTCAGGTGCATTTGAAAATAATTTTGGAAGTTGTTCTATCCAATAACTTTCATCTGGTTTGAGAGGCTGAAATGAAAAAGCAAACCAAAAACTACCCATAAAAAGGAGAACTAAAGGCAAGTACCAAAGCAACTTTTGATTTTTAGAAATAGAATTTTGATTGATTTTATCATTTTCGTTATCGTTAAAAAATAATAATTGAAGTTGTCTTCCTCCATAAAAGGCTGTCAGAAAAGTAGCTATCAAAAGTCCAACTCCGATGAAAAAATGGTTGGATAAAGCTTCTTTCAAAATCCATTCTTTAGACAAAAAACCTGATGTGGGTGGCAAACCAACCAAGGCTGCCAATGCAAAACCATAAACTATGAAGAATGAGGGAAGTTTTTTATAATTATCTTTTCCCATTTTTATAAGTTCCTTAGTTCCATTTTTTTCAATTAGAAATCCTGCTCCTAAAAAGAGTGTTGCTTTAAAAAAAGCGTGTGTAAAAAGATGTAAAACAGCAGCCTGCCAAGCTCCAACACCAACTGCAATTGTCATAAAACCAAGCTGCGAAACCGTAGAGGCTGCTAGTTGTTGTTTTAAATTTGTGATAAAATATGCACTTAGAGCCGAAAAAATGGCAGAAAAAAGAGCTACCCAAACTAAAATCTCTGAAATAATTTTGACTTCTTCAAAGACAAATTCTAGTCGAATCAGAAGATAAACACCTGCAGCTACCATCGTTGCAGCATGTAGAAGTGCAGAAATAGAAGTAGGGGCTTCCATCGCATCAAAAAGCCAAGTAGAGAAAGGAAATTGCCCAGACTTTACAAAGGCAGCCAATAAAATTCCTATTGAAATAATTACTTTTGTAGAATATGGGATAGAAATAAAAATTGTTCTAAGTTCAGAAATTGAAAGTGAAAACTCAAAAAGCAAAGCAATAGAAATAAGCAAACCAACATCTCCAAGACGATTGAGAAGAAAAGCCTTTGTAGAAGCACGAGCAGACTTTTCTGTCTTATCAAAATCAATCAAAAGAAACGAAGCTAGTCCGATAAGTTCCCAAAAAACAAAGAATAAAATTAAGTTGTCTTGTGCTAAGAGAAATTGCATCGCAAAAACGAAAAGTCCCAAAACTCCGTAATAAAATGTTTTCTTTATTTTTATATAAGCTAGAGAATAAATATGAACAGCAAAAACAATTAAGCTAACAGAAAACTGAAAAAATGCTGTTAGGGAATCTATTTTCAATAAAATCTTTATTTCTCTTGTTCCTGTATTTGCCCAAAGAAAAGAATCTGAAAGTATTTTATTAGTAGTAAAAACTTCAAAAAGTTGTGTACTTGTGGCAAGTAGAGCAAAAAAAGAAAAACCCAAAGCAATATATTCTATACTTTTTTTTGAAACTGTATCTTCTTTTGCCTTTGAAAAAAAGATAGCACTTAAAAAAGTAATTAGAAAACTAAGAAGTGGGAAAAGATAGACTAAAAAATAAATAGGATTCATATCACAAAAGTAATCAAATCTATAAAAGTTATCACGGTTATTTTTGTATAACAGTCTTCCAGACTATTGGATAGGATAAAATACTACTTTTTATATTCAGACAAGATGTCTGAACTACCTTAATACAAACCGTGATAAGGTTTTATATTTAAAATTATGAAAACAAGAATATTTTGGATTACTGAAAAGTTGGCGATTATGCCAAAACCAAATTCAGATGAAAACTTGGAAGAGGACATCATCAACTTTTCTAATCTAAAAGTAACTATTGTAGTTAGTTTGCTCACAAAAGAAGAAAAATTTGATTTAGGATTGCAGAATGAAAAAGCAATTTGCGAGAAATATGAGATTGATTTTATTTCAATTCCAATAATTGATAGAAGTATTCCCACTGAAAAGCAAACCATTCAGATTAGAGAATTGACCAAAAAAATTAACAGTATTCTTGATAAAAACAAAAAAATAATTGTTCATTGTAGAGCAGGAATTGGACGTGTAGGAATGCTGTGTTCTGCTATTTTGATAGAGCAAGGACTTTCAAATCAAGAAGCTATTGAAAAAGTAAGTAAGGCTAGGGGAGTAAATATTCCAGATACAGAAGAACAGAAAAAATGGATAATGAAGTATTAATACTCAACAAACTAAAAAAACCTCAATATAATTTGATTACTTAACCAAAAACTTTCCTCTTTTTATTACTTCGCTATCTGTTTGAAGAACCCAATAATAAATTCCCTTTTCAAGTTGTTGGTCTAAATCAAAAGGGCTTTCTAGATTTTCGAAAGTTGTTGTTTCTTTTTTTGAATTAATAACTTCCAAATAAATTTCTTCTTCACTTATTCCATTCCATTCAAAAATCAAGTTTCCTGTATAATTTTCTACAAAAATATTGGGAGACTTTAAATTAATTGAGCTACGAGTATTCTGTTTGAGCTTACTTTCTAATTCAGCTATCGGCTGATAAGCAATTAGATTTTCTTTTTCTAAGTTATTATTTTTCTGTTTGGGAGTAGTCTTTATATCTTGTTCTTTTACTGATTTTTCTACTATTACCTCTTTATTCTTGGAGGAGAAAAGAGAGTTATCGTTTGTTTTGTTTAAGGCATCAGTTGGGTCTGTTTCAACCTCTACAAGAGTCGGCGCATCTATTTCTGCTTGTAGTGCTATTGTATTTTGTGAATCAATAAGACTCGTTGCTACGACAAAAACACCTCCACCAATAGCAATAGCTAAAGCAAATATAGCAGCCATTTTATAAATAGAAGGTTGATTAGATTGCGCTACTTTTCGTTCCCAATCTTTTTGTTGTTCTGTTTTTTGTTCTTTGATTTTTTCAAGTTCTTCTCGAAGCTGGTTTCTTCTATAAGTACGTTCTTTTTTCATATAATCAATATCGTTTTGTGGGTCTAATAAAGAAGCAATATTTTGCTCTTGTTTCTTTTTTAAGAGTTCCACGAGCTTTTTATGTTTATACAACTCCTCTTTTAAAACAGGATCATTTTCTAGCCTTTTATTAAATTTTTCTAATTGTTTGGCAGAAAATTTACCTTTCAGAAAATCTGAAATCAGTTGTAAACGTTCTAATTCTTGGTTGATATTTCCCATTATTAATACAACTATTCATACAAACAGAGTTTTTATAATTTGTTTTTGTCCCCTAATTATTAATAAAATTGTTTAAGAATAGGTTTTATACGTGTATTTGTTGGTGTCGCTTCGCTAAAATACCAACAAAGGCTAGGTTATTTTTCCATTAGAGTTGGATTTGCAAACCCAATTCTAAGGAAAAATCTATATTCTTAAACAACTTCAATAATACAATTTTAAATGTACTAAATTTTGATATAAAAACAGTTATCTAGTTCAAAGAAGCTATTTATTTCTTGAAAACACAAATTATAAAGGCAAGTACAACTGCTTTTATATAAAAAAAACAAATTTAATTTTATTAAATGTTATCACGGTTAATTATTCATGTGTGTTTAGTTCCCCAGAACTGAACAAAAACGCTTCCTCAGAAGCGTGATTAAAGCACAAAATGACGCTTCTGAGGAAGCGACAAATTCATTTGTGAGCAAACGAATGAACAAGAACACCTTATACAAAAATATCATTATTTCCTCTAAAAGTTGAGTTTTGTAGTTATTGGTATCGCTATTATTATACTGTTCCGTAATTGAGTTTCGAGAACTATTTTTAAGTATATATAAAATGCCAACATCAAATTAGTTGCATATTACTTTACTTTGAAATTATAGCAATATTTTATCCAACATTTTCTTAAATCTGTTTTAAGCATTCCAAAATTTGTTTTTCTGAAATAGAAATATCAAATGTTGCCTTTCCAATTTCTTCTAAAGCACAGGTCAGTATTCTATTTTGAGCATTTTTTTTGTCTTGCTTTGCCCATTTGATTATTTCATTTACTCTATTTTCTTCTTGGATAGCACTTCTGAAAGCTATTATTGTATCTTCAAAAACAGATGAAATATACTTTTTTATTACTGTAAAATCATTTTCTGAAATAAATTTTTGACTAGGGTATATTTCTTTGCACAAATAAGCTGAAAAATAACTCTCTGCTATCATACCAAGCGCAATAGCTTCTCCATGTAAAAAAACAGGTGTAGGGTTGTTTTTCTTCTTATTTTCTTTTTTACTTTCTTCTATAAAATAAGACTCAATGGCATGTCCTATTGTATGACCAAAATTAAGAATTTTTCGAAGTCCTTTTTCAGTTGGGTCAGCTTCTGTAACGTTAGCTTTTAGAACAACAGAATGAGCTACTATTTTATCCCAAAACAAGCTTTGATTTTCAAAATTATCATCTATTTTTTCAACTTTTAGGAGATTATCCCACTCCTCTTTATCTGCGATAAGAGAATGTTTTATAACCTCTGCAAAACCCGAACGAATTTCATTTTGAGATAATGTTTTCAAAAAAGGTGTATGAATCCATACTTTTGAAGGAATCTTGAAAAGTCCTATATGATTTTTGAATCCATTAAAATCGACACCTAACTTTCCTCCCACACTAGCATCTACTTGTGATAAAAGTGTTGTCGGAATCTGAATAAAATCAATCCCACGCTTATACGTAGAGGCACAAAAACCACCCATATCTCCAATAACACCTCCACCCAGATTGATTAAAATAGAATTTCTATCAAAATGATTTTGAGTAAGCTCATACCAAATATGTGTGCAGGTTTCTAGGGTTTTATTGCTTTCTCCTGAAAGAATTTCTATCAATAAAGGTTTTGGTAGTTTAGCATTTTCGAAGACTTTATATAAAATAGGATAACAATCTCTTTTTGTATTTTCATCTACCAAAACAGCGACTTGTCGGTTTTGAAGTAATGCTGTTATTTTTTCTAAAGATTCGAAGGTTATATATGAAGGTAGGTCAGCTACTCTAGTAGTTTGCATTATTAATTCTTAATTGTTTTTTTCTAATTCTTCAATACGTTTTTGTAATTCTTCTTTTTCGGCGTTATGCCTCGCAACTAATTTTTCTAGCATATTTTTTTGAGCTTGTAGCGCATATTCTGAACGCTTTTTCTCAGTATTTCTACTTTCTTCCATTTTTGTTGTCTGTTCTTTTATTTTTGCTTCATTTGCTTTGATTTGAGAAATATCAGCCAAAACAAGTACATAACGTTCGATAGTTCCAGAATTATTGAAAAGAGCTACTCCAATTGCTTGTATCCAAATTTCTTCTCCTGTTCGATTAAGTAAGGTTGTTTCAGCTTTCCAAATCGCACCTTGCGCCATCGTATTAAAACCTTGTTGTAGTTCGCCTTCTTGTGCAAAAATCCCAAATGCAGAACGCTCTAACAGAGTTGATTTTGAATATCCTAATGCATCAATAGCCAAACTGTTTATACTTGTAATATTCTTTTTATAATCTAATTCCAACAAATAAAAACTAGATTCAATAAGCTCATTTCTGTATTGTAATTCTTTCTGAACTCTTCCCATTTCTTCTTGTGTAGCTTGGAGTTCTTCCATATTTTGGCGCATTTCTTCTTCCTGCGCTCGTAATTGCTGTGTCATTTGTTCGGATTCTTGAAGCAAACGCTGACCCGTAATATTACTTTGTAGAATAGAAAGCGTTGCAGCGACTGTTTCTCCTATTGTCTCCAAAAATTCAATTTGATGGGACTCAAACTCTTTGAAAGAAGCAATTTCTATCATTCCATATACTTCTTTGTTTAGAAGCATCGGAATAATTAGGATAGAACGAGGGTTTGCTTTTCCAAGTCCCGAAGTAACTGTTACATATTCTTTAGGCACATCAGTAAGGTGCATTGTTTGTCCTTCTTGCCAAGCCTGTCCTGTCAGACCTTCGCCTAGCTGAATAGTGCTATTCAAAAAACGTTTTTTATCCCACGCATAATACGCCATTAATCGTAATTGCTCGTGTCTTCCTTCTATTTCTTTCAAGAAAAACCCACCTTGATTTGCTTCCAAATAACGTACTAAAGCTGTAATAAGCTCATCTGTAATTTCTTCAAAGGAACGATTGCTATTTCTTAAAACATCAGAGACGAGCATTGTACCTTCATTTTTCCAGCGTCTTTCTTTTGCACTATATTCTGTTTCTCGTAGATTATTGCGCATTTTGAGGAGTGAATTTCCCAAAATATCTCTTTCAGAAAGAGGCGTAAAATCTGATTGATAATGACCTTGTCCGATTTCTTTAGCAAAGTCTGATGTATCTTTTAACCCAAGAATAAGCGTTTGAAGTGCAATTTCCATTTCTCCAATCTCATCTACTTGCATATTTTCTCTGTCGTCTTTATATTTTTCAAAGCGTGGCAAAACTCCCTCACTAAGTTTTTTTATACTATCTCTTACGACTTTGATGCGTGAAATAATCGTTTGAGCTAATAAAAATGCCAATATAAAGCCTAAAATAACAGCAATTATACTTACAAAAATAGCATCATTTCGAAGCGTAACCGAAGCATTATTAACAGCATCTTGAGTTTGTTGTCCTGCTATTTTTTTATTTTCTATCAATATCTCTAAATCTATCTTTATCTGTTCGAAGATATTATTTAGCCCTTGCATTTGGTTCTGAAAGCCTGTTTCTTGTACTAAAAGATTTTTTTCTGTTGCATTTTTATCATTCAATGAAGAAACAATACGCTGTTCGATTTTATGCATACTGTCCATAGCTGTAAAGGTATTATTCAAAATCTCAAAGGAAGTTTCTTCATCATTTTGCCAACCTTCTGAAAGTGAAATAAGTTTGTCTTTTATGGCAGGGTAAGTTTTGCTTTGAAGTTTGCGAAGAGAGTTTTTGGCTGCGTCATTCTGTTCTTCGCTCTGGAAATAAACATAGCTTGTAATAAGCCTCATCGAAGTATTGGCAAGACTACGAAACTCTTTCAAATTCTCAACAGAGGGCTGAACTACTTCTGTATATTCGTCTATTTGTGCTACGTTCTTGGTGAGTTGTACGATAAGCGTAACTGCTCCTGCTATAAAAAGCAGAAGAAGAATTGAAAACCCTCCAAAGATGCGTTGCCAAATAGTAAGACGAAATTTTTTCATTAATCTAATTGAGACGTTTGTTTTTTTTGAATGAATGACAAAATACGAATAATTTTTTTGAATAGAAATAGTTATTTTTAAATTCTTTTTATCAAATTGTAAAGGATTGAATAAAAACAGTTTGTAAGTAATAGTGTTCTTCTTCAAAATAATTGCTTGTTATCAACTATCTTGAACTACTACTTATGAATTCATTTTTCAAAACTATCTTTCGTAGAAAGCGAACATATATATTTTTATTTCTACTAATAGGTTTACAATTAATTTCTAGCTGTATGCAATTCCGAATTAGTGATAGAAAAGTAAGAAAAGAGTTTAAAGACCAAAAATATAAGCCTAGCTTTGATTATGTAGAGTTCGAAGAGCGTAAGATTCATTATGCTAAGATAGGGGATGATTCGCTTCCTACTTTATTTTTTATACACGGCTCACCAGGAGATTGGAGTGCTTTTTTAGATTATTTCAAAGATTCTACGTTGCTTTCTCGTGCAAATATTGTGGCTTTAGACAGAACAGGATATGGAAAATCTGATTTTGGAAATTATGAAAAAAACCTAAAAGAACAAGCTCGTTTTTATAAAGGTGTTTTGGAAAAATATCAAGATTCCACTAAGCAAAAGCCTATTTTGGTTGCTCATTCTTATGGTGGAGCTGTTGTTCTTCAAATGGCTATCGATTATCCTACTATGATGAGTGGTATAGTAAGTTTGGCTGGTCTTTCTTCGTCAGAACTTACAGTTCCTCGTTGGTATAATGGTGCTGCAAAGTCTGTTTTTGTGCGTTGGTGGCTTCCTGCTGCTCTTACAGTCTCAAATAAAGAAATGTTACACCTACAAGAAGACCTAAAATTAATTGAAAATAATATTAATAAAATCAACATTCCTTTGATAGTTTTGCATGGAAAAAAAGATAAAATTGTTCCCTACGGACACGCTCTTTTTTTGGAAGAACAATCAAAAAACAATACTTCTTTTGAACTCATTACGCTACCAAAAGCCAATCATTTTATTCCTTGGACGCATCAAGATACAGTCAGAAATTTAATTTTAAAAATGCTTGATGAAACTAAGAAATAGGCTAACAAAATAACTATTTATGATTTGAATGCAAACGACTAAATGTTTCGGGAGTCATTCGAAGGTAAGCAGCAATATATTTATGAGGAATTTCTTGAAAAAGTTGTGGACTTCGCTGATAAACACGTTTGTATCTTTCAGCAGGAGAGTTATTCAATAAATCAACCTCTCTTTCCAGTTGTTGTAAAACGAGTTCTTCCAACAAGATGCGCCAAAGGTTTGTGTATTCTGTATTTGACAAAAGAAAGTCTTTAAAATCGTCTGCCTTCATACGTACTACTTTTGATTTTCTAATCGCTTCAATAGAGTAAATAGTAGGAATATTTCTAAAAAAAGAATCCAAAACAGTAACTAATGAACCACGATATGCAAAGCGAGTAGTATGAATTTCGTTTTCACTTTCTACACAAATTCTTAGTGCGCCACTTTCTACATAATAAATCCAATTATCAACACTTCCTGTCCGAACAAGCATTTCATTTCTTGATAAAATCATTTCTTTGTCCCATAAAGCAGGAGCTTTTTTGTCTATTGCTTCTTTTAGTAGTTGTATTGGATTCATAAACGAGGATACAGAATAGTTCTATATGAACACAAAAAAGACCTTCATAAATGATTTGTAAAGGTCTTTTCAATATTGAGAATTAATAAGAATTTATTGAGCAGGAATACGCAATACTTGCCCTGGATAAATCAAACTAGGGTCTTTGAGCATTGGTTTGTTGGCTTCAAAAATAATTGGATAAGCTTGTACATTATCATAAAACTCTCCTGCAATCTTGGATAAACTATCGCCCTTTTTGACAGTATAAAACTCTGCTTCTTTCTCTTTCTCTACGACTTCAATTTTGTCTTCCACAATCGAAACCCCTTCTACATTTCCGATAGCTAAGATAATTTTTTCACGCTCTGCATTCGTCTGTGTTTTTCCAGTTACGGTTACAGATTGACCAAAAGCAAGATTTAAGTTATCGATAGGAATATTTAGAGCTACGACTTGGTCTCGTAGAGATTCTAGTTTAGATTTTTCTACTTTTTGTTCTTCTTCTATGTGCTTTGCAATTTGAGGGTCTGGAGCTTGTCTTTTTTCCTCTTTTTTACCAAATACTTTTGCACCTGCTTCTTTAATGAATGAAAATAATCCCATAATGAAAATATAAAAATTAAGTCTTGAAAAATAAGTTAAAAAAATAGAATTGCGAAATCCCATTATGAATAAAGCCAAAAGATAAGAAAAAGTTTTTATTACTCTTGAAGAATTAATTTTGTTAAACAAAAATCAAAGTTAAAGCCATTTTTTCTGCTTTCTCTTCACAAGGCTAGATAAAACAAAAAAATAAATGTACATATAAATAAAGTATAAAACCTAGATTGTATTCATTGAAAATAAAAAAAAAATCAAAAACCTTAAAAAAATTTTACAAAATTTATTGTTATTAGAAAAACTTTGTTATTTTTGCCATACAACAAAGTCATTTTATATACTATATTCTTGAATACCATTTTTATATAAAACATAAAAAAGGACATTGATTTAACGATTGATTAATTTCTATTTTTTCTAAAAAACTTTTAAAAAATAGGAGAGAAAATAGCCCCCATATATTTTCAATAACTCCTGAAAAGTTGAAAAAGTTGAAATAAAATTATAAATATAATAAAGTGCCTTCGTAAGCAATAAAATAAATATTTGGTTTGAATTTAAAATTGAATACTATTATTCTCTTTCATAATATTCCCAATTACTTTTTAAGTAAGAGAATGATTTTTTGTTTTTGCTTTTTACCCAAAATAACTTGATTTTCACACAAATTTTTTAATGTTATGACAAAGACTGTCAATTTTAGTGAACAACAGCTTGCAGAAATTACTGCTCGTTACGAACGCCGTCTGGCTGCAATTACAAAAGAAGCTGAAGATATTCGTGCCGTTCTTGCACGTCTTAAAGGAGAAGAAAGAAGTAGTAGTTTTAGTGCTGGTGAGCGAGGAATGCGTCGTGGACGTATCCAATGGGAGAAATTTATCCTAGACAAATTACAAGAAAAAAATGAGCTTTTGTTCAAATACGAAATGCGTGATTTGGCTTTCGAAGACGACCGTATTGGAGACCGTAGTGCAATCCAAGTAGATAGAGCATTATCTGCTGCACTTTACAAACTCAAAGACCGTATTCAGAGCTATAACGTACCTGGTAAGAAAGGATACGCCTACGGACTACCAGAATGGTTTAATGAAAAAGGCAAAGCAAAAGAAGAGTTTGCTGATAAAGAATGGGATTAATCCTAATTTTGAATCTTTTTATACAAAAAAAGGCTTTCTAATATTCGTATTGGAAAGCCTTTTGCTGTCTTATGAAGAGTTATACATAGAAAATCAAAACGTTAAATAAATGATTTGTTACATTCTATTAAAAATAAAATTTAAGGATTTGTGTATCTTTGTATATATGGCATTTATCTGTTTAAAAACTAGATAGTTAGAAAGCTATTCAAGTATGTTTTTATCATCTTATTTTTCTTATTTATTTAATGAATAATTCTATTTCTACTCTTTATATAAAACTAGTTAGCTCTTCTCTGATTATGCTCTTTTTGTGCTTTTCGGCAGTAGCTCAAAATGCTCCCAAATACAGTAACGAATTTTTAGCTATTGGAGTAGGCGCAAGAGGATTAGCAATGGCAGGAACACCTGTTTCTTTTACTGATGATGTAACGGCTGCCTACTGGAATCCAGCAGGTCTTTTGCGCTCTAAGGAACAATATGAACTCTCATTGATGCATGTTTCTTATTTTGGAGGAATTGCCAATTATGATTACGGAGGTTTTTCGGCTGCTATTGATTCTACCAATCGAATTGCTTTTTCAGTTATTCGTTTTGGTATTGATGATATTCCTGATACTCGTTTTTTGATAGATGAAAATGGAAACGTAGATTATAATAACGTAGGTTCGTTTGCAGAGGCTTCGTATGCTTTTATGTTTTCGTATGCTCGTGCAATGAGCTTAAAAATAAAAGAAAGAGAAGCAACAGAAGAAAAAGAATACAGAGCAGAAAAAAAATATCCTATTTATTTGGGAGCAAACGCAAAAGTAGTGCATCGTTCGGCTGGTATTTTTGCTACCTCTTGGGGCTTTGGAATTGATGTAGGAATGCAGACACAAATAAAAAACTGGCAAATTGGAATTATGGGGCGTGATATAACAGGAACATACAATGCTTATTCTTTCAATAGTGATGCTGTCAGGGAGACTTTTTCAAGAACAGGAAATGAAATTCCTACAAACTCATTAGAAGTAACTCTTCCACGTGTTACACTAGGAGTATCTTATCCTTGGCGCAGCAAAAACACACAATTTGGAGTTATGGGAAGCTTGGGTTTAGAAACTACCTTTGATGGTAGAAGAAACACAGTTATCAAAGGCGACTTTGCTTCTGTTGCTCCTACTCTTGGAGTAGAGGCAGACTACAAAAATATAGTTTATTTGCGTGGTGGAATTGGTAATTTTCAACAAGTTACAGATTTTGACCGTAGCAAATCTTGGACATATCAACCCAACTTTGGTGTAGGTATTGTAGTCAAACAGTTTGTCATTGATTATGCTATCACAAATGCCTTTGACCAATCCGTTGTTCCTTACTCACACGTTTTTTCACTTCGTTTTATGTTTAATCAACAACAAATAAACTCTTTGAAAGCGTCCAATAAAAGAGGGCAGTAAACCAAAAGTATCATATTTTAATTTAAGGAGTAAAGATAATATCACAACGACAATAAATATACGATTTACAAATTATTCATTATAGCTATGAACAAACATATATATTCATTTTTATTTGTATTGGGAATACTATTTTCCTTTTCTAACAAAGCAACAGCTCAACTTTATTTTCCTCCATCTGATTTTAGTCAGTATATGGACTGGGTAGATTATGATAAAGAATATTACAAAATTACCATTAATGAAGATGGTTTGTATAGAATTAATTTTCAAGAACTTATAGATGCAGGTATTCCTAGTTCTATTGATCCTAGCCGTCTTCAAATGTATTATCATGGAAAAGAAATTCCAATAAAAGTAGAAGGAGAAGCAGATGGGCGTTTGGATTCATTAGATTATGTAGAGTTTTATGGAAAAAGAAGAGATAGCGAACATGATAAGCTACTCTTTCCAGATCCAACTAAGCGTACAGTTGAAAGCCATTCATTATATGGAAATACATCTGTTTATTTTCTTACTTATACAAGAGTTTCTGAGCAGGGCTTACGTACTCAAAAATATTATCAGCAGAATACAGATACACTCGCTGCTGAACGTTTTCATATTCAAGAAACAAGAAGGGCATTCACTACCGATTATACTTTTGGACCTCTTTATCCACTAAGTTTTACTTCTACTAATGGAAGAGGCTGTTTAGTGAGTGATTGGGAAGAAGGAAAAGGATTTGCAAGTGTAATGCTCACAAGTGGACAAAACAATCCTCGTCGTATTGACAATCTACCTGTTAGAAATTATGTAGGAGATAGTTTGGTAGAAGCAGAAGTAGGAATGAGAATTGTTGGGCGTATGAATCAACCTAATAAAGTACGATTAGTCTATGAAATGAACTCAATTAGAAGAGTAATTGATGAGGTAGATTTTGAGAATTATCAAGTAGTAGAGCGTTCTGAATCAATACCTGATTCTCTGGGTGTTTTTCAAGATGGAACTGTTACAACTATCACAGAAGATTTATATAGCGTGTCTGGAAGAGGTAGAATAGCCTATTGTGAAGGTTGGGTAAAATATCCACAAGCTACTCGCATGAATGGAGAAAGCACTAAAAGATTCAATTTACAAGCTAACCTACTAGGTAAATCTTATCTTGAAATAGAAAATCCTACTTCACAGGTTCGCTTTTTTGATATTACTAATCCTCAAAATGTAATAGAAATTCAAGCAGATAGTGTAGAAAATAAAAGAACGATGATTGTTCCTAATACAGGTCAAGAAAGAGTTATTTATGCTTCGGCTGCTATAAAAACTGTTTCTTTAGCTTCAATAACAAAGGCTAACTTCAGACCTATAACTACATTAGATGCAGATTATATTATTCTTACAGCAAAAAATCTAAGAGAAGGTTTTGGAGATTATCCTGATGTTGCACAAGCGTACGCAGATTATCGTGCGAGTCAAGAAGGAGGTAGTTATACACCTCTTATTGTAGAAATAGATCAACTCTATAATATTTTTTCTTATGGCGAAACAAGCCCACTTTCTATTCGTCGTTTTGCAAATTATATGCTGACAAATGGAGACCCTAAATTTTTATTTATTTTAGGAAAAAGCACAGGAATACTCATTACAAATCCTAATAGTAATAGTATTTTACCTTATGGATTACCAGGGTCTGACAATATGCTTACAGCAGGAATAAAAAATGGAAGTTTAGAACCTGCACTCGCAACAGCACGTCTTTCTGCCATTAGCCCAAAACAAGTGATTGATTATCTCAACAAAGTAAAAGAACACGAAACCATTGAAGGCGACCAAAGCTGGAGGAAAAGATTATTACACCTCAGTGGAGGTTATTCTCCATCCGAACATGCTAGTTTTAAAAGGTATGTAGAAGGTTTTGAAAGTATTGCAGAAGGACAATATTTAGGGGCAGAAGTAAAGACGCTTTCTAAAAAAACAACTGATTTTGTTGAATTTATTGATATTTCGGAAGAAGTAAATGAAGGACTTTCTCTTATTACTTTTTTCGGACACGCAGGTGTGAACTTTACAGATATAGAAGTAGGAAAGGCTAGTGATTCTCGCTTAGGTTATGCAAATAAAGGAAAATATCCAATGCTACTTGTAAATGGATGTGGAACAGGAAATCCATATGGCGCACAACCTTCTTTAGCAGAAGATTGGACACTTACAGCAGATAAAGGAGCAATTCTTTTTCTTTCTCATGGAGAGCTTGGTTTTAGTGGGCAGCTTCGTCTTTATACACAAACTTTTTATGAAGATGCTTTTACAAAAAAAGAAAATCTAAACCTTCCAATAGGCGAAGTAATGCAAAAAATGCTTCGTACATATATGGCAAGAAATGGATTTCAAAACGAAATTGCACGAGCTGCTGCACAACAAATTACGTTACACGGCGACCCTGCAGTTCGTCTTGTTCCTATCACTCAGCCAGATTACATGATAAATAATTCTCGTGTTAGTCTTGTAGCTGCAGAAAATGAAACTGTTGTAAATGCAAATAGTGATAAATTTAGAATAAAGATTGCAGCTAAGAATTTAGGAATTATGGATTTTGATAACAAAAGAATAAGTCTTCGTGTCAGAAGAACATTTCCTGATGGAACAGCCGATTTTTATGCCGTCAGAGATTACCCTTCTATTGCAAATGAAGACACTCTTTATTATGATATTTCGGTAGCAGAAAGTATGAAAGCAAAATCTATTGGTCTTAACAAATTTGAAGTCTATTTAGATTTTTTTGAAGAAATAGCAGAATCAGATGAAACAAATAACTATGCTTCTTTTGAGTATTTTATGCAACGTGGTACGATGATTACACTTGCACCTAAAGAATACAGTATCGTAAATTCTAATTCGCCAACACTTATTGCCCAAAACAACAATCCATTTACAGAGGTAAGAAGCTATGAATACGAACTTGATACCACTCATCTATTCAATAGTAGTGCAAAAAAATCAATTGTATTACAAGATTATATCACAACGGAATGGAACGTAAATCTACCTGTTTTGAGAGATAGTACGGTGTATTATTGGCGTGTTCGTTATGCCGAACCAGAAGGAGACGATAATCCAGAATGGGCGACTTCCTCTTTTATTTATATCAGTAATAGTCCTGCTGGGTGGTCTCAAAGTCATGTAGGGCAATTTGAAGAAGCTACTTTTGAAGGAGTTAGCTATACAGAACAATCTCGCAAATGGGAATTCAAACCTTATGAGCTTAACTTTGAGATACAAGCAGCAGGAGCAACCTCTTCCGAAAAAGGAAATTATTTTATCAAAATGAATGGGGTTGAGCTAGTAAACGGAGATTGTTATGATGACAGGGTAATTGGAGTTGTGATAGATGACCGTACAGGAACTATCTACAACCCTTATCCCAATGAAGCTTGTGGTTCTTCTCTTACAGCGACTGGTATTCCTGCTATCTTTTTTGGTGTTGATCAAATGAACGATTACTTTGATAATATCAGAGATGGAAGTTATGTTATTATGATGAACTCAGTATTGATGGGAAGAGAAGGAAGAAATTTGGGTAGATTAGCTAGTTTGGGGCTTTCAGACGAACAGTTTGCTCGTCTTAGAGCTATGCGTAATCGCTCTGCTTTTGTAGTGGTGGGAAGAAAAGGAGCAGCCAAAGGAACAGCTTTGATAGTTAATATTCAAGGTAGTACGTCAGTCATCAATGAAAACTTTACTATTTCTGGGCGTTCTGATAAAGGAATCGTAACTTCTTCTTTGATTGGTCCTGCTGCCGATTGGGGAAATATGTTTAGAAAAGTACGTGAAAGTGGAAACGATAAATGGAAAATAGATGTTTTGGGCGAAAGTTTTACAGGCTTCCAAACTACTCTTGCTCAAGATGTAACTCAAGATAATTTTCAACTTAGTCAGATAGATGCAAATCAATATCCGTATTTGAGATTACGTGCAACACTTAGTGATTCTATCGAAAAAACATCGCCACAATTAGACCGTTGGCAGGTAATTTATAGAGAAGTTCCTGAAGGGATTTTATTGTATGATACGCTTTCTTATCGCCAAAATTCAAATCTTCAAGTTTCGGCAGGTGATTCGGTGGATATTCGCTTTCGTTTCCGTAATATTTCGGGTAATGATTTTACAGACCCTTTAGTTGTTCGTTATACCGTCAGAAATACACAAACAGGAGTTACGACAGAATCCTATGATACATTAAGCTCTTTGGCTAGAAATGAAGAACTTCTGTTTGATGCAAAATTCTATTCCTTGGAGTATTTCGGAGATAATTTATTAACTGTCTTTATGAATCCAAGAATACAGGGCGAACAGCTCTATGACAACAATATCTTACAAGCCAATTTTACAGTAATTCCTGATAATGTAAATCCAGTTTTAGATGTTGCCTTTGATGGAATAAAGATTATGGACGGAGATGTAATTTCTCCTACTCCTCTTATTTCTATTCAATTGCGTGATGAAAATAAATTTTTGGTACGACAAGATACTGTTGGAATAAATCTTTATTTGAGCAAGTGTGATAGTTGTGAGCGAGTAAGACTGAATTATGACGGACAGAATGTAAATTATTTTGCTTCACAGGATAATAATTTCCGTTTAGAATATCGTCCAGAACGTTTGGAAGATGGAAAATATACCCTTTCAGTAGATGCTCAAGATGAAAGTGGAAACAAAGCAGGAGCAGAAGAATATAAAGTCAATTTTGAGGTAATCAATAAATCAACGCTGACACATTTCTATCCTTATCCAAATCCATTTTCTACCAAAATGCACTTTGTCTTTACACTCACAGGCGCAGATGTTCCTGATGATATTCGTATTCAGATTATGACCATTACAGGGAAAATAGTCAGAACGATTACCAAAGATGAGCTAGGAGCAATACGGATTGGAGATAACGTTTCTGATTTTACGTGGGACGGAACAGATGAGTATGGCGACAAACTCGCTAACGGTGTTTATCTTTATAAAGTAGATATTCGTGATAACCAGCTCAACTTCGAACACAGAGAAACAGCAAAAGATGATTTGTTTAAGAAAAATATAGGCAAAATTTATATTATGAGATAATCTGAAATTCATATTTGAGACAAAAAAAGCACAGAATATAAGTTCTGTGCTTTTTTGTTGTTCTTCTGTTTGAAAGCGAAAATAGACTTATAAAAAACCTTCATTTTGCAGGGCTTGTCCATTTATTGCCTTTTATCCTAAAACGCCAAGGCAAATCTTTATCTTCCTCTGCATAATCTATATTGACACGAGCAGATGCAATAATTTGATTCTCTTCAATTATCTCTTTTCTATCTTCTATCCAAATACGATTTTCTCTCAAAGATTGTCCATAGTCTGAAAGTTCTATTCCCATCGCAATAGATAGTATTCCAGGACCTGCTGTAAGATTTCGTTTTAGCTTTAAACTGCCATCTTCATTTTTTATTTGTTCCATTTTTCTGCGTTCTAACATTGTTTCTATCCCTTCAATTGGCTCAACAGCACGGATCAAAACAGCATCAGCTTTTCCATACTCGTTCGTTACGATATTGAAAAGTTTGTACATTCCATAAACGAGATAAACATACGCTACGCCACCTTCTTCAAACATAATTTTGGTGCGCTTCGTCTTTTTGTTCAGATGTGCATGACAGGCTTTATCAGTTTGCCCACAATAAGCCTCTGTTTCGACAATTTTTCCGATAGTGATTTTGTCATCTATATCAGTTACCAAATATTTCCCTAAAAGTTCTCTTGCAATCTGAACAACATCAGAACGAGTATAAAATGATTTTGAAAGTTTTTGAAAATTAGACATAAATAAAAGGTAGTATAAAATGAATGGTTTTAACTTTTTTCAATAATCCAAAAAACACATAATTTGTTAGAAGCTAAATAAATATATGATTTTTTCGCTTTTTAATTGACTAAAACAAATAATTTTCAAATAAATGAAAAAACATTCAGCTAAAAATTGTAAGTGAATAAATATTCATTTACCTTTGTATCATCAATTAGAAAATAACAAAAACAATAATGGCAAGAGCTAGAGATGAAAACAAAGTAATGGCAATCTATGAAGCAACTCTAAAATTA
Source organism: Bernardetia sp. ABR2-2B (assembly GCF_037126435.1). Lineage (GTDB taxonomy): Bacteria > Bacteroidota > Bacteroidia > Cytophagales > Bernardetiaceae > Bernardetia. The sequence continues at coordinate 3,135,807 of NZ_CP147020.1, read as the reverse complement.
GTTTTGGAAAATGGCTTTACAGGACTGAAAATGAGCAAGGTAGCTAAAGAAGCAAAATTAGCAACGGGTACTTTGTATATTTATTTCAAAGATAAAGAAGAACTCATTAGTGTGCTGTATCTTTATATAAAAAAAGAACAAACCAAACAGTATTTTTTGGATTATAACGAAAAAGATAGCTTTATGGCAAACTTTCGCAAACTTTGGCTTAAAGTAATGGAAGTAAACACCAAAAACCCAGAATATAGTATTTTCACAGACCAATATTATCGTTCGCCATTTATAAAAGAAGAATACAGAGCACATGCAGAAGAGCTTATTTCTCCTATCTATCATCTTTTGGAAAGAGGAAAATCAGAAGAACTCATTAAAGATTTGCCTTTAGAACTTCTTGTTTGTCAGCTTATTGGCGTAATAAATCAGCTTGTGAATTTACAACAAGAAACAAAAAAGAATCTATCCCAAAACGAAGTAGAGGCTATGTTTAAGATGTCTTGGGATGCTATCAAAAACTAACTCTATTTTTTATTTATTTAATGAATACTTATTCACTTTTAAAATCATTTAAACTCTCAAAATTAAACACTTCATTATGAAAAAGACTATTTTAATCACAGGCGCATCAACAGGAATCGGAAGAGAAGCAGCTCTTTATTTTGCAGAAAAAGGCTGGAATGTAGCAGCAACAATGCGTACTCCTTCAAAAGAAACTGAACTGCAAAAAAATACTTCTATTAAACTCTATGAGCTAGATGTAACTAAAAATGAAACTATTGAAACAGCTCTAGCTTCTGCAAAAAAAGATTTTGGAAAAATAGATGTCGTAGTAAATAACGCAGGTTTTGGAGCAGATGGAGTTTTTGAATCGATGAGTGATGAGTTTATTGAAAGTCAGTTTAATACTAATGTTTTTGGCTTGATGCGAGTTACTCGTGAGGCTGTCAAACTTATGCGTGAGCAAAATGGAGGCAAAATTATTCAGATTGCTAGTGTGGGTGGACGTGTTGCTTTTCCATTGTACAGCATTTATCACGCTACAAAATGGGCTGTTGAAGGTTTTACAGAATCCTTGCAGTATGAAGTAGCTCAATTTAATATCCAACTCAAAATCATCGAACCAGGAGCGATCAAAACTGATTTTTATGGGCGTAGTCGTGCTTTTAGTGCGCCAGATTATACAGATGCCTATGATAATTTTGTAGAGAAATGTGAAAAAGTAGCTATGGAAGCAGGAGCAAAAGGAGCAGATTCGATAGAAGTAGCCAAAACGATTTTTAAAGCTGCCAATAGTAATTCAAGCAAAATGCGTTATCCAATTGCTTACCCTGCTAATGTACTTCTACCTGCTAAAAGACTTCTGCCAGAAACAGCTTTCTATTCTTTGGTAAAATCTTCTTATAAAATCTAGCATACTACTAGACATTTTCCTTTTGACCTCCCCCAGCCCCTCCGAAGGAGGGGAGAAATACCATTCAAAGTCCCTTCTTCGGAGGGATTTAGGGAGGTCGCATTTTTTTGTTTAGTAGTATAAAAATCTAGTCATTCCAAGCTCTTACCTTTACTTTTGTTCATCAGAAAACATAGAAAATGACACCTTTTGTACAAGATTATTTCAATGCCGAACGCTTCGAAAGTTTGTTTTTTATGGGCGTAGGCGTTATTGCTATGGCTATTTCTCTCTATTTTATCTTTGTAATGAAAAAACCATTTTTTTATGGAATGGCAATTTCTCTTATTTTTGTTGGACTGATTCAGCTTGTTGTCGGAGCAACAATTTTTGTACGCTCTCCCAAAGACATCACAAGAGTAGAAAATATCCTTACAAAAGAACCAAAGCGAATCCAAAATGAAGAAGTTCCACGCATGAAAACGGTTATGAAAAGTTTTGTAACGTATCGTTATGTAGAAATTAGTTTGGCTGTTTTGGGGCTTATTCTTTATTTTGTTTTTGCTTCTCAAAACATTTTTGGTAGTTTTTCCAATGAATTATTGAAAGGCTTAGGCTTAGGATTGGCTATTCAGGCTATTTTGATGCTGGGTTTAGATTTTTTTGCAGAAAAAAGAGGAAGTGAATATTTAGAAAATCTCATTGAATTAGAAAAAAATAATTAAAGTACAATATTTATTTATGCAACATCAATATTTTGTTTCTGCTATCGGAACAGACAGTGGAAAAACAGTAGTAAGTGCAATTTTGGTAGAAGCTCTAAAGGCGCATTATTGGAAACCCATACAAGCAGGTTTGCCAAAAGATACTGACCAAGTAAAAAATCTAGTTTCGAATACAGAAAGTATTTTTTTGAAAGAACGTTTTTGTCTGACTGCGCCTATGTCGCCTCACGCTGCTGCCAAGATTGATAATATAAAGATTGATTTATCAGATTTTGAAATTCCAAAAGAAGGTAAAAACAAAAATCTGATTGTTGAAGGTGCAGGAGGATTGTTTGTTCCAATAAATGACGGACAAAATGGAAAAGCTGATTATGTAATTGATTTAATTGAAGAACTAAATCTACCTCTCATTTTGGTTTGTAATCTTTATTTGGGAAGTATAAATCATTCTATTTTGAGCTTAGAAGCTATCAAGAACAGAAATATAAAGTTAAAAGGAATCATTTTTAATGGAGAATCAAATCCAACATCTGAACAGATTATTGAAGATTACATTATTCATCAATTAAACTCTAAAGTTCTCTTACGAATAAAACAAGAAGAGAAAGTTACAAAAGAGGTTATTAAAAAATATACACAACAAATTGTGTGGTAAAACTTTATTTTTTTCTATTCTGAAAAAACTATCCTTCTATTTTGAAAAAATAAAATAGCTTTGATAATAATTGAAAAAATAAAATAGGCGTTTGTATGCTTTAAAAGGCATTTTTAAATAAAAACAAACTATACCTTAGTATTTTTTGGCATTGGCAACAGAATTGAAATATATAAGTCAAGTAAGTAAGTAGTAAAATAAAACAGGTTCTCAAAGTAACTGATTTGTAAGCTATGATTTTAGTAGGAAATCATGACAAGCAAAAATTTTTCACAGTAACTTTATTTTTTTAGAACCAAAACAGAAAGTAAAATCAGAATAATCAGTAGTTTGTTTTCATTAACCGATAATGAATATTTTTTGCAACTGCTCATTTTTAAGTTATTCAGTCATAACTTTCTAAAAGACAAAAAATCCCTTTTTATGTAAAAAAGGGATTTTTATTTTGTCTAAATTCTAAAAAATAAGAATCAAAAAACTGTTTAGCAATTTTCTACCAAATAACGATTTGTTTTTCTCTACGCATTTTATCTCCTTCTTTTACATCAAAAGCTGTAAAGAATGGGTCAAAATTACTCAAAGGACCATTTGCACGAAACATTCCTGGTGAGTGATAATCTGTTTCAATTCGGTTACGAAGTTCATCATCTGTAAAGTTTACACGCCAAATTTGCGCCCAACTGATAAAGAAACGTTGTTCTGGTGTAAATCCATCTTCATTTTCTGGTTTGCCATCTCTTGCCCACGCCTTTTGAAGCGCATCATAAGCAACAGCCATTCCACCCAAATCAGCAATATTTTCACCTAAAGTAGCATCTCCTTTCACATTAATATCTTCCAAAACTGTGTACTCGCTGTATTGATTAACAAGTGAAGTTGTACGCTCTTTAAATTGTGATTTGTCTGTGTCTGTCCACCAATTATTCATATTTCCTTCTGCGTCGTACTGACTCCCTTGGTCGTCAAAACCGTGAGAAATTTCGTGTCCGATAACTGCACCAATTCCACCATAGTTCACAGCATCATCAGCATATTCGCTAAAGAAAGGAGGTTGAAGGATTCCAGCAGGAAATACAATTTCATTGCTTGTTGGGCTGTAATAGGCATTTACAGTAGAAGGTGTCATGTGCCATTCTGACTTATCAACAGGCTTTCCTACTTTATTTAAGTTGTCTTTTAGCCACCAAGCACTAGCATTCATAAAGTTTTGAGCATAATTATCTTCTGAAAGCTCAAGACCTTCATAGGTTTTCCACGTATCAGGATAACCTATTTTTGTAGTGATAGCAGAAAGTTTTGTGAGTGCTTGTTTTTTGGTTTCTTCTCCCATCCATTCTAAGCCTTTTATATGGTCTTCAAAACTTGCACGAACATCTTTTATCATGATTTCTGCACGTTCTTTTGCCTTCGGACTAAATGCTTCTTTTACATAAAGCTGCCCCAATGAATGACCTACACTTCTATCAATTACATTCAAGACAAGTTTCCAACGCTCTTGCATTTCATTTTGTCCACGCATTGTTTTGTTGTAGAAATCAAATGCTTCTTGCTCAAACTCTTTATTCAAGAAATTAGCAAAACTACTTGCCAATTGATACTTTTGATAATCTTTAAGAGCATCTAAAGAATTAGCTTTCAAAACTTTACTTAATCCTGTAAAAAATTCAGGTGTTCCTAAAATTACATTTTCTATGCTTTCGATATTCGGAACGCCAACATCAGACAGATGCGCTTTCCAATCTACATTTGGAGAAAGTTTTTGAAGCTCTGCAAAGCTCATTTTATTATAATTTTTTTCTGAATCTCTGCGCTCTGCTGGTGTACGAGAAACTTTAGCTAGTGCCGTTTCAATGGCTACTACATTTTTTGCTTTTTTTGCTGCTGTTTCTTCATCTTCTCCCATCAAAACAAACATATTAGAAACATGCTTTTCGAAAGCATTTAATTTTTCTTTAAGGTCTGCAACCTCGTAATATGATTTTGGAAGAGAAGTCCCACCTTGATTAAGATAAAGAGCATTTGTCGAACTGTTTTTTTCATCAGCAGTTACATACATACTAAACAAGCCCCCTGCAACAGACTTTTGGTCTGCCGAAACTTTCAAAAACTCCTCTAAAGTAGTCGCTTTATTAATTGCTTCTACATAAGGAAGCATAGGGTTCATGCCCATTTCTTCACGCTTTTCTTCATTCATTCCACTTTTGTAAAGCATTGCCACATGTCCTTCAGCAGATGTAGGCGAAACAGAAGTATTGTTTGCTGCATTTTCAGCAACTCGTTTCAAAATTTCTCTATTTCTTTCTAAAATTTCACTAAAACTTGTCCAACGAGTTTCAGAGGCAGGAATAGGATTGTTTTTGAGCCAACTTCCATTGACAAACATAAAAAAGTCGTCTTGAGGACGAACAGTGGTGTCAAAATTAGCTAAATCAATAGCCAAATAATCAGTTGGTCTGTTGTCTGTTGCTACTTCTTCTGTTGCTTCAGTAGCAGTAGATTTCTTTGGTTCATTGCAAGAAGTTAGACCCAATCCGATAGTCAGACCAAGCGTAACAGCTCCAATTTTGTAGATAGAATGTTTCATAAATTTGAAATAGGGATAAAATGTTTGTGTATGGCTAGTTTAAGTTAAATATCATAGCAAGATACATAATTCAGAAACTGTCCAAAAAATAGCCATGAAGTTTTAAAGAATATTAGTAAAATATCCTAACTACTTTTGTTTTTTTATGGAAATAAATCACAAATAACTACTCTATGGATTGAATAACTTTAAAAATTTCTGAGGCAATTCATCTTCTATAGAAATAATTTCTTTTGTAAATGGATGAACAAATTCTAAACGATAAGCGTGTAGATAAATTCCCTTGCCATTCAAAATAAGATTTTCAATTCCATAATCTTTATCTCCCAAAATTGGATTTCCTATACTTGCTAAATGCACTCTGAGTTGATGTCTTCTTCCTGTTTTGGGTTCTAATTTTACCAAATTCAGAAACTCAAATCGTTCTGACTTTACAGATTTGATAATTTGATAATCTGATTGTGCTTCTTTTTTATCCACTTCTGTCTTTATTATTCCTCCTAACTCCTTCATTTTTCCAATCGAAACAGCATAATACATTTTTTCTATTTCCTTATTTTCAAATAATTTATTCAAAGCACGAATACTACTCGCCGTTTTTCCAACAAGCAAAACTCCTGTTGTTCCATAATCTAGGCGATGAACAGGCTGAGGAATAGTAGAATCATCAAGATTACTCTTTTTTAGGTTTTGAGGAAGCGCATTTGCAATCGTTTTGAAACTATTCCCACTTACTAAAATACCAGCAGGTTTGTGAATAATTGCCAAATATTCATCTTCAAAAAGAACTTTTAAAGGAAAAATAAACTCTCTTTTTGGCTTTTCTTCTTTTGGAATCGATAAAACAATTATTTCTCCACCATTTATGAAAGTAGCTGTCGTGGCAGGTTTATTATTGACTGTAATGTAATTTTTCTTTAATGCTTTTTTCCAAGCTGATTTAGTAGAAACTAAAGCAAAAATACCTACTCCATATTCTTGTAAGCGAATAGGAGAAGTTAGTTTTTGTGGGACGGTATGGGTTTCGGTAGTGATGGTTGTTTTTTTAATAAAAATATAAATCTGAAATCATAACTTCTTTACTTTCAGAATCTGATTTTGTAATGTAAATGGCAATGGTTTCTATATGGGTAGAGTATCCTGCTTTTCTATGAATATTTCTTAGCTCTTGTTCAAAGGTTTCTTCAAATGGACTTTGAGCAACTTCAAAAATATTAGGTATTTCATAAAACCACTTCGGAGTTTCTAAATTTATGAAATTAGAATAGAATCCTTTTCTATTTGGTCGCCAGTTGAATGTTTGTAGCAGAAAATCATTTGCTTTTATTTGAAGCGTTTTAATTTTTGGACTTGAAATAAAATTTTCTTCTGAAGAATAATCTCCATTCATAATGAAAACACTTCTTGGGTTTAGTGGATAGGGGTATTTAGGGTCAAGTTCGTTAGGTTGTGAACGAATTGGAAATTGTACCAAAATCCAATCACCTTCTTTTCCTTTCCAAACAGTATTCAAATCATCATCAATCAAGTAAGTAGCATTTGGACTAGAGGAAACTATTGATATAACTTTTTCTCTTTTTCCACTTCTTTTTGGTAGATAATGACCTTTTACCTTATCGTAATTTCTATATTGTACACTAATAAAACTACGTTCTTTCAAATCAAAATCTTTAGTGTTTAGTCTATAAATACCTGCACTATTTTGTTTTAGATTTTCTAATCCTGTTATCTCATACGTATATTTTTCTCTTTTAAGATTTGATAAGTCTAAGGTTACAGAAAAATCTTGAACAATTCCATCTGACCAGCTACTTGAGGGAAATAAATCATACACAAAGTATCTATCTGTTGCATAAGGTAAAACAGAAAATCCACCAAAACCATCTTCTTTTCTATTCTCTACTGCATATTTAATAACTAATTCTTGTACACTACCTTTTTCAAAACTTAGATTGATTTGATGCCAAAATCTATGAATAGGAACATTTTTAGTTGATGAACCGTCCTTATACATATTTGCTTTATAAGCATTTTCTTGTTTCCAAAAGGAGTATTTTTTTGGTTTTTCATTTACAAATGCTTCAAAGTAATTGATTCTATCATACCCATCTATTAACATACCTTGAGAGTCAAAATGGTCTTTATTATACATATCCACAGGAAAACCATAATGAACAGATTGTGTATTTCCATTATTTTTCAAAACATAAGTAACTTCAATAAACGTAGTATCACTTATGATTTTGATTCTCAAATCTTCTTTCAAAAGTGAAATATCGGCTTTTTGAAGCAAACGGATATTCCCTGTTTTTTTGAAAAAACTCATGTCAATGGGACCTCCATTTGCAAAGGCTAGAGAAGAAGTTTGGAGAAATAAAAGTAAAAGTAGGATTAGGTTTTTCATTTGAAAATCTATTAAATTCATTTTTTATTTAATAAGGCAGACGTGTTCCATACCCTTTTTTATACCTAAAGATATATAAGTCTGAAAGAGCAACTTCATTATTTTCTTTGTCTGACTTCTTTATTTGTATATAAAAAGTGTGGAAATATTCTTGATTTATTTTATCCATCAACCTTATAGCATTTGCATCTTTGCCATAACCCTCAATACAACTCCAAAAATGTTCACCAAAAGGTGTTACCAAATGTTCATATATGGATGTCGTATCAAAATGAGGTAGAAAACAAGCATTCTTTAGTTTAATAGTATTTATGACTGCCTCTTCAAAGTCACTATCAGTAATAGTTGCTCCATTTATTTGAAACAACATTTCCTTTACTGTACCAGCAATATCAAAATTTTCTTTAGAAGAGTAATCTCCATTCAAAAAACCAATTCCCATAGGATATATAATTTTATTATGTGTTTTTCCTTCTTGGTCTTTGAAGGAGATAAATACTTTAGGAAGTTTTATTTTTATCCAGTCACCCTCCTTTCCTTTCCAAACTGTATTTGGGTCATTATCAATCAAATATTCTGCATTTTCAGCTGATGAAGAAATTGATGAAATGGGAAAAAGTTCATATTCTTTCTTCAAAATACCTGCAATTACTCTTCTGTGATTTTTGTAAATAACAGCCAAATAAGAGCGTTTTTTAAGGTCAAAGTTTTTGATTTTCAATGTATAAATGCCATTTGCATTCTTATCTTCTAATTCTTCTAAACCTTCTATTTCATAATTACATTGATGTTTTTTGAGGTCTGACAAATCCATTGTTACAGAGAAATCTTTTACTATTCCGTCTGCCCAACTGCTTGAAGGAAATAAGTCATAAACAAATCGCCTTTCAGAAGGCGTAGGAATAAAACCAAAACCATAATAATAATCACTTCTATAATTTTGAACAGCATATTTTATAGTTAGAGTCTGTGTAGTTTCTTTTTCAAAATCTAATTTTAGGGCATACCATTGTCTGTCTATTTTTTCTATAGAATACTCATTTATTTGTTTGTAATATTGCTTACTTTCATAAGCATCATTTACTCTCCAATACGAATATTTTGCAGGAATATCATTTGTCCAAATATCAAAATCTAAAACGCTTACATACTCATCATCTCTCCAATCGCCTTTATACATATCCACAGGAAAACCATAATAAACAGATTGTGTATTTCCATTATTTTTCAAAAGATAAGTAACTTCAATGAAAGTAGTATCACTTACAATCTTGATTTTCAAATCTTCTTTTAAAAGTGAAATGTCAGCTTTTTGAAGCAGACGAATATTCCCTGTTTTTTTGAAATAGTTTTCATCTACAACACCTCCATTTGCAAAGGCTAAAGAAGAAGTTTGAATTAATAAAAGTAGGATTAGGTTTTTCATTATCATCGTCTTTAATGGTACAAGATGATAACGTCGAAATGTATCAAAAATTTTGTTCTGTTATGTAGCGAATTATTAGCAGTTCTCTAGTTTATTTTTACTTTCCCAGTTTAGAAATCCTCTCAAATTGATAAAGAAAAAGATACTACTTCCAATCAAAATTCCATAGCTATTCATAAAAACCAAACTAACGATTATCCATAAGATATTAGAAGCAATCAGTACAATAAATCCAAATTTATTTTTGTTTCCAATCAAATACATCGCTATTAAACTAAGTGCCATCGCCAACCAATCCAGACCGTAATAATTGAAAATAACAAATACAAGACTAACTAGCTTTGTTGAGAGTGTCATATTCAGGTAATTTAGTAGTGAAGAAATGATTAAAAATAGTTGCGTTTTTTTGGTAGAGTGCCTTGAAAGAAATACCAGTTATCCAAACAGATGCTCCTAAAAGAACTAAATCTTTAATAATAAAACCAGCTCCACCAGCAGGAACAAGCAAACCATCAACTACCTTAAACATAGAAGGCATTGTAAAAAGAAAACTTACTGTAAAAATGAAAGTCAGTGTAGAAACTAATCCACCCAAGAATGATATGATTTTCGATAGAGGAAAGAATGCTATAAAAAGAGCTGCAATAATTTCGATAGTGCCTATGAGATTCGAAACACCTTGTACAGACAGAACATTATAGAGCCAAGACATCAAAGGATGAGAACGAACCAAGCCCTCAATGGCAGCAGCTTCGGTAGGAGTAAATTTAAAAATGCCATACCAAAGTAAAATAAGAGAAACAGAGTAAAGAGAAATATAATTGCCGATGGTATCTAATTTGAATAAGGCTTTCATTGCTTTTGTTGTTTGGAGATTGAAATTAAAAGATTATTTTTTTTATAACTAGTTGGTGACTAAATTTTTTTGATTTATGATAAGACTAAAAACTTGTTTTCAAGCTAGAATAGGTGCTTTTTTCTTGAAAAACTATGGTAAGCGCAGAAATAGTTACAATAATTGCTAGACCAAATAAATTTCCACCATCATTTACATTTATTCCCAAGACAAGCAAGTGAGAAAATATTGCTCCTGCCATCACTCCTAGAGTTCCGATAGCACCATAAAGAGAAGTTTTAGGAACAAGTAAAAGGATTGTCAAGATGAGTTCGATAATTCCTGTTCCTATTCTTCCATACGGTTCTATTCCAAGCCGGGTAAAAATGTGTACTGATTCAGGAGCTGCACCGAATTTGAAGAACAGCGTTTGTAAAAGAATAACAGAAGCAACAAGACGAGGTAACCAATAGATTAAATTTTTTATAGTTAAGAAGCAAAAAGAGAATGAATTTATCTAGGGAAAAGAAATGCTCTTTCCCTAGACAAAATAACTTAGAGACGAGTTAAGCCAACTCTGTTTCAAGAGGTTTTGCAGCAGGAAAATCCACAGGAATTTGAGTAATGTTGTGCAGATAGTTAGAGAAAACTTTATCAGAAACAAGCAATACTAAATCTACAAGTGCTTTTTGGTCATAGCCAGCTTCAAAAAATTGATTTAATAATTCTTGTGAAGGTCTGCCGTGTGTACGCTGAATTTCGGCTGCTAGTGTTGAAATCAGAGTAAGTTTTTTATCTGAATGCGTACCTTGACGAAGCTGAATGGTTTCTTCTTCTGTAAAGCCGTTCATTTTGCCAAGTGCTGTATGAGCAGCAAGACAATAATTACAACCATTGAGCTGCGAAACAGCTAAGAAAACAGCTTCTTTTTCTTTATTTGAGAAGGTACTTTTTGCTTGAGCTTGACCAAGAGCCATAGCAGCAGAAAGTGCATTTGAAGAGTGTCCCATGTAAGCGTAAAGATTTGGAACAGTTCCTAGAGATTTTTTTACACCATCAAAAATTTGTTGTGCTGTTGTATCTACTTCGTTACGAGTTGGGACGTTGAAATTTGGAGTTGCCATAAGAATATATATTTAAAAAAATGAACTTAAAAAGTTGATTAAAAATTGATTTATTAAAAATTTTGAAGAGCAGTTTTGAATGGTTTTGTTTGTCATTCCTTTGTGCGTCTTACACTTTTATAAACGGCAACTTTTTGACTTGCGTTCGTGTAGATAATTCCCTTTGGCTTGTCCATTTTTCCCTAATTTGACTTATTTTGAAGTTTTCAGAGCCTTTCTCTATAAAAAGTAGGTGCTAGTTTGGTCATTCGCTTAAAGAACTTACTAAAATGTGAGTAGTTGTCAAAGCCCAGTTCGAAGGCTATTTCTTTAGTAGTTTTGTCTGTAAATTTTAAAAGGCGTTTGGCTTCTTCTATGATTCTATTTTGAATGATTTTGGAAGGTGTTTGTGAGCTATATTTTGCAAATAGATTAGAAAGTGTTTTGGGAGATTTAAAAAGTTGTTCAGCATAAAACTGTACTTGGTGTTCTTTCTTAAAATTGAGTTCTACTAGCAGGTTGTACTCTCTTATCAAATCTAGTTTAGGATTATTTTGCAAATCATCATCAAGATATTGTTTCCTTGCAATACGAGTAACTTTTATAATCAGTCTTTTTAAAAGCATTCGTAACATCTCCCCTTGAATATCATCTTTCTCATCGTATTCATCCACAAAGACATCATAGAGATTATCAAATTTCTTGCATTTTTCTTCACTTAGTTTTATCAAAAACTGTTCTCGCATTCCATAAAACAAAAAGCCGACACAACTTACTTCTTTATCGTGATCGACGATACAATAAAACTCTCTATTAAATTCCCAAATAATTAAATCTTGAGCAGTCGTAATTTCTACGTGCTGATTTACCATCAAAGGTAAAACAGTATTTTTTTCTAATAAAAAAGGCTCATTATCTATTTTTATAGAATTGTCTTCTCCTCTATTCCAAACCAAAGCATAATTAGGAACACCCTCTAATTCTGATTTCTTTATCCAGCTATTTTCTTTTACAGAAACATCCAAAAAACCATTTACAGAACTATCTAAAGCATTACTTTTTCCTTCAAAATGAAATTTCATAGTGTGTTTTTTCTTTTTAATCGAACATTATCAGCTAGATAAAAATTTTTCCTCTAAAAAAATATTTTTTTTCTCAAAAAATAGTATATTCAAATTCCCTAAAACTAACTTCTTTCCCTAAGAGTCATTTGTGAATAAAAAAAATAACTAACATATATGAATAACCTCTTCCCCTTTGCAAAAGACATAAAAGAAATACATGTTGGACAAATTACAATAGTTTATGAAGGAATACATAAAGAATTAAATAAAAAAGTAGCTATCAAAGTATTGCGTGATAATTTACCTTCTCTAAAAGATATTGCTAAGTTTAAGGAAGAACATACACTGACAAAAAATATCAAATCAGATACAATACGCAAAGCCATTAGCCAACACAGGATTGACAATCGTCACGTTTTAGTATTAGATTATATAGATGGATACTCCTTGAAAGACTACATGCAAAATAATAGGCTTTCTCTAGAGGAAAAGTTGAGTATTGCCATAAATACTACTATTGCACTACAGGAAGTTCATCAAGCCAATATAATTCATAAAGATATAAACCCAAAGAATATAATAATAGGGAATGATAAGTGTGTTTATATCATAGATTTTGGTATTGCTTCACAGTTTAAAAGACAAAAACAAAATACAGAACTAACAAATGCAATGGAGGGTACAGTAATGTATATTTCTCCAGAGCAAACAGGAAGAGTAAACCGTTCAGTAGATGTTCGTACAGATTTGTATTCTTTGGGTGTAACACTTTATGAGCTTTTTACAGAAAGCCTGCCCTTTGAGTCATCAGATATGATGGAGCTGGTTCACTCACACATCGCACTGACACCTCCATTGGCACATAAAAAGAATGCTGATATTCCTCCAATACTCTCTAAAATTATTGCTAAGTTACTCTACAAAAATGCAGAAGAAAGGTATCAGACTGCTTTTGGATTACAAAATGACTTAGAAAAGCTATCAAATGCTTTAAAAGAGGAACAACAAAATATTGAATTTGAACTAGCCACACAAGACATTACAACAACCTTTCAAATTCCAGAAAAACTCTATGGCAGAGAAAATGAAATTGAAAAGTTAAGTAAGATATTTGATGAGGTAAGTTATGGCGCAAATCATCTAGTTCTTTTAGGTGGATATTCAGGAATTGGAAAAACGGCATTGGTAAATGAACTCTATAAATCCATTACTCAAAAGAAAGGATATTTTGTAAAGGGAAAATTTGATCAGTTTCAAAGGGATGTTCCTTACAGCGCAATTATTGAGAGCTTCAAGAACTTTATCCAGCAAATCTTGACCGAATCGCAAGAGCGAATCAAGATGTGGACTGAGAAAATAAAAACTGTCTTAGGAATAAATGCAGGTGTTCTGACAGAAGTAATTCCTTCATTAGAACTAATCATAGGTAAGCAAAATGCTGTGCAAAAGTTAGGACCTAGTGAGGCTCAGAATCGTTTCAACTTAGTCATTCAAAACTTTGTACGTGCTATCAGTAAACAAGAACATCCATTAGTAATATTTATTGATGACTGGCAATGGGCAGATGCAGGAAGCCTAAGTGTGCTAGAACTTCTCATGACAGATGTAAACAATACACATTTAATGCTTATCGGAACATACCGAGACAATGAAGTGGATACATCACACCCTTTTTCCATAAAAATTGGAGATTTAGAAAATGCAAAAGTATCTATGACAAAGATTACTTTAGAAGCACTAAGTTTCGAAAGTATTGCAACATTAGTAAACGAGACTCTCAACCAGCAAAATGAGTCTAGTTATTACTTAGCTAAAATAATTTATCAAAAAACACAAGGAAATCCGTTTTTTACCAATCAGTTTTTAGAAACTCTTTATGACAAGAAACTTATAGAGTTTAATGAAAAGAAAAAAGAATGGGGTTGGAACATTGATAAGATAAAAGAAAGAGGTAGTACAGACAATGTAGTCGAACTCATGTCTCAGAAAATTAGACAGTTTAATGAAAAGACACAGGAAGTATTAAAATATGCTGCTAGTATTGGAGGAAAGTTTGATATTCAAATAGTAGCTAATGTTGCAGGTTTTTCATTAAAAGAAACTGTAGATAGGTTTATTCCTGCCCTTCAAGAAGGATTGGTTTATTCAGAAGATGATAGTTATAAGGGAATTGATGAGACAACTGAAAATGCTAGTATCATCTTTTGTTTTCTGCATGATAGGGTTCAACAAGCTGCTTATTCTCTGATGGAAACAGCAGAGCAGAAAGCTACAAGTCTAAAAATTGCTCGCTTTGTGTATTATCAAAAAGATGAAGAATATGTACAAGAATGGATTTGTGATATTGCTAATTACTATAATCAAGGGATAGGTTTAATAGACAAGGATAAAGAAATAAAAGAACTTATTCATGTAAATCTTAGAGCAGGACGAAAAGCAAAACAATCATTAGCCTATATTCCAGCTATCAATTATGTAAAGACAGCTATTTCTCTTTTAGAAGATGATACTTGGAAAACAAACCATTCACAAACATTTGAAATATACAGCATTTTGGCAGACTGTTTATTTTTAAAAGCACAAAAAGAAGAAGCTGATGAAATTTTCAATCTCTTATTAGAAAAGTCTGAATCTAAACTAGAGAAAGTAAGAATTTATAATACACAGATTCTACTATTAGAGAGTTCATTTAAGTTTGCAGAAGCTGTAGAGTTAGCCCGTAAGGCACTTTCTATTTTGAACATTTTTCTGCCTACTGATGAAGACAAAAAGATGGAGCTTTTTCAAAAAGAGATTAGCTTTATAAGCACTACATTAGAACAAAAAGGAGGTGTTGATTATTTAGAGAAACTTCCTATCCTACAAAATGAAGAGGTAGATGAAGCTGCCAAAATTTTATATCTTACTTGGTCTTCTTGTTACATGTCTGGAGACATGAATTTGGTATTACTGACGGCTGCCCAAATGGTTGCTTTAGCCATCAAACATGGAAATACTGCTGAAACAGCTTGGGCATATACAGCCTATGCAACATTTGTATCTTCTGGAATGGGAAATTATAAATTAGGGTATGAGCTAGGACAATTATCTCTCAAACTCAATGAAAAGTTTGAAGATTTGCGTACCAAAGGACCTATAAATCATTTAATTGGAATTTTTCTTAATCATTGGAGAAAACCTGTAAGGGAAAACTTACATTATTTCAAAACAGCTTTCGAAGCAAGTGTTGCAGCAGGAAATTATGGATATGCAGCCTACGCACATTGTGTTTTGGCAAGGCATCAAGTATTAGCTGGAATTGACCTAGAAAAAATAGCATCAGAAATAGATACAAACATAGCTATTCAATACAGTATAAAAAATCATGGTACTGCTCAACTTGGTGTTGTAGTAAATGCTTACGTTAAAAATATGCTAGGTCTAAGTAAAGCTCCTGATAGTTTTGACAATGATGAATTTGATGAAAGAGCTTACCTAGAAGGCTTTAAGACTCTTCCAATTGGAGCAGGAATCTATGAACCTTTAAAAGCAAGAATGTATCTGTACCAAGAAGATTACCAAAAATCTCTTGAACACTCTGAAAAAGCAATTCCTGTAATGGCAGCTCTTTTTGGTTCAGAATGGAACTGGTTCCATAATAATAACTATAATCTAGCTCTTTGTGGACTTATCATTCAAGAGCCAAATCATCCAAAAAGAGAAGAGTACTTAGAAATAATAGCAGCTAATCAAGAGCAAATGAAAACTTGGATGGACAACTGTCCTGCAAACTTTACACATTTGTATTTTATGGTAGAAGCAGAACTCGCTCAAATAAATCAAGATATTATTTCTGCTATGAAGTTTTATGATAAAGCGATATCATCAGCACAAAAAAATGAGTTTTTACAAGATGAGGCTCTAGCAAACGAGTTGGCTGGAAAGTTTTATTTGACATTAGATAAAAAAGACTTTGCTCAGATTTATATTCAAAAAGCACATTATTTATACAAAATGTGGGGTGCTATCAAGAAAGTACGTTTATTTGAAAAGCAATACCGTTTGTTGCTAGATAATCAGAGAAAAGGAAGTGATTTTACAACACACTCTTCTAATGATGCTACTGTTATGTCTTCCTATACTACACATAGCTCAAAAGGAACATCTGTTGGAAACTCATTAGACCTAAATACCATTTTAAAGTCTAGTCAAGCTATTTCTGGTGAGATAAAATTGGAAAATTTGCTCTCCAAGATGATTCATATTATTGTAGAGAATGCAGGAGCTGAAAAAGGCTATTTGATACTCAAAAAGGATACAGGTTATCAGATTGATGCTTATTATTCTTTAGCTGAAAATAAAACTGAAGTCATGCAGTCTGAATCAATTCAAAAAAGCAATAAACTAGCTTCAACAGTTCTAAATTATGTCATTCGTACTAAAGAAGCTGTTATTTTAGACAATGCTTATCAAGATACTAAATTCAAACAAGATAAATATATTCAGACCAATATAATTAAATCATTGCTTTGTATGCCTATATTAAAACAAGGCGAAGTATTGGCATTATTGTACTTAGAAAACAATCACTCACATAGTGTATTTGATAAAGACCGATTAAACTTACTAAATCTTCTTTCCTCTCAAATTGCTGTTTCTATTGATAATGCTTTGGTATATGAAAACCTTGAAAATATTGTAGATGAGCGAACTACTGAGCTCAAACACTCTCAAGAGCGTATTACTTCAAGTATTCGCTATGCTGAAACTATTCAAAAAGCAATTTTTCCAGCAAAAAAAGAACTAAAATCTTACTTTGATGATGCCTTCATCTTGTTTAAGCCAAAAGATATCGTGAGTGGAGACTTCTACTGGACAACAAAAGTGGGAAATGAAATTTTTGTTGCAGCAATAGACTGTACAGGACATGGCGTTCCTGGCGCATTTATGTCTATGATTGGAAATACATTACTCAATGAAGTTGTTCTACAAAAAAATATTACCCAGCCTTCATTAATTATTGAAGCTTTACATAGTGGAATTAGAAAAGCACTACGACAAACTACAACCAATAATAGTGATGGAATGGATATGGTTCTTGCAAAAATGAAATATAGAGAAAACGATTTAGTTGATATTGAAACTGCAGCAGCTAAACGTTCTTTATGGTATTCAAATCAAAAGAAATTCTTATCTATTAAAGGCGACAGACGTTCTGTAGGTGGTGTACAAAGAGAAGCTAAACGTACTTTTACGAATCATAAAACTCAACTCAGAAAAGGAGAGTGTCTATATCTATTTAGTGATGGTTTTGCTGACCAATCAGATGAAGATCTTAATAAATTTGGTTCTAGAAAGTTAATAAGCCTACTTGAATCTGTGATAGGTATTGAATCTATGAAAACACAAAAACAGGAAATATTGAATAGTTTGGAGAGTCACATGGGAAAAGCCGAACAACGAGATGATATAACTATCATTGGGATTCGTTTATGATTTAAGGTGACCTTAGCTTTTAATAAGCTGTAAACCAACTGTTGATATACTATTTTTTTGTATTTCGTTCCATCAGAACTACATATTAGTAGAACATAGAAGATTAAAATCAAATTGTTCTGTACCAACAGTTCGCTAAATTTTTATAAGTCATTGATAGTCAATATTTTGTAAATATATAAACCTTTGACGTGGAGAAATAAACATATAACTCCTAAAGGAATAAAAATTAAAAAATATGATACCGAGTTCACGTTGATTTAGCTTTCTCTCAGTTTTTTTGTATTTTCTTTTGGTTATTTCAAAAAATAAACCCAATCAGAAGCCCTATCAAAATCAAAAAAGGAGCAGGTATTTTGGTAAATTGAAGAATCAGAAAGGTAGAAAGCATAATACCAACATTAACAGGCGATTTTTCGATAGGTTCTAAAAGCAAAAATGCTCCTGCAATAACTAACCCTGCACTTGCACCATTTATTCCTTCTAATGATGCTTTTACTGGACGAAACTTTTTGAGTTGTTCCCAAAAACGAATCACAAAGAAAATCAAAAACATACCAGGTAAAAAAACAGCTATTGAAGCCGTTAGCCCTCCCAAAAGCCCACCCAAAATCCCTCCAACAGCTCCACCAAAAGCGTTACTAAAAAAAGTTCCAAAATACCCTGAACCAGCTAAAAAAGAAGTCTGTAACCAAGAAAGACGTTTATACATCGTCAGCGCACCAACAAAGGCAGCAAACGAAAATACAGGACCTGGAACAGCCTGTACGAGCGCATAGCCAGACAAAAACTCATCTGCTGTCAGAAACTGTTTGAAGGTAACAAATTCGGTATAAAGAATCGGGATCAAAACTTGTCCTCCTCCAAAAATAAGACTTCCATTTCTATAAAAGTTCTCAAAAATAAGTAGTAAAACGCCTTTTGTAGCATTTCCCAAAATGGCTACTCCAATAAAAACAGCACCATATAAAATCAAAAAACGCCACCGAATATCAAATTTTTGTTTTTCTTCTTTTTCTTCTTTTTTAAATTTTACAGCCGTTACTAGCCCTCCAGCAATTAGAATTATAGGAAAAACCCACGGTGTCCGATAAAAGTAAGAAGCTATTCCTGCCAAAATCATGAGTACGAAAGCTGTCTTTGTCTTGACCACTTTACGAGAAATTCGCAGCGCAGCAAAAGAAACAAAACCGATTGCCATCGGCTGAATAAAACGAGTAAAGTCTAATGAAATTTCTTGTTTTTGAATATATGCTAGTCCAATTGCAGCAGCAGACATCAAGATTGTAGCAGGTAAAATCCAAACACAAAGTGTCCAAAAAGCAAGATATGTTCCCCCTCGTTTGTAGCCAACAGCCATCAAAGTTTGAGTAGAAGTAGGTCCTGGCAAAATCTGACACAGGGCATTGAGTTCGATGAGTTCGGCTTCAGTAAGATATTTTCTTTTTACTACCAAAATATCCAAAAACATAGCAATATGTGCTTGTGGCCCTCCAAAAGCAGTTAGGGCAAGCAATAAAATGTCTTTCAAAAAAATATAATTGCGTAATTTTTTCACGTTCAGCTACGTCTATAAAAAATAATCAATACTAATTTCTGACAAAAATACAGTTTTTGATTTGAATACTACTATTTTATCAATGTCTATAAAAAAACAGTATTTTTGTAACAAACAGAAACCAAACTTAAAAAATAAAATTATGAATCCAATTTTGGCAATGGTAAAAGCACAAGAAGGAAAAAAATTAGGTGCAATAAATCCTCCTTTTTCTCAATGGTTAGATGGCAGACTTATTTCTGCAAATGAAGGTGAGTTAGAAATGGAATACGAAGTACGAGAAGAAATGACAAATCCAGTTGGAATTTTGCACGGTGGAATCCACTCTGCAATTATGGATGACCTTATCGGCACATCTTGCTTTTTACTTGCCCTTCCTCACGTATATTTATCTGTAAACTTAACGGTTGATTTTTTAGGACAAGCAAAAATAGGAGATAAAGTAATTGCAAGAACTATCTTGGTCAGAAAAGGAAAAACAATGATAAACTTTTCGGCAGAAATTCATCACGCAGAAACAGGTCAGCTTATCAGTCGTGCTACTTCAAATATGGTAAATTCGGGTATGCAATCGGCTTGGGCGAAGGAAGAGAAATAATTTTTCTAAAAATAAGACCTGTTCCTAAAAAAACAGGTCTTTCACAATTATTAATCAATACCTATGAAATCCTTTATAAAATTTACTCTTGCTCTATTATGTGCTTTTATTTTGATGATAATTTTTAGTGTTTATGGCAGAAATTTATCTAGAGATACGGTATTTATTTTTCCATTAGTTGTTATAGGAGCTGTATTTGTACTTTCACTCATTATTAGTTGTTTGATTTCTATTTTTTTTATCAAAAGAGGAAAATTCAAATCTACATTTCAAAAGTCTATTCTGCCTACATTTATAATTTCGTTTCTTTCGTTTTTTGTATATGTTAGCTATTCAAAGTTTACTGGTGGGAGAGAGGCAGACAGATTTGCATCATTAAGCCTAGAAGAACGATTAGAAGAAGAATTTATAGAAGATCCGAAGCAAAAATTCCTTCATATTAGTAATTCAGAAGATTCCATTTTTCCAAAAAATATTGGGAAGTTTTCTCACATAGATTATCTATCGATTAGGCAAACAAATATCAGAACATTACCAAAAGAATTTGCACAACTGACTAACCTAGAACTTCTTTCTTTAGATAGAAATAAGTTTGATACACTTCCAGAAATAATATTTGAGCTCAAAAATTTAGAGAGGTTACATATAATGGGAAACCATATTACCTATATATCTCCAAATATTAAGAAGTTAGAAAGCTTAAAAAATTTATCATTTTATGGTGCAGGAGCAGAAGAATATTTAAAATCTATTCCAAAAGAAATCGGCGAACTTCCAAAATTAGAACACTTGGCTTTGAATAATATAGATTCTTTTCCAAAAGAATTAGGAAACTTAAATTCACTTACTTCTTTGATGTTACATCAAACCAGTTTTAATGAATTTCCAGCTTTCTTATTCGAACTCAAAAATATTGAAAGGATAACTATTGCCTTTCGTCCTACCCAGCCTTTTCCTCACATTACTAAAGATTTTGAAAAGCTAAAAACGTTAAAGTATCTTCGTTTTATGTATATTTATCCTAGTGATGAAGAAAAAAAGAAACTACAAGAACTTCTACCCAATACAGAAATCGAATACTAATAAAATTTCGTATTTTTGAAAAACCTAATTTTTGCTTTCTAAAACTCAGAATTAAAATAAAATACTATGCAACGAGATACTCAAATTTTTGATTTAATAGAACAAGAACGCCAACGCCAAGAACATGGCATCGAACTAATTGCTTCTGAAAACTTTGTTTCTCCTCAAGTAATGGAAGCAATGGGAAGTGTTTTGACAAATAAATATGCCGAAGGATTACCAAATAAAAGATATTACGGTGGCTGTGAAGTAGTAGATAAAGTAGAACAATTAGCTATTGATCGTTTGAAAGAACTCTTCGGTGCAAAATGGGCAAATGTACAGCCACACTCTGGCGCACAAGCAAATGCAGCCGTTATGTTAGCTGTCTTGAATGCTGGAGACAAGATTTTAGGTTTTGACCTTTCACATGGTGGACACCTTACACACGGTTCAATAGTTAATTTTTCAGGGAAATTGTACGAACCTCATTTTTATGGTGTAGAAAAAGAGACTGGTCTTATTGATTGGGATAAAGTAGAAGAAAAGGCAAAAGAAGTTCAGCCAAAATTATTAATTTGTGGTGCTTCTGCCTATTCTCGTGAGTGGGATTATGCTCGTTTGCGTAAAATTGCTGACAGTGTTGGTGCGCTTTTATTAGCTGACATTGCTCACCCTGCTGGACTTATTGCAGGTGGTATTTTGGATAACCCGTTGCCACATTGTCATATCGTAACTTCTACTACTCATAAAACATTGCGTGGCGCAAGAGGTGGAATTATTATGATGGGTAAAGACTTTGAAAATCCATTTGGTATCAAAACTCCAAAAGGAGAAACAAGAATGATGTCTTCTTTATTAGATTCAGGTGTTTTCCCTGGTACACAAGGAGGTCCTTTGGAGCATGTCATTGCAGGAAAAGCAATCGCATTTGGAGAAGCTCTCAAGCCAGAATTTAAAACGTATATCAAACAAGTTGCAAAAAATGCACAAGCGATGGCAAAGGCATTTGTGGCTAGAGATTATAAAATTATTTCTGGAGGAACAGACAATCATTTGATGCTTATTGACCTTCGTAATAAAAATATTACAGGAAAGAAAGCTGAAAATACACTCGTAAAAGCTGATATTACGCTCAATAAAAACATGGTTCCTTTTGATGACAAATCTCCTTTTGTTACTTCTGGAATGCGTGTAGGAACGGCTGCCATTACTACTCGTGGAATGATGGAAAGCGATATGGAGCGTATTGTAGAATTGATAGATAAAGTATTGATGAATGCAGACGATGAGAATATAATTGCTGATGTTCGTGCAGAAATAAATAACTGGATGAAAGACTTTCCTTTGTATAAAGAATTAGAAATGAGTGTATAACAATACATGTATCAGTT
The DNA here is from genome assembly GCF_037126435.1 of Bernardetia sp. ABR2-2B. Taxonomy (GTDB): domain Bacteria; phylum Bacteroidota; class Bacteroidia; order Cytophagales; family Bernardetiaceae; genus Bernardetia. The sequence continues at coordinate 3,113,537 of NZ_CP147020.1, read as the reverse complement.
AGATTCAAGTCAGAAATGAATAAAAATTTGATAAGTTGAATTTCTAGTTTTTATAGTTAGAGATTTGATTTATCAGATTTTTACTAAGAAGCTGTTTAAGAATTACTCCTAGATAGGTCAGTCTCGTAGAGCAGACCGTTTTGCAGTTGATACTTGCAACCTTAGTAGACGGTCTGCCCTTTGGGACTGACCTATTTGCTATAAAAAACTCATTTTGAAAACATAGTTTTCTATTCTTAAACAACTTCTAAGGAAGAATAAAAGAACCTGCAATCATTTCTGATTTAATACAGGAATAGTATAAGGTAATTCTTCTAAAAATTTACTCCAGTGTGGAATTTCATTTTTATGTAAAATAGTATGAAACCTTATTTTTTGATATTGTTTAGTATTAATTTCTAGTGACAGAATATAACTATCTTCTTTACGACAAATTTGAGAAGAAATATATTTAAGAGAATACTTTAAGACTCTGACTTGAGCAAAATTAATTATATTTTTCCTGTCTTTTTTCTTGTAGTTTATAGACTGGTTTTTTAAATCAAGAGCTACATAGGTTGCTTTTTTAGGATTATCTTTACCTATAAAAGATTTTTTGTTACGATATAAGTTTACGATTATACCAACAAGGCTCAATACTACTCCTAGAAAAATAACACCATAAATAGGTGAGGTTTTAACTCCTATTAAAATCACAAAGAAGATTAATAGAAAAGTAGAAATAAGTCCTCCCAAAATAAATATTATTGAGTTTTTGATAAGCTCCCAATTTCCTTCCTTGCCTTCCTTAGCAAAATAGCTTCCCTTTCTAAACAAAAAAGGCAAATACTCTAAAGGTTTTGCGACCAACTGTAAAGATTTAACAGTAGGAATTTCAGAAAGCGTTTCTTCTTGATTACAATGTTCATTTCCCAAATACTCCCAACTTTCTACAAAAAAAGCAGACTTACAAGCAGCACAAATCACAATGGTATGCCCTTCTTCTATTTTTTCACCTGTGATGGGGTCAATACGCTCTTGTTTTAAGAAATCTGAATGAGAATTTGTATCTAAATAATGAGTATGAAGCATTTTTTTTTGATTTTAACCCACCATTACGTGAGCATTCGGATGGCGATAAGAGTTGGTAACCACAGCATTACTAAGTGCAAGGGCAAGAGTAAGTGTTCCGACACGACCTAGGTACATAGAAGCAATAATAATTACTTTTCCCCAAAAAGAAAGTTCACCTGTTAGATTCATACTAATTCCGACAGTAGCGAAGGCTGAAACCTGTTCGAAAATAATCTTTAGAATAAATTTTGTATCATTAGGGGAGGAGGGTTCTTGTACCAAAAGCAAGAGAAAAATTGCCAAAATATTATAAGCAATCGCAAAAATAAAGATGGAAAACGCCTTTCTAATAAGCTCATCTGGAATCGTTCGGTTAGCAATTACGATACGTTCTTGTCTTCTAATATTAGCCACAGCAGCTACAAAAACAAGTACAAAAGTAGTTATTTTGATACCACCAGCCGTCGAACCCGAAGAAGCACCAATAAACATCAAAACCAAACACATCATAATGGTAGCAGGATTGAGAGCTTCAAAATCCATTGTATTAAAACCTGCTGTTCTCGTTGTCATAGACTGGAAAAGTGCCGTTACAAAGGCTTGAATAATTGTTCTGTCTGTCAGCTTTTCTATTTCTAATAAAAGAAATCCGATTGTACCAATAGCAAGAAGTGTAAAAGTAGTATAAACATTAATTTTAGTTACTACATTCCATTGTTTCCAAGGTCTTATAAAGCGTTCTTTGATGCTTTTGAATGAAAAAATATCTTCAATCGTGGTATAACCAAGTCCTCCCAAAATGACAATCCAAACAATAATAAAATGCAAATTATACATTCTATCAATCTTGTAATTTGTATCTGCCATACCTCCAGAAAACAAGCTAAAACCACCATTACAGAATGCAGAAACAGAGTGAAAAAAGGAAAAAAATATTTTCTCTCCTACATCTTCAAATTGCTGACTTTGCTCCCAAAGCTCTTCGTCCCACGCATAATAAATACCGATTGTACCCAAAAACTCTATAAAAAGAGTAATCAAAACGACTTTACGCAGAAGCTTTGTAGCCGAAACAAGTGATTCACTACTCAAATAATCTTGAATGATAGATTGGTGTTTTATTCCTACTCCCTGTGTCAGAAAACTTGCAAAAAAGGTAGCAAAAGAAACCATTCCAATTCCTCCAAGTTGTATCAAAACAAGGATTACAATCTGTCCTTTGAGCGTAAAAGCAGTTGCTGTATCCACCACAATAAGTCCAGTAACACAAGAAGCACTTGTAGAAGTAAAAATAGCATCAATCAAATCCATACTTGTTTTACCAGGGGTCATGGTAGGTAACATTAGCATTCCCGCTCCCATCAAAATAAGAAGAACAAAACTAAGTAAGAAGGTTGTGGCAGGTTTATAACTAATTTCTGAAAGAAGCGTAGTAATTCGTGTCAAATCCAAACCTATCATCAAAAGCATATAGATAGATAAAAAATGTTGGTTTGATAATTCTGGATTGGTAAAGCCTAAAAGCTCAAAATAGTAGTAGGTTATCCTAAAGTTAAGGATATAGTTTAATGTCCCACAAAAAATCACAAAAGCTATCAAAAGAGCCTCAAACCAATTTCGACGCAAAAAATCAATCCAATGAGAATCATAAATTACACGAAAAACAAAAAAGATTGCAAATGCAAAAAAGATAACATCAAGCGTTCCGAAAATAACACGCTCAATCGGAGCATCTACATAAAAACCATAACGATACACCAAAAACCCAAGCGCAATAGCCGAACAGATTACTGAAAGTGTTTTTATCAATAATAAAATTCTGTCACGGCTTTCAAACACATGGTTTTGAAACTGTTCCCGAAAAGTATTTCTATAAGTAGAAAAGCGAGTTTTAAAATTCTTCAAGTAGTATTTACAATTTTACTTTGTTGGCAAAAATAGAACTTACTATTTTTTATACGAATGCAAATTGAATTTTAGTTCAAAGAAACAAATTTTTTTGCCAAAAAAATAATTAAACGAACTTGAAAAGCAGTTGATTATCTCTATTTTCATAAAAAAATGAACCTTACAACTATTATTTTGTGTTCCAATTTTAAATTCTCAAAAAAATGATGTTGTTTTGTATTGATTTTTATTAGTGTAGCTCGTGAGGACACGAGCAACTGTAAAGTCATTTTATTCTAACAAATCATTTTTAGAGAGAATACAGAAAAGCAACTTAGTTTGATGAGATACAACATCAAAAAACTGCCGTTGCTCGTGTCCTCACGAGCGAACAAAATCATTAAATTATGAAAAGACAAGATATAAAAGAGCTATTAGACTCAAAAGAGTTTGACCAACCTGTACATACAAAAGGATGGATTCGTGGAGAACGTGGAAATGCGTATGTTCGTTTTTTAGGACTTAATGACGGTTCTAGCCTTCAGAATATTCAAGTAGTGGCTGATGCTGAAAAGTTTGATGAAAATATTAGAAAGCGTTTTAATGTAGGTGCTGCCGTTTCGGTTACAGGAACTTTAGTAGAATCTAAAGGAAAAGGTCAGAGCGTAGAAATTGTGGCTGATAAAATTGAGATTTTGGGTGATGCTGATGCCGAAAAATATCCGATTCAACCAAAGGCACATTCGATGGAGTTTTTGAGAGAAAATGCACATCTTAGAAGTCGTACTACTACTTTTGGTGCAATTTTCCGTTTGCGTCATGCACTTTCTTATGCTATTCATAATTATTTCAACGAACGTCGTTTTTATTACTGGCATTCTCCAATACTTACAGCATCAGATGCAGAAGGCGCAGGAGAAAGTTTTAGAGTAACTAATTTTGATATTGATGATTTTGATTCAATTCCTAAAATTACAGAAGGCGACCACAAGGGAAAAATAGATAATAAAGAAGATTTTTTCGGACAACCTACTAACCTTACTGTTTCTGGACAACTGGAAGCTGAACTTGGAGCTTTAGGATTAGGAAGAGTTTATACATTTGGTCCTACTTTTAGAGCCGAAAACTCAAATACGGCTCGTCATTTAGCAGAATTTTGGATGGTAGAACCTGAGATGGCTTTCTATGATTTGAAAGATAATATGGATTTAGTAGAAGATTTTTTGAAATATCTTATCAAATATGCTTTAGACAATTATAGAGAAGAAATTGAGTTTTTAGATGCAAAGTTCAATAAAGAAAACTCAATGAAGAAAAAAACAGAACGTGCAGAAATGGGTCTGATTGAAAAATTAGAATTTGTTTTGGCAAACGACTTCAAGCGAGTTACTTATACAGAAGCAATTGATGTTTTGCTTGGCTCTAAGCATTACAAAAAAGGAAAATTCCAATATGATGTAAAGTGGGGAGTAGATTTACAATCCGAACACGAACGTTTCTTAGTAGAAAAGCATTTCAAAACACCAGTTATTCTCTACAACTATCCAAAAGACATCAAGGCATTTTATATGCGCCAAAATGATGGAGAAGAAGAAGGCAAAGAAACCGTAGCAGCAATGGATGTACTTTTCCCAGGTATTGGAGAGATTGTAGGAGGTTCGCAGCGTGAAGAGCGTTTGGATAGATTACAAGCACGTACTGACGAAATGGGAATTACAGAAGAGCTTTGGTGGTATTTGGATACTCGTAAGTTTGGGACAGTCGAACACTCTGGTTTCGGACTTGGTTTTGAGCGTTTGATACTCTTTATTACTGGAATGGGAAATATTAGAGATGTAATTCCTTTTCCTCGTACTCCTAAAAATGCTGAGTTTTAGGAATGCATGAAATAACAATAGAAATTGATTCTAATGAAGATATTTGGAAGCTTATTGATAAAAGTTTGAATTATATTTTTATCAGTAATTTCAGTCCATATTCTTATATTTCTTGGTGGAAAACAGATTTGAAACTTCCAACAAGTCAAATTTTAAAAGATATTTCTGTTCGAAATATGAGTTTGGATTTAAAAGTAGATTTAGTGACTCTTAAAGAAATAATTGAATTAAATACAAAAAGTTTGATTATCTATCAGTTCGATAAATCTATTCCAAATACACTTTTAATAACTGAGTTGATGGAACAATCAAAAGAAAATATCTTGATTCAAAATGGCTTAAAACATCTTTTTATTATTAATTTTGAATTTTTGACTATAAAATCATGTGATGAAAGCTTTATCACACACATTCAAAATAGCAAAAAATAATAATTTTTATGCAAATTTGATATAACAAAAAGCCTAAGAAATATTTAATTTCATTAGGCTTTTTATTTTTAATCTAATATTTCCTTAAAAGTCTTTCCTGTGTTTAGCTTTACAAGGATATGTTTTTTTCCTCTGCTATAGAGTGCATAAACGTCATTTTCTTCATTCATAAAGGGTTGCATAGTTACATATTTGTACCTCTTAATTGTACTTGGAATCTCAAATTTTTTGTTAGAGGTAGCTCCACAGACTGCTTTATAGGCTTCTATCCTGTCAGAGTTAACAACCAAAGTAGTATATTTTTCGTCGTTTTGCTTCTCTTCATTTGTTTCAAGTTTTATCAAAGCTACATCATTTTCTCCTCTTCCAATATGCAATAAATCCCACCATGTAATTTTGCTATTTTGATCTATACAAACTGTAATTTTCTCGTATTGAGGTTTTCTTTGTTGGTTACCAGAATACAAAGTTACTTCCAATGTCATTAAGGTAGTTTTGTTTTCTTCCTTTTTCAAGGGAGCAGGAACTAATATAGCTAAAGCAATCGTACCATTTGATTCTGTTTTTGCCTTTTTGATGATGTCAGTTGTTAATGGAATTTTTTCATCACTAATTTTCTGTCCATTTTTAAATGTTTGAACAAATATTCCTCTTACATCATTGGTATTGGTAGATTCAAAACTGAACATGTGACGAAACAATAGACGAGCTTGTGGAAGTTTTGAGTAAAGTCCTACGATTTGTAATGTTCCATCTTCTGATAGATAGGCTTGAGATTTTCCTACAAAATAGTTAGATTGATCTACTTGATAGCTCTCTACTTCATCAGTTCCTATTTTTCTGATATAAAAAGTTTGTATGTGTTTGCCTATTTCCTCACTATGATTCTTTCCATATTTTTTTGCTTCCTTTTTTGAGAACCTTTCGTGTTTATATTCTTGATAGAGTACGTAATCTCCTTTTGTAGTTAGATTATTTAATATGTCTGAGAGAGAACTAAAATCAGTTTTCGTTTTAGTAGAAAAAAAATTGATTGCTTTCTCATTCTTTATATCTACTAAAAGCCAATAAAGTGTTGAATCATTTTCTACACCAAAAACTGTTATAGCAAGTAAATAATCTGTAATCAATTTGGTTCTATAAACTACTTCATCGTCTATCTGAATATCGGTAAGCGAAGAAATATCAATTTGCCAAGATTTATCTCCTTCCAATTCTTCTTGATAAGAAAAATAAAATAGATTACGATTTGTCTTCTGTTTAAAGATATAAATGATGCTGTCTTTTTTAGAAAACTTATTTATACCTATTCTCTTATATTTCTCTCCTTCATATCCGTCGCCCAATTTTGTGTACTCTGTTTCCTGCACCTTTCCTCCTTTTTTAAAATCTACCCAAAAATCTCCTCTTCTTATGGCATTAACTCGGACGGAAAGAACTTTATCTTGCTCCATATAATAAATGCTTGGAAAGCTATTCATTTCGATTCGCTGTTCAAACTCTCCTATAATTTCATAATTTTGAGCAAAAGAAAGATAAGGAAAATAAAAAAAGAGAAAAAAGGGCAGTAAAAATTTATAGTTAAATTTCATAATTTTGCTTTTTTTAAGAAAAAATTCTACCCATAATATGTGATATAGGTAGAATTTAATTTTTGATATAGATACGATATTAACTTTAGAATAATGGAACAACTACTCCCAAGCGAACAGTATAACTAACCATAGCAAACCCCTCTTGAATTAAGTCAGAACTTGATAAAGGGGCATTTATATCTGCTCCTACTGTGAAAAGAGGTATTTTTCCTATTCCAAAATTAAAACCAACTCCGTAACCGAGCATCATTGAAGGCTTCATAGAGCTTTTATTTTCTTGAGAAACATATCCATCTGATGTATTTCTAAAACGCTCTTGTTCTACCATCAATCTTTGAAGGCGTAGTTGTTGATAAAATCCTACTGGAGCTAAACCACCTTCTCGCTTCAAGTAATTTTTGATTCCAATATAGGTAGTTCGTGTGTTTAATTTGGTTATACTCTCCCCATTAAAGGGATCATATACTGAGGCACGAAAAGAAGTAGAACCTAGAGTAACTCCAAATCTACGAGTAAGAAGATACTCTCCTTCCAAGCTCCACGCAACAGGTAGCTTTACTGAAGATAGGAAACCTCCTTCAATATGATTGTAAGGAAGATAGCTCGTTGATATAGGAATTATGTTTGTATTCAGATAGGCATTCAAGAGAACACGCTTTCCCATATAACCAACAAGCATATTTTTCGAACGCTTATTTTGAGCTTGTAATGAAGAACTGATTATTGTAAGACTAAGAAGTATCAACAAACTACTTACAATATTTTTTATAAAAACATTCATATCTTTTATTTAGATTTTATTTGAGAAAGTTGGAAGAAAATATTTTGTTTCATGTTTGTCTTTCCAAAAGGTTTTCCAGAAACATTATACATAATCAATGGACGTGACCTATCCAAATCATATACTTCTGTTAGGATAATAGCATCATGATTTACAAAAGTCCTATAAATTGTATAAGGAAACATATAGAAAGCTGCGGCAGTAAAAATAAAACCAGCACCACCGTATAAGTAGTATTTACTTGATTCAAAAGGAGCTTTCAAATCTAACATTGCCATACGAACAAAATGCCTTGTTCCGTTTCGCTCTGCCACTTCTTCAATATCTGTGTAATTACTGGTTACAAAGGTGTACATTTCATCTATATCAGGCTGTGCTATGTACCAAGAATTTACAGTAGCCAAATCATTAAAAATAGCAAGTGTAGTTTCCGATTTTTCTAATGCTCTAGGGTCAAGAACAAGCGTATTTAGGTCTAATCTATCAGCACTTTCTTTTATAGATTCGATGGCATACTCTTCTTTATCAATCAATGTTTTGAGAGGAGCAATTTTTCCTTTTTTAACATTCATTTTGAGATAGCGAACATCTGTAATCATTACATCATCAACTCCTAATTTGAAACCGTTATAACGAGCTTTTACTACTCTTTTTCTGTATTCTCGCATACCTTTTCTATTTTCTTTGAAGTCTTCCCATTCTTGATATTCATCAAACTCTTCTTTTGCTACCTTCAAAAACTCATCATAACGAGCATGTTTTGTCATTTGAGTTGTCCATACAGAATCAAAATTATTTGTTATCCTCAAATTTTCTTTCAATAACTCATCGTGATAAATATAAACATCTATCAATAAATCTGTTATGGCTTTTTTTGAATAGAGAGTATCTATTTTTTTATCTAGGTTAGAAAACAAGTATGTAAGAGCAAATATAGTTTTGTCTCTTTCTGTCATTTCTCCTAAAGCAGCGTACCAATTGTTATCTTTCCAATCTGTTTCTGAATAGTCATAATTTGTACTTATTTTTTCTTCTACATTTCCATGTTTGGCTATTCCATAAAGAGCTTTTGCCATAGTTATATCAGTAGAACTATTTTCATTGTACTTATTATTCAGAGCAATAATTTGATAAATAGCATCTATACACCTGTTTTGTACAAGCTGAATTTGGAGTATTTCATAATCAGCTATTTTTTTGATATTCTGAAAACTTTCTTTTGTTGCTGTTATGTATAGCTTATTTTGATTGGTAGTTTCTGTAATTCTCTTAGAAATGTTTTTGATACGTGCTTCTATATTTGGATGAGTAGAAAGTTTTTCGTCTTCATCTTCACTTTCGTATTCTACATCTAATCCAATCCATCTTCCAACAGTTGTGTAAGGAGGAGTGCGTTCTCTAAATAAAGAATCATCAAATTCTTGTATATATTGATTGGTAAAATAAGCTTTTTTGAAGGTTACTTTTTCTAATGTATCTGAGGCATCAAGCATCTCAAAACCACTTACGGAGGCATCTTGGTCGTAGGCAGTTTTACTGAAGAGTTCTAGTCCATAATCATCAGCTTCTATTTCCTGTGTTCTGGAATAATTACTAATATTCAGTCGTGCTGTATAATCTACTTTTTCTCTGTTAGAGTTTTTCCACGTAAACCTACCTGCATTTCTTTGTTCTTCTCTACGATAGGTATATCTATTTACACTATGTTGTTTGACATAATGAGAAATTTCATGTGCTAAAATATAGGCTAGTTGAGCTTCGTTTTCACAATTTGCAATAAGTCCAAGATTCACAAAAATAAACCCGTCTGAAGTAGTAAAAGCATTCACAACAGATGACTTAACTGTATAAATCTGAATTTCTTGGCGCAACGTAGGGTTATCTTTCAAAACAATATCAGCAACACGATTAAGATAACGAGTAACAGTATCTCCAAATACGATTTTGCCACTCCAAAGTAATTGTTTGACAGCATAACCACTAATAACATTGAAGTCATCTAAGTCAGCTTCCGTACGGTTTTCAGAATTGATAGCGTAGTTTTCTTTTACGGTATTGAGGAAAGCAGGTGGTATTTTACCTTCTGATTTTAAGGGTTGGTGTAGATAATCTTGTTGTGCGTAAAGATTTGAAGTATCTACAATCAATACACTAAGTAATAATAATGTAGAGATAAGTAAGATTTGTTTCATTAATAGAAATAAAAAAGGTTGAATAATAAAAGAATTGCAAATCTAGTAAAAAATAATTTATTTCTTTTCTTCCATTTAATAAAGGTTATCACGGTTATTTTTGTATAACAGTCTTCCAGACTGTTGGATAGTATAAAATACTATTTTTTGTGTTCAGACAAGATGTCTGAACTACCTTAATACAAACTGAGATAAGGTTTAATTTATAACCTGCTAATCTTATTTTTTTAGACACAAAAAAACCTTAGCCGTTCCGTTGGCTAAGGTTTTTCTTGCTTTTGCACAAAAGGAGAGGGAAATATTCTCTTTTGTTAAGTCTTTTGTTTTCTAAGTAGGCGACAATTACATGTCTTGTTTTATATAAATGAAAGTGAATGAATATAATTCAATCCACTTTGTAAGTTTTCTATAAAATGGGCTTATCCCATTTCAATTTCTTCTCCATTGGCATTATAAAAATGATGCTGTGTGAGAGCTAAAGAAGAATCTTTTACTAAGGTTACCCATTTGTAATATTTAAAAAACCATTTCATACGTTCAGAAATAAATCCTGCTGTAAAAAACGCATATAAATAAGGGTGCAACGCAATAGTTACTTTCTTCTCATTTTGTTTGCCTAAAATATAGTCTAGCTTATGCGTAATGGCTTCAGCTACACCAATAGATGCCGAAATTTTGCCTGTTCCGTTACACGAAGGACAAATTTCTCTAGTTGCAATGTTAAGTTCAGGACGCACACGCTGACGTGTAATTTGCATCAATCCAAACTTAGATAATGGTAAAATAGTAAATTTAGAACGGTCGGTTTGCATGACTTTTTTCATGTGGTCATACAAAGCACGGCGATTCTCTAATTTTCGCATATCAATAAAGTCAATCACAATAATTCCTCCCATATCACGAAGTTGCAGTTGTCGTGCAACTTCTGCTCCAGCCTCCATATTGACTTTAAGTGCAGTAGTTTCTTGGTCGTTTTCTGAGGACGATTTGTTACCACTATTTACATCTACAACATGTAGAGCTTCTGTATGTTCGATAACTAAATAACCACCACTTGGCAAACTTACTGTTTTTCCAAATAGCAATTTTAGTTGTCTTTCTATACCAAAGGTTTCAAAAATTTTGCCTCTTCCATTGTACATCTTTACGATGCGTTCTTTATCAGGCGCAATTTTGTGAATATACTCCTTTATGGTATCAAACGTACTTGCGTCATCTACTGTAATGCTATCAAAACTCTCATTTAAGAGGTCTCTAAGCATAGAAGTTGCTTTGCTAATTTCTCCAATTACTTTATCTCTAGGCTTTGCCTTAGCAAGATTTGCCATTCCGTCACGCCATTTATCAGAAAGTGTACTCATATCTCTGTCGAGCTCTGCTACATCTTTTCCTTCTGCAACTGTTCTTACAATTACTCCAAAACCTTCTGGTTTGATAGAATCTATAAGACGTTGAAGACGACGGCGTTCGGTTTTGCTAGTAATTTTGCGAGAAATAAGAACACGCTCATCAAAAGGAACTAATACTAAATATCTACCAGCTAATGAAAGCTGACACGACAAACGAGGTCCTTTTGTTGAAATTGGTTCTTTAACTACTTGTACTAACACAAGCTGATTTGGCTTCAAGACATCCCCCATTTTACCGAGCTTATCTATTGGCTTTTCTAGCTTGAAGTTATTGAACTTGTAGTCTTGCTGTCCATTTTTTGGATTATTACTACGTACTTGCTTCGTATATTTTATCAAAGAACTTACATTTGGACCTAAATCCAAATAATGCAAAAATGCATCTTTTTCATATCCAATGTCTATGAAAGCTGCATTCATGCCTGGAACAATACGTCTGACTGTTCCTAAATACATATCTCCTACTGAAAACTGATGATTTCCCTCATCGTGATGAAACTCTACTAAGTTTCTATCTTGCAAAAGCGCAATTCGCCCTCCTTCAGGAGTGGCATTAATTACTAATTCGTTACTCACATTCGTAATTCGATTAGTTGAATAATTCATCTAAACTAACCTGCGCTTTAACTCGGTTAGGAAGATTCTTTGCTTCGTTTATGGCTGTGTTTGCAAAAAACACAAATTTTTAGTTCATAAGAGTTAAGGAGTAAAATTAAATAAGACACTAATTTTAAAACACAAATTATTGATATTCAATTCATTGTATTCGTAATCCGTAATTCATAATCCGTAATTATTCATTATAAAGTGTTTGCTACATTTTGCCACAAACGCTTTTCAATACCAAAAGCAGATACGTTTATTTTCAGAAAACCTGATAGAATAAATGTGTCTGCTTTTGTAGAGAGTGTCAGTTATTTTTTCTTATGACGATTTTTACGAAGACGTTTTTTACGTTTGTGAGTAGCAATCTTGTGTCTTTTACGTTTTTTTCCGCAAGGCATAATGTTATTGATTTAAATGATTAAAATAATTTTGAAATATGATTACTAATAAACTTTTATGGTTTATTATATAAGTCAAATAATATATAGATTTGATTTGGCTGATTTTGTTAGACTAGACAAATTATAATAAATTATAAATTTAGCTTCATAACTTTCATCTTTGCCTATCTTTTTAAGTTAAGTATGTCCTTTCAAGTATCTAAATAGACATTTGAATGAAACTCCTTAAACACCAAATCCTTGAGGGTGTAGATTTGAGAAATTAATATACCCAAAAAAGAAGAATAAAGCAATTTTCAATGAATTTGCTTACTCCACACCTAATTTTGGCAAAGATACTATAAATAGTACAAAAATCATACTATTAATGAAAATTTGTCCTATTTGGTTGAGAATCGCTCGTGAGGACACGAGCAATGGTCAATTTGTCATTCAAAATGAAAAATCATTTTGTAATAAAAAGAGTAAATCATAAAAACTACCGTTGCTCGTGTCCCCCACGAGCGACCATTCTCTATAATCCTTTTAAATACTCTTTAGCTGCTTCTTTCAAAGCTGGGTCAGTTGCATTATCAAAAACAAACTCTAATTGTTTTTTAGCTTTTTCTTTTGCTCCTGTTTCTTTATAGCTTACTCCTAAGTACAAGTGTGCAGAAACATCATCTGGTGTTAGTTCAACTAATTTCTCAAAGCGAGTAACAGCCTTATCATACTGACCAGACTGAACAGAGAGTAAACCTAAGTTTTCAGTAGCTTTGATATGATTAGGATTTTCTTCCAAAACCTCTCTAAGCATCGCAATTCCTTGCATTGGATTGGTGGTAGTTACATATGTCATGGCAAGTTGTGCCTTTACATCTGTATTCTTTGGGTCTTCCTTCAAAACAAGCTCATAATATCTTTTCGCTTTCGAAGAAGCTGCACTTGCTTTTTTTGGATTGATTGCAAAAACAGAAGCTTCATAATACGCATCAGCTGCTGCAAGATTATGCCCTAAAGTTGGGTTTTCATCTGCTTCGATAGCCAAATAATAAGCTGCACTATCAAAAAGGCTGATTTTTTTTAGGCTTTCGACAAAATTCTCTAGGGCTTGGTGCTTATCATTATGATTTGAGTTTTGTCTATTAGCCACTTCAAAATAAAGTGTACGAGCCGAATTTAGCAATGCTTTGTCTTCTTCTGAAACAGTCATTAAATGCTGTGTAGCACCGTCTTGAGTTTCTTCTGAAGAAAAATCAGAATTACTATGGTCGTGTCCATCATCTTCACTATGTCCGTCAGGAATAGTATTTTCAGATTCTCTGTTAAGGGAAGAAGAAGTCGAAACGATACCTTTATCACGATTTGCAGAAGCATCAGCATCATTTTTGACTACACCCTTAGGTAAAAACGCCAAAAGAGCAACTAATCCAACTCCTGCTGCAATAAGTGAATACTGTTTGATTTGCATAACTTGAAAACAATGGTGAATGATTAATGATGAATGGTAAATTATGAATATAATACACTAAAACAGATTATTATTAAAATAGGTTTTCTTAAAAACAGATACTTCAATATTAAACTATGATTTAATGAAATTCCATAATTTACCATTTATAATTCATAATTATATTTAAGCTGTTGCTTTCATTCTTCTATCAGACTCTTCTAATTCTACTTCTGCAAGTAATTTTTCACTTGTTTTTACAGCTTCTACAAATGTTTTGGCTGGTTTGAAACTAGGAACAAAATGAGGTTCGATAACCATTGGCTTTTTGGCTGCAATATCACGAGCTACTTTTCTAGCTCTTTTTTTATTGACAAAACTTCCGAATCCACGAACATAAATGTTCTCTCCGTCTGCCATGTTGTCTTTTACTACGTTGAAAAATTCTTCTACGATATTTTGAACGTCTAATTTATCTTTTTCTGTACGATTAACGATTTCGGCAATAAGATCTGCTTTAGTCACTGTGGTTTTTTTTTAGGTTAAAAGAATGAATTTTAAATAAATTGATAAATCAGTCTTTCAAATGAATCATCAAGAATAAAATTCAATAAGCTAGGATAGATAAAAATTAAAACGATTAAATTTTTTGTTTTTATCTTCACACAAAATATAAATTTACAATTTTGTTATTTTTCCTAATTTTGTTATTTATTTGTATTCCAAATCAGAATTAAACTATAAAATGACTTTTTAGAATCATAATTAAAGAAAACTAATCTCTTCATTTTCAGATTGTTGTAAGACTGTTTGGGACTGCAAAGGTACTTTTGTAATTTGAATTTAGCAAGTAAAATTGTATTAAAAATCTGCTTTTATGATAAGATTATACTTTGAACTGAGTTCTTTACAATCAAAATAGTATTCTTTATCTATTTTTATTACAAATTTTGAACTGTTTTTAGCTGTAAAAACAGTTTGAAAATTAATTCCATACTATTAAAACGCTAAATTACTGAAAATGAATCAATTAACAAGTTTTTTTATTAAAAAAATAATCTAACAGGATATATTAAAAGTTAATTTTTGTATTTGATTTTATATTTTCAATTGAAAATAGTATTTCTAATTGAAGATTTTGATAGTATTACTATAAACTTTTAGTAGGTTGTAGAGTTATACCTTTTGGAAGGTTTTTTTTCGTACAACACAATTTTTATATGAAAAATATAATAAATAAAATAAAGTGGGCAGGTGGGTTACTATTCGTATTTTTTTTGATTTTGGCAACTAACCTACTTGATAGAAGACATATCGAAGGTATAAGAAATTCGGTTTCTACGATGTATGAAGATAGATTACTTGTAAAAAACCTAATCTATAATATTTCTACACTCACAGAAGAAAAAAGGATTGCATTTTTACTTTCAAATAGTGATTTCTATACTAATAAAAGCACTATTATAAATGATTCTATTTATACTTTATTAGATGAATTTTCTAATACTAACCTTACTTATAATGAAAAGAAATATTTAGAAAGATTACGCAATGACTTTGAAAAAATAGAAATAATAGAAAAACAACCTTTAAATGATAGTAGCATTATCAACAATACTGAGTGGAGAAATAAAATGGAAACCCAATTATCTTATCTACGAAAAAATTTAGATAAATTGGCTATTATTCAAGTTGAAGAAGGAAAAAGAGAATTGTATAGGGTAAATAGAGCTTTTAGCACAATAGACTTATTTACAAACATAGAAATTATGTTTCTCATTGTGATTGGCATCATCATTCAAATAATTATTCTTTATCCTACAAAAAAACAAAAGTAATAGTTTGGTTAGAATTTAACTCTTTATCTTAGTTAAAAACTCCTTCAAATCTTCAATTTTAGAAGAAATCGAAACCACTTGCTTTTCTTTTCTCAATGCTTCTTCCAAAAATGGAGGCATTTCTAATTCTATATCAAAGATGGTTTGTTTGACTACTTCATAATATTTGGCTGGGTGAGCTGTGGCAAGAAAAATTCCTACTTCACTCTCTGGAGTAAGATAATTTTTGAGAGCAGCATAAGCAACCGTAGAATGTGGGTCAGCTAAATAATTATAGCCTTCGTAGAGATCTTTAAGCGTATTTTTTGTTCTTCGGTCGGTTAGTCTATACCCTGCAATATCTGCACAAAAACGAGTATAAGAATGATTGTAGAGGGTAAGCAAACGTTTAAAATTAACAGGATTTCCTGTATCCATCGACGTCGAAATAGTACGAATTGCAGGGCGTGGCTCAAAACTCCCATTAAGCAAATACTGTGGAACAACGTCATTAATATTAGTGGCAGCAATAAAACGACTAATACGAAGCCCCATTTTTTTGGCTATAATTCCTGCTGTCAAATTCCCAAAATTTCCACTTGGAATAGAAAAAATAGCTGTTCGTTTTTCTCCTTTCAGCTGTGCAACTGCCCAAAAATAATACAAACATTGAGCTAAAAGACGAGCAACATTATAAGAGTTAGCTGTCGTAACCTGTATTTTTTGATTTAACTCTTTATCCATTATAGCTTCCTTTACAAGTCTTTGACAGTCTTCAAAAGTTCCATCAACCTCTAAAGCTGTGATGTTTTCTCCCCATGTGTTGAGCTGTTTTTCTTGCAACAAACTCAATTTGTTTTTTGGGTAAAGAATACAAACTTTCATTCCTTTTCTTTTGAAGAATGCACTTGCTGCTGCGCTTCCTGTATCACCTGTAGTAGCTACCAAAACAGTTATCTCTTTACTTTTTTTCTCTTTTTCTAAAAAATAACTCATCAGTTCTGCTAAAAAGCGCATTCCGACATCTTTAAAAGAAAGAGTTTCGCCATGAAAAAGCTCTAATGAATAAACTTCTTTTTCATAAATTTCTACTAACGGAATCTCAAAGTCAAAGGTATTTTCAATTATTCTTTCTACATCTTGTTCTGGAATTTCATCTTCAAAAAGATTCAAACAGACTTTCAAACAAATTTCTTTAAAAGAAAAAGTATGAAGATTTGCTAAAAATTCTTTGGATAAAGGCTTTATATTTTCAGGAAGCAAAAGTCCACCCTTTACGCTAAATGTTTGAAATAATGCATCACGTAGTGAGCCAACTTGTGTATCTCCGTTTGTACTAGAATAATTCATTAAGAATGATAAAGAAAAGACTAAGAATAAGATTTTGATAAAAATAAAAAATCATTTTGCCAAAACCTATATTAACAGCAAGTTATTTTTTTTGAAATAAAAAAAGGCTGTACTAATTGTAAGCCTTCTTTATAAAATCAATTACTTCTTTACTCTAATTGTCTTTACTATCAAAATTAAACCTCATCAATCTTATTTTCTATACCATCAAATATCTAATTAGATAAATTAACATTGAGAATTTGTTTTTGTTGTAGTAAAGGTTCACAATATATTTTAGTAAACAGTTTTAAACTTCAATTCTAATAAATGGTTTCAATTAGACAAAGACAAGATAACATCTTTTTGCAAACGAGTTAGAATAACGTCATTTGTTTTTTGAGCAATCACTTTTTCAAAGAATTTATTTATACACCATTTGAATTTTCCTTTCAATGTCATTTCTGACAAGTCTTCATCTAAACTACAAGCAAAAGATATTTCTTTAGCAATAGAATACACCTTCTTCAAATCCATTTTTGCAGAAATACCAGTAAGATGAGTATCAATACTTAATGCTGAGGTATAAACTTGATACCAGTTTGCAGCTATCTGAATCTCTGCAAACGTAAGTCTGTCATAAAGAGCTTGTTTGTGTTCTGCAAAAAACATTTGATTTTCTAATTTTTGAGCATGTAAAAAGACATTATATTTGCTTTCTTTTTTGTCTTCTTCATATTCAAACTCTTCTATTCTCATAGAAACATAGTCTTCAATAATTTGCGCATCTAAATAGTAATCATCATAGATAGTTGTAGTAGTTTGAGGTTCGTCTCCACAAATATTTTGAGATAAAATATGTAAAATTCTGAAATTAGTAGATTTATAATGATTCATTTTTGTCAGAAACTCTTCTGTAAATAATTCATTATTTTCTTGACTTTCAGATTGATACCATTTTTTCTCTAAATTAAAATACTCAATGGCATTGTCTAATATCTCGTCCATTAAAGGGGAATAAAAACTGCTTTTTGATATAAACTGCCAAGATTTAGAAGATTTAATGGCTTCTTTTGTCAGTACAGAAACTTTTTCATTTTTATCTTCATTGATATTATCAACATTAATTATCATCGTTTCGACGGTAAGTAATAAAGGGAAACATTCCCAAAACTGCTCTAAAGTCCAATTATGTAGTTTGAAATAAATATGATACGAGCAAATTACATTTCTTAATGCCCTGTTTATTGTATCTGGAGCAACTGAATTTATTTCAAAAACATCTTGTTTTTGAGTTGATTGAACTTGAACAGTTGCTTTACTTGCCTTCTTTGTATAACTAAAATTAGGAACATCAGACACAAAACTTTCTAACCAACTTCTCATTTTAGGATTAGAAACTCTACTTTCATTTTCAATAGAAGAAAGTAATACATCACATTTTTGATATAAATCTGTTATTTTATGTAATGTATAATCCAAACTTTTTGAGTCTTCTAAATAGCTCATAAGTTCATTTTTCTCTTCATTTGTTATCCCTTCTTTTCCTAATAAGAAGGCAATTTTTTCAGCATATTGAGGGAAGTTAGTAACACAATGAATAACAGGAAAAGAATATTTACCTTCTTCAAAATCTGAGGCAAATGTTCCTTTTTTGATAAAATACTCTTCTGACATCAAATCCATATAATCATCTTTGATTTGATATAATTTTCCTACAAAATCAGCAAAATCTAGAATATCATTTTTCAATTGTTTGGACAATGTTTTTTTACTCAAACTTGCCAAACACATAGAAAATACTCTAAAAAAACTACCTGTTTTGTTACCCACCATATCCATATATTTTTCTTCTGTCGGACACAGTTTTGTTTCTCGGTAATATACATCATCTGATTGACCTATATGCGCTCTAGTTGTTTCTTCCAAATAATGTAACAAGCAATCTGAACCTAAATTAACATAAGTAGATAATAAAACTTGGAAATAAGTAGAATAAGCTGCACACAAAGTTTGATTGATTCCAAAAAGTTCATGGGCTGTTTTGTCATTTCTACGAACTGTTGTATTATCCATAGTATCATCTATCAATAAGCTACAATTATGAAGAACTTGTCCTGTTTCCATCAGATGAATAAGTTCATCATAAGGAACATCGTACCAATTATTTAACGCAGTAGCAAACTTAGCTCTATTCATTGAACCTTGTTGTTTGGCTACATGCAATAGAGGTTTAAATATAGGATTGTCAATATCGACGTAAGAAGACAAACTTTCTGGAAACTGCTTAGATTTATGTTCTACAAGTTTCAAACTCACATTTGCCCAAAATTGCACTCTGTTTGCTAATTCATCTTTTATGGTGTCTTCTTTTACATTTGTCTGTGTTACTAGAAGTTGAATTATATCACTACCCAAAGAAGGAAGTTTGTCTAAAAGATGCTTTAAAGTATCTACAACACTTGTGAATAATGTATCAATATTACGAAGATTACTTCCTTCAAAATCAATATAAGGAAGAAGTGCATTTGTTAATTCTTCTACTTGTTCATTACTCAAATAATCTAGTATATGCGATTTATCATAATCATATAAAATCTCATCTATTTTTATGAAAGGTGTAAATATTTGAGGTGTTTTTGAGTGTTTTTCTGTAAATATTTCAGCAAAACCTTTATTATTAATTTGCAAGATTTCATTGGCTGCACGTCTTCCAGATTCGTTAGCCGATTCCATTGTAGCTAAATAGGCTGATGTTTTGGCAAAATCTCCAGCAATAAAAAGATTTTCTAATTCACTTTTTGCATTTGGTCTTGCTTCCCAATGATTGACCACATTCATAAATAGAGGCGTTTCATTAGTCGCAGAATTATCTCCTGTCAAATGTATAGCTGGGTCAATGGTATAATCAACTAAGCATTTCTCAATATTTTCAAAACTTTCTTTATAGTCTTTAGGACAGTAAGTTTTGAGTTGATAAATCAATTCTTGAACTATTTCTTCTAAAGTACATTCTTTTGCTGTTTTTTGTATAAAATTTCCTTCTAAATCCCAGTCTGCAATAATTAAGGAAAGATTCAATTCAATATTATTTTTATCTAAATACTCTTGCCTAGCTTGTTCTGACCAATAATTAGATTGAGAAATTCCTGTAATATTCCAAGGAGAGTTTGAAAGAGCAAAATGCCCATTAGGAAAAGGCATATTTTTACTCAAATAAAATACAATTCCTGCTTGCCAACCCGATTTGAGTTTTGTTAAATAATTAAATTTCTCATTTTTGTTTTTTTGACTAATTACTTTTTCTAAGTCCAAATGAGGAATTGCACTAATATAATAGTCAGCATAAATTTCTTTTTTTTCATTTCTTATCAAAATTGAAGAACTATCAATAGAATTATCACTTCTATTGAGTGATACTAAAGTGGTTGCGAACTCAAATTTTACTCCCAAAGAAGATAAGTGATTTTGCTAATGGTCAAATAAGGCATCATTAGTAGGAGCATTTAATATCCCTAGACCATTATTTGTAAAAAAGCGATTTAAAGTATGTGCAAGTGCTTTAACACTTGCTTCTGTTGAATGTACAGAAGCTGTTGCTTTTGGAGTATTTTGGAAAAAACGAATCATCTCTTTTGATTCTGTTCCACGAAGATTCGAAGTAATATAAGAATCCCAAGTAGTTTGTTCGAATTCTTCTTCATGTCTTTTTTGAGATGAAAGCATTGCTTTAAGCCAAGCTATTGGAGGTTTTGTTGGGTTAGGATGAGATTCTATAAATGAAAATGTAAAGTCATCAACTTGAATCTCTCCAACATCTACCAAATTATCATAAACTGTTTTATTGTCTTTCGTAGGAATTCTTTTTAAAGTATCATGAAAGTTTTCGTACCAATGAAGAAAAAAACGAAAACCGTGTTCACCTGCATATTGCATAGTAGGATTTAAATTTCCATTAAGCAAGAAACTACGAGCTTTTCCTCCTAAAATCTCATTTTTTTCATAAACTGTAATGTCAAAACCTTTTTCTACTAATTCGTGTGCTGCAGTAAGACCTGCAATTCCTCCACCAAAAATGGCTACTTTCTTAGACATATTGATTTTTAAATTTAAAATAGGATTATATATTTTATCAACTCAAAGCAAAGTATTTACTTGATAATGAACTGATAGCACAAAGGTAAGGAAAGTTACCTTTAATTATAAAAAATATATAATTGGAACAATACAGAGCCATTAAACTACTATTTCTTACTAATTTTTCTTTCTTTCAACATTAAATTAATTTCATTTACTTAAATTGTTTTCAAAACAATAAAAATAAATAGAGAGTTAGCAAGACATTAAAAAAAATAAAAACTATTCTTAAAATTATATGTCTAGTAAAAAACAAATTTCTATCTTTTGGTTTCGCCGAGATTTACGTCTTGATGATAATGCTGGTTTGTATCATGCCTTACATTCAGATTTTGCAGTCTTGCCCTTGTTTATTTATGATACAGATATTTTGAACCAACTAGAAGACAAAGATGATGCACGTCTGACAATGATTTATAGATATTTGAATAAAATAAAAGAAGAGTTAGAAGATAAAAAAATAGGCAGTTCGCTTTGCGTAAAAATAGGAAAGCCTCTAGAAGTTTATAAAGAATTACTTGAAAATTATGACATAAAAGAAGTATATACCAATCATGATTATGAACCCTATGCTAAAATCAGAGATGAAAATGTAGAGCAATTTTTATCAGAGAAAAACATTAAATTCAAGACTTTTAAAGACCAAGTGATTTTTGAAAAAGATGATGTTTTGAAAGACGATGGCGAACCTTATGTAGTTTATACGCCATATAGTAAGAAATGGAAAGGTGCTTTGAAAGAAGAACATTTAGAAAGCTATTCTACTGAAAAATATTTTGATAATTTTTATAAAACTAAACACCTAAACTTTCCAACCTACAAAGAAATTGGATTTGAAGCTAATACAAACCCTCATATTCCGTCTGATGATTTTCCTAAAGAAATCATTAAAAACTATGAAGATACAAGAGACTTTCCAGCAAAAGAAGGAACAAGTAGATTGAGTCCACATTTGCGTTTCGGAACTATTAGCATCAGAAAGTTAGCACGATTAGCCAAAGAAACCAACGAAAAATACTTTAACGAACTCATTTGGAGAGAGTTTTATATGAGTATCCTGTATCATTATCCAAAAGTAGTCGATGCTGCTTTTCGTTCAAAATATGATAAAATTCCGTGGAGAAATAATCAAGAAGAATTTGAAAAGTGGTGTGAAGGAAAAACAGGTTATCCGATGGTAGATGCAGGAATGCGTCAGCTCAATGAAACTGGTTTTATGCACAATCGTGTCAGAATGGTAGCAGCTAGTTTTCTGACTAAGCACTTACTCATTGATTGGCGATGGGGAGAAGCTTATTTTGCTAGAAAACTATTAGATTACGAACTCTCATCAAATAACGGAGGTTGGCAATGGGCAGCAGGAAGTGGCGTAGATGCTGCACCTTATTTTCGTATTTTTAATCCAGAATCTCAACTCAAAAAATTTGATAAAAATCAAAAATACATTCGCACGTGGATAAAAGAATATGATACCAAAGATTATCCAAAACCAATTGTAGAACACAAAGCAGCACGAGAAAGAGCTTTATCAACCTACAAAAAAGCACTCAATGATTAGAATATAATCTCCATTTTTGCTTAAATTACAACAGCTTCAAAACTAATTTAGAGACAAGAGTAATAATAAAAACATGAAAATTCTCCACACAGCAGACTGGCATTTAGGAAAAAAATTAGGCGACTTTCCTCGTTTGGAAGAGCAGAAAGAAGTTTTAGACGAGCTTTGTCAGATTGCTGATACCCAAAATGTTGATGTGATTCTGATAGCTGGAGATTTATTTGATATTCCTTTACCCTCTAATGAAGCTAATCAATTATTCTTAAAAACGCTTCAACGACTTTCTAAAAATGGTTCTCGTCCTGTCGTGGCGATTGCAGGAAATCACGACTCTGCTCAATATATTGCTAATTTTAGTGTTTGGGGAAGTGAATTAGGGATTTTTCTATTAGGTTATCCAAATGATAAGCTGCCTAAAGTAAAGTTAGATAACGGATTAGAAATTTTAAGAAGTGAGGAAGGCTTTTTAGAGCTTATGATGCCTTCATGGGAATGTCCGTTACGCCTTTTGCTGACTCCTTATGCAAATGAATTACGCCTAAAAACTTATTTTAGTTTGGATAATCAAGAGCAAGAACTAAGAGATTTTTTGCAAGACCTTTGGCAAAAACAAGCTGAAAGTTATCTTGATGATAATGGAATTAATATCTTGATGGGACATTTATTTGTCATGAAAAAAGGCGAAAAACAGCCCAAAGAATCAGATGACGAAAAGTCTATTTTGGTTGGTTCGGCACAGCCTATTTATACAGAAAATTTTCCTAAAACTGTTCAGTATGTAGCCTTAGGGCATTTGCATCGTTATCATTCTACTCAAAAAGAGCCTTTTCCGATTGTTTATAGTGGAAGTCTGTTAGCATATAGTTTTTCGGAAGCCTTTCAGAAAAAGTATGTTGTTATTTTAGATGCAAAAGCAAAAGAACCTATAAAATATGAAAAAATAGAATTAACTGATTGTAAAGAGTTGAAACGCAAAACATTTTCAGAAGTAGAAAAAGCAATAGAATGGCTAAATGAAGACCAAGCTAGTACAAAGCCATCTCTTGTAGAGCTTACCATTGAAACAGATGACTTTCTTTCTGCTGCCGATGCTCAACTTTTATATGCTGCTCATAAAGGTATTTTAGGAACAATTATTCCAAGAATAAAAGGAAAAAATAATGACACTGATACTGAAATGGACTACTCTAGGAATATTAGTGGTTTATTTGTAGATTTTTTTAAAAAACAAAACAACGGACAAGAACCAAATCAAGAAATTATGCAGCTTTTTGAGGAAGTTCGAAATGAAGAGAGTAAGTAGAAAAACGACTTATATTTTTCTAAACAAAAAAAGCATATTCTAAAAAAATAGAATATGCTTTTTTCGATTACAATTTGATTGAATCAATTACTTTTTTCTGTAAGGTTTACTTGTAAGGCGCACCACTTGTCTTGTTTGCAGCACCTTCTACATTTCCTTTAAAAGAAATAGTAGTTTGTCCACCTTCAATATTTGCTTTTACAGTAGCTGTTTTGTTTTGCGCTCCTACTTTTCCAGCAGAGTTGAAGCTAAGAGAGATTGTTCCTTCTCCACCTGGTGCAACTGGCTCTTTCGTAAAGTCAGAAGCTGTACAACCACAAGAAGGCTGAACACCTGTTAGGATAAGAGGAGTTTCACCTATGTTTTTGAATTTAAAAACGTGTTCTACTACTTCGCCTTCTTTGATATTTCCGAAGTCGTGTACTGTCTTTTCAAATTCAATACGAGCTAGATTTGCAGCTACTTCTGTATTTGCTACTTCTGTTGCAACATTAGTAGCATCATCTGTTACTGTATTTGTGATTTCTGTACTTGCATTTGTTTCGTCTGTACTTGCTTCGCTAGATTTTTCTCCAGAACAAGCTACAAAAAAACTACTCATTCCTAAAATAAGGAACGTTCCAATAATTTTGTTCATTTTCATAATATGATTGATGTTTTTGATGGAATAATTTTTATAATTGGTTATGCAAAGATACTACAAATTATTTTTGTCTAAATAAAATTAAATAAAGTACAAGTAAAATTTTATATTTTTTAATCAAAGTATCTTTTAAATTACTGTTGCGTACGAATTTGAGAGATAAGTGCATCAATTTCAGAGCGCAAATCTTCCGTACGTTCTCTTACTTCTTCAATTACTTTTTTACCTTCTTCTTGTGCGTCTTTCGAAAAAACACTTTCGTTGGTAGAGTTTATTTTATCTAAAAGAGTATTTACTCTATCACGAGTACGATAAAGACGATAATTGAGACGACTACGAGTATTTTTTCCTTTGTCTGGAGCATATAAAATCCCAAAAAATGTTCCAATAGCTGCTGCACTAACTACGCCAGCAAGCAATCCGATGTGAGATGGTTTCATAATAATATTATTTTTTATAGGTAATTGAAAATAAGAGTAAAATCAATTGCCTTAATTTAAGTTTGTGTTTTAGTAAGTATTGTTATTTTATTTCTAACGTATTTTGTGATGTATTAGTTTAACAAAAAACATATTTTAGCTTATAATGAAGCTTATTTTTAGGTTTCTATTGGTTATCTAAAAGTCCACGTCCACTTTTCTTAATTTTACCTTCACTAAGTAAATACTCAGAAAGCGTATCCAAAATACCGTTCACAAACTCTTTGCTTTTTGGAGTGCTATAATTTTTGGCAAGTTCTACGTATTCATTTATTGATACTTTTACAGGAATACTTGGGCAATGTAGCATCTCACTAATCGCCATTTTCAAAATCAAAGTATCTGTCATGGCAACTCTATTGATGTCCCAATTTTTGAGTCGTTCGCTAATAAGTTGTTCGTTTTCTAAACTTTCATTAACTGTATTCTGAAAAAGCTCTTCAAAAAATTCTTTATCGTCTTCCCAGTTACGAGAAAGTAAATATAACTCTACAGGAGTATTATTCACAACGTTCTCTTCTTCTATATTCTTTACTGTCTTTAGAAGCATATTACGAAGAACGCTACGGTTTTCTGACCAATAAATATCATTTTCATCAAAATATCCATCTAAGACCTCATTTTTCATGATAAAATCTCTTGTCAGAGTTATCATAAATTCTTTATCTTCTAAAAACGTAGGTTGTTTTATAGCTAAATATTTTTTGTAAAACTCTTCTTCTTTAAGAATTTGAAACCAATGTTTTATTGTTGAAGTTGCCCAATTTGAGCCTACTAAGAGTTCTTGTAATTCTTTATGTCCTATTAGATGCTTTATTAAAGCATTATTTGTAAAATGAAGTTCTGAATCAAAGACTACTTCATTAGAATACTGCCTTGCCTTACGAGAATTATAGTCAGCTTCTGAATGGTCAGCCAAAGCCATAAGAAGTTTGAGGAGTTTGAGATAATCATCGTGGATTCCCTCTGTTTTCTTTATCATTTCCTGTTTTTGCAAACGTCTTTCTTTTTGGATTTGAGTATTATACATACGCATAGCCTCACTAACAGCCAAATCTACATCACCGTGTTCGCTTTGAGCTTCTAACGTTTCATTTCTGTAGTTTGCTTCAAAAATCTCTTTTCCTAATTTTCTTTTTTGAGCTACTTCTTCGGCTGTCGGAATGACCATCGAATTGAGATTAGGTTCAAATTTTTGATGGATATAATCCAATGCTAATTGATAATTGGAACGTTGAGCTTGCTCTAAAGCATACAAAGCCTGCATAGTTTTCAGGCGTAGAATACGACGATTTAACATTTTTGTATAAAAGTATCAAAAGGAGTGAGGAAAAAGAATAGCCATTTGCTATTCCTATCATTTGTCTTTGTCTATTTTTCGGTTTCTGTTAGTTTATTTTATACCGTTGTTGGTTGAATAACAACGGCATAAATAATCTATTGATGTACAAAAGTACAAAAAATGTTTGAGTAGAGATGAGTTAGCCAAAATATTTTATTACTCTACTTTTTATTTTTATTGAACAGGAATAGTCTGATTGATGATTGGTAAAACAGCATTATGCAAATAAGTACCTCTCAAGAAAGAAAATAATGAACCACGAGTAGTAGAAATTGCTGTTTCATTAAGATCTAAAATAAAATCTGTTGGAAGATTGAGCTTTTGATTGGCTGAATCTACATGACTTGCTAAACCTTCTATTTTATAAACTGTATTAGTTTTGAACTTAGCGAGTGTATTTTTCTTGTCATTTGTATAAATAGCAACACTCGTAACTACTATAAGAATGTTATCATCTGTATTCCAACGATGCTCTAAATTAACATCAAATTGAAAAATAATTTCTTTTGGCAGGTTTTGAGTAGGTGCAATTAGATTAGCTTCTAAAACTTCTAGGGCTACAATTCTGTATTCCATAATATGTGTTTTTGATTCGTTGATAAAAAAAATATTTTACAAAACTACTCGTTTTCTGTTTCCTATAAAAATAGCAACAACTAAAAATCTGAATTTTGATTATTTTTAATGAATAAACTCTTTATAAAGAATAAAGAAAGCAATTACTAAGACCATATAACCAAAAACCTGTTTGAGCTTTGCAGCAGGAACATATTTACAAAAATGAGTTCCTAAAAGAATTCCTACAATTGTGAAACTGGTAAAAGGAAGCAAAAAACGCCAATCTATTTCATGCTGTTGCCAATCTCCCAAAAAACCTAAAAGTGAATTAATAGAAATAATAAAAAGTGAGGTTGCAATTGCTTCTTTCATCGGAACACGAGCCAAAAACACTAAGGAGGGAACAATCAAAAACCCACCTCCTGCACCTACCAAACCAGCAATAAGACCAACCAAAAGTGCATCTAAAATCAAAACAGGAACATTCAATGATTTATCAGAAACAGCTTTTGGAACGTGATTTTGTTCTTGCTGTTTTGCTCCTTTTCGAATCATTATGGTAGAAGAAATGAGCATTACAATAGCAAAAAAGACAACAATAGCTGCATTTTTGGTAAGAATGAAATAATCAAAACTCAAAAAAGGGTCAGGTAAAGCAGGAACAATATATGCCCGAGTAAGATAGACCATAATTAAAGAAGGCGCACCAAAAATAAGAGCAATTTTTAGATTGACTAAACCCTGCTGAAAGTACCTGTACGCACCCACAAGGGCAGCAGCACCCACCACAAAGAGTGAATAACCTGTTGCAATAACGGCTTCAATATTCAAAATATAAACAAAAATAGGAACAGCTAAAATTGAACCTCCTCCACCTAACAAACCCATTGTAAAACCAACTACGATTGCAATCAAAAAACCTAAAACTTCTTCCATCTTTCACTAAAATTATTTTTTTTCTTATTTTTTATTGTACTTTTTTTATAAAAATACTTATTTTACTTGTTTATGAATAGGCAATTTAACTAATTCAAAATTAATTCTTACACAAACAAAAAACATCTAATCTATGAACACCACAGAAAAGCTAAATGAAAAAGATGAATATCGTCTTACCTTTTCCTATTCACAAGAACAAGTTAATAAATTTGCTGAAGTAACAGGCGATAATAATCCTTTGCATCTCAATGAAGAATATGCAGCAACAACTATGTTTAAACGTCCGATTATGCATGGATTTTTGGGAGCAAGTGTTTTCTCAAAAATTTTCGGAACACTCTTTCCTGGGGAGGGAACAATTTATATGAATCAAACAATGAATTTTATGCGTCCAATGTTTGTAGATACAGATTATGAAGCTGTTATGACAATTACAGAAATTAGCAGAGAAAAAAACCGTGCAAAAGTGCAGACACAAGTCATTGATAAGACGACTAGAAAAGTTACGATTAATGGAGAAGCGACCGTGATTAATCAGAATAGACTATAAAATGGAAAATATTAGTAGGTCAGAGACAAGTCATTTGACCTACTAAATAATTATAATATCTATTTTTCTACTGCAAATTTCTTTTTCAGATTGATTAACATTTCCTTTGTAGTGCTTTCCATATCGTACTCGTGTTTCCAGTTCCAATCTTTTCTAGCTATATCGTCATTTACTTGGTCTGACCACGAATCAGCAATAGATTGTCTAAGTTTATCTATTTCATAACTAATTTCTAAGTTAGGAACATGCTTTTTGATTTCATCATATAACTCTTTTGGAGTACAATCAAAAGCATTTAGATTATATCCTTCGTGTGTCGATAGATTTTCTTTTGGTGCTTCCATAAGCTCTAACGTTGCACGAACAGCATCAGGAATATACATCATCGGAAGGCGAGTGTTTTCTTCCAAAAAGCAGTTAAAATGTTCTCCATCAACAGCTTTATAGAAAATATCAACAGCATAATCTGTCGTTCCTCCCCCTGGAGGTGTTTTGTAGCTAATCAACCCAGGATAGCGTAGTGAACGAACATCTACATTATATTTATTGTGATAATATTCGCACCATTGTTCTCCTGCTCGTTTGCTAATTCCATAAATTGTAGCAGGATTCATTGAAGTGTATTGAGGTGCAGGTGATGGGGTAGAAGTTCCAAAAACAGCAATCGAACTAGGGTAATAAACTTTCTTTAGTTTTTCATAATGTGCCACTTCCAAGACATTCAGAAGCCCATTCATATTTATATTCCACGTCATCTTTGGATTTTCTTCGCCTTTTGCTGAAAGAATTGCAGCCAAATGATAAATCTGTGTAACCTTATATTTTTTGACTATTGAGAGTAGTGCATCGCCATCTAAGACATCAAGCATTTCGAAAATAGAAGTTTCTTCTTTCGGTTTTCGTATATCTGAACCAATAATAGCATCTTCTCCATATTTTTGTTGTAAGGCAGCTGAAAGCTCTGTTCCTAATTGCCCATTTGCACCAATTATAAGTATTTTTTCCATTGTGTGTTAGTTTATTTCTTTTGATTCGAACAAGAATTTATAAGAATAAAACTTCAAATTATCAATATTAGAACTTTTACAAATTAAAAGATGAGCAAAGTTTCATTCTATGAAAAAGTCATTTTTTCCGTAGAGCTAATCTTTCAAATCCAATTTCGTAGTCCTGTAATGTATTATTCGTAATTTTTAATTCGCAATTCGTAATCGTTTATATGTTGTTTGGTTTATTTTTATACAAATTAGGCTAATAAAAAATGAATTACAAAACAAAAAGACTTTCCCAGTAAATAGGAAAGTCTTTTTAAGTTTTTTTGGAAAACTATTATTGAATTTCTTGAAGTGTAATAAAATCTCTTTGATAATTTTCAGTCAGAATAGCTGATTTTCCCATTATATTATTTATCGCTTCAAAATCAATTTGATTTGGAGACGAAAAAAAACTATTCAAATCTACTCTCAAAACTATTTTTTTATCTTTTTTTGTATCCAAAAATCCTTTTTCATCAACTGTATCAAGATTAAAACTTATCTTTTTATAGCTTGGATTCAGTCCAATATGAAAAACAAGAGGAATAGAGGAAGTCAAATCAGAAGAGTTATTATAATATTTTCCTTCCATTACAACAAACTTATAGCCTGTATTCCAATCCCACGCCATACTATTGCTAATATCCAGATCTCCAGTATTGTCCAATGAAGTATTTTTGATAGAATCTACTCCAATGAAAAAATTCAGTTTGTTATATCCTCCTTTTTGCACTAAAATTTCTCTCTCAAAAATATTCTTTTCTCTATCTGCTGAAAACAAATAATAAGAGTCTTCTACCTTGAATATTTTATTTGTAGAAGCTGATTCAAGCTCAAAATTGCTTAAATAGAATTTAAAATTCTCTAATAAATACTTTTGTCCTAAATCGTTTTGATATTCTTGTAATAATTTTAAATGCTCATTTCCTACAAGAAACTCTACTTCTAAAGTTATTTTTTCCGTTTCGTCTTGCTTTTTAGCTTCATTAGTAGAACAAGAAACATAAAAGAAAAAAAGTAAAAAGTAGTAAAATAAATTTTTCATGTTTTTTTGTTATGCTTCTTTCTTTTTTGCTCTATACTTGTCTAATGTTTGTTGAGCTGTATCTTTAATTTTATTCTGAACAAAGGAAGTCCAACCCAAAAGCTTTCCAGACATTCCTAGAGCCATTCCTGCCCATTTCCATAAATCAAAATCATCAGTATGACGAACAATTTTTCCGTTTTCAAACTCAAAATTTGCTTTTATTTTATTATGAACAGTATTTCCTGTTTTGCTAAATGGATAAATTGCTTCCCAGTTTGCTGAACCTTTGTTTCCTATTACCTCTACATTCGAAAAAGAAACCTTCAAATCAGTTGCACTTCCTAAGAGCATTCTCCACATATCTCTAGCTTCTTCTCCTTTCAAATTTTTGAAAACAGGGTCATTAAAAACAATATCATCAGTATAACAATTTGCCATTTTTTCTGCATCTTTATTGATAAAAGCAGTATAAAAATCAGTAATTAATTGTTCTTTTTCTTCTTTAGAGTTCATAGTTGGTAATAACGTTGTTATAAAGATTCAGAAAACCCATATATATATTTTAATTGTATTAAAACGCAAATAAAGTAATACCAATAGTTATTGGGCTTCCTCCATTGCAGTCGCAATCTAGCTTATCTTTTTGGAATAAAGAATTAAATCCATAATATCCAAACAAATAAAAACTGCCATAACCAATACGAGCCAAAGCACCATAACGCACCTTCGACACATGAAAATTATTCTTTGTCTTATCTATAAAATTAGCTCCATCATCTTTATACCTTATTTTTGTTGCTCCAGAAACAGGGATTCCAAACTTTCCACCAAGAGCAAAACGAAGTCCTTTTTTAGTTGGATTAGGAATATAATGAAACTCCAAAGGAATATCTATATAGGTTACCGAAAATTTACTTTTTCTAATCTCATCTTGCTCTAGCTCATAAAACTGTACTTTATCTTCTCCCAATACATTTTTTCCTCTAAAAAGACTTACATCATCTTTAAACATATAATTATCCACAGCAAGTGAAACTCCAGGTAAAAACTTTACATTCGTACCCAAATCTATATTTCCTAAATACGATAAATTAACTGACCACGAACCCCAAACTTTCAAATCCATTGGGTCAGGCGCATTAAGTAAAGAGCTTGCACCAAAATCAAAAATAAAATAACCTGGAATTACCTCATCTCTAGTATTGATTATATTTTTATCCTTGTCAATACGCATATCTTGTGCAAACAAAGAAGAGGTGAAAAACAGCAGGAAAAGAAAACAAGCAGAAAATTTATTCATAACTAATAGAAATTGAGAAATATAAAACAGAGTTGAAAAGCAATACAAGATAAAAAAATAATCATATTACAGTCAATAACTCAATCTAAGTAGGATAGTTTTCAGTTCTTTATCTATCTCATAGGTATCACTTGGTAAGTCTGCCAAAAGCAAAAAAGCGATGTAATAGTTTTAGCAAAAAACCCAAAAAAAGCCTTCATAACTAATGTTACAAAGGCTTTATTTTATTTTTGTTTCCAACACAAATACATTCACTTTATTAATCCTGTATCTGTCCATATAATGACGGGCGATGACCTACTCTCCCACGAATAGCGCAGTACCATCGGCGCAATAGGGCTTAACGGCTCTGTTCGGAATGGAAAGACGTGTACCCCTATGCTATAATCACCCTTTATCTTAAGTAAAGATTTACTCTTGTAAATCTTTAGCAATTTCTTAAAAAGTTCTTTAACAAAATAAGATGTATAGTACATTCTAAAAACTATGATTCTCTGTTTGCATATCAGAAAACCTACACTAACAAAAGACTACTGAAAAATTAGTATTGCTCAGCTCCACTTATTTCTAAGCGTCCACCTGCAACCTATCTACGTCATCATCTTTAACGTTTCTTAAGGGAAATCTCATCTTGAAGTCAGTTTCGCACTTAGATGCTTTCAGTGCTTATCTGTTCCAAACGTAGCTACTCAGCAATGCAGTTAGCACCACAACTGATACACTAGAGGTTTGTCCAACTCGGTCCTCTCGTACTAAAGTCAGATCTTCGCAAATTTCCTACGCCCACAGCAGATAGAGACCGAACTGTCTCACGACGTTCTGAACCCAGCTCGCGTGCCACTTTAATGGGCGAACAGCCCAACCCTTGGGACCTTCTCCAGCCCCAGGATGTGACGAGCCGACATCGAGGTGCCAAACCTCCCCGTCGATATGAGCTCTTGGGGGAGATCAGCCTGTTATCCCCGGAGTACCTTTTATCCTTTGAGCGACGGCCTTTCCACACAGAACCGCCGGATCACTATGCCCTACTTTCGTACCTGCTCGACCTGTTTGTCTTGCAGTCAAGCTTCCTTATGCCATTACACGCTACATACGATTACCAACCGTATTGAGGAAACCTTGGGAAGCCTCCGTTACACTTTCGGAGGCGACCACCCCAGTCAAACTACCCACCACGCACCGTCCCTTTTGCAAGGTTAGATGACAAATACAGAAAGGGTGGTATTTCAACAATGACTCCATCACGCCTAGCGACGCAACTTCAAAGTCTCCCACCTATCCTACACATTCTGTATTCAACAACTATGCGAAGCTATAGTAAAGGTTCACGGGGTCTTTTCGTCCCGCTGCGGGTAATCGGCATCTTCACCGATACTTCAATTTCACCGGAATCATGGTTGAGACAGTGTCCAAGTCGTTACACCATTCGTGCAGGTCGGAACTTACCCGACAAGGAATTTCGCTACCTTAGGACCGTTATAGTTACGGCCGCCGTTTACTTGGGCTTCGATTCAAACCTTTGGGTTACCCCTAAGCTCCCCTCTTAACCTTCAAGCACCGGGCAGGTGTCAGGCATTATACTTCATCTTACGATTTCGCAATGCCCTGTGTTTTTGTTAAACAGTCGCTTGGACCTTTTTATTGCAGCCGCTTATATCGCTATAAGACGGCACCCCTTCTCCCGAAGTTACAGGGTAAATTTGCCTAGTTCCTTAACCATGAATCTTCCGAGCGCCTCAGGATTCTCTCCTTGACTACCTGTGTCGGTTTGCGGTACGGGCTACTTAAATTAACGCTAACGAGGATTTTCTTGGAAGCTGTTATGTAGATTATCAACGCCCCCGAAGGTTTGTCGTACTA